>JBFFMM010000178.1:0-6283 GCA_041554075.1 Draconibacterium sp. | reverse complement strand
TGGAAGAAAAAATGGCCATTGCACAAAAAGCCTCTTCCATGATTTTAGCTCTTCGCCGCAAGGAGAAACTAAAAGTTCGTCAGCCACTTGGAAAAATTATGGTTCCGTTACTAAATCCTCATTTTAAAGAGCAGTTTGAATCGGTCGCAAATATTATTTTGGCTGAAGTAAACGTGAAAGAGGTTGTGTTTTTAACCGATACTGCCGGTGTAATCAGCAAAAAAATTAAACCTAATTTTAAAGCTTTAGGCCCTAAATATGGCAAAATGATGAAGCAAATTGCAGGCGCTGTTAATCAGTTGGGGCAAGATGCAATTTCTGCATTTGAACTTGCAGGGGAATATGAAATTACGGTCGGTGATGAGAAAATTATAATCACTTTAGATGACGTTGAAATTCAGACAGAAGATATTCCTGGGTGGACAGTGGCAACCGAAGGTCAGATGACAATTGCGCTTGATATTGATGTGACTGAAGAGTTAAAACAGGAAGGAATTGCACGCGAGTTTATCAATAAAATTCAGAATCTTCGAAAAGAAAGTGATTTTGAAGTGACCGACAGAATAAAACTTTCCGTTGCAAAACACGTAGCGTTTAATGATGCTGTTGAAAACTATAAAGAATACATATGTGCTCAAACGCTTGCCGACTCATTGATTTTGGTTGAGAATGTTGATTTAGCGAAGGCAAAAGAAGTCGAAATTGATAAGGATGTAATGGCGCAAATTGAAATCGAGAAGTTGTAAAAAATATTTGTCAACACACTCTGAGTTTGATAGTGTTTTTTTATTATTTTAGGGCTTTCGTGAATCGACTATTTTATAAATCATTCACGCAAGAATTTTTAAACGATTCTATCTGTTAAAATAAGCAAACAGATGAATATTAACCAACGAATTAAAACCCTACTGTTATGGGAGAAAAAAATAGATATTCGGATGAGGAGTTAAAGGAATTCAGAACTTTAATTGCCGGGAAGCTTAAAAAAGCGCAGGAAGATTATGAGATGTACCGAAATTCCATCAATCAGAGCGATGGGAATGATATTGCAGACACATCGCCAACATTTAAAGTTTTGGAAGAAGGAGCTGCAACACTCTCGAAGGAAGAAGCAGGAAAATTGGCACAACGCCAGTTAAAATTTATACAGCACTTGCAGGCTGCTATGGTGCGTATCGAAAACAAAACTTACGGAATATGCCGCGAAACAGGTAAATTAATTTCGAAAGAAAGATTACGTGCTGTACCGCATGCAACACTTAGTATCGATGCGAAAAACAGTCAAAAGTAAGTAGAAGTAAAACACTTGAAATTGCTCTTCGAAACCTGATGAAACAGAATTTCGGAGAGCATTTTTATTTTAATGAATAGCATATGTCGCGGACTGTAAAATCACTCATTATTATTTTTCTGATATTAATTGTCGATCAGGTTTTAAAAATATGGATTAAAACGAACCTGTCTATTGGCGATGAAATTATCGTTTTCAAAGATTGGTTTATTCTGCATTTTGTGGAAAATAACGGGATGGCTTTTGGTTTTGAGTTTGCCGGAGAATATGGGAAGATGTTTTTGAGTGTATTCCGTATTTTGGCGGTTGTGGCCATTGGTTGGTACTTGTTTAAGCTGGCCAAACAAAAAGAAATTCCTTTTGGTTTTATAGTAAGTATATCACTGATATTTGCCGGTGCCATTGGAAACATTATCGATAGTTTATTCTACGGAATAATTTTTAACGACAGTTATGGACAAATAGCCAGTCTGTTTCCCGACGGAGGCGGTTATGCCACGTTTTTACACGGTCGCGTTGTGGATATGTTTTACTTCCCGTTAATTGAAGGCAGATACCCGGAATGGTTGCCAAAAGTTGGTGGCAATCCATTTATCTTTTTTCGTCCGGTTTTTAATGTTGCCGACTCGGCAATAACCATTGGAATATTTTCAATTTTACTTTTTTATCGCAAGCATTTTAATAAAGTTGAAGAGAAAGAAGAAGTAGTAGTTGAGGCTGAAGAAACAGCTGAAGCATAAAGAGCGAAGGGAATTATTATCTCCTAAATCATTCATTTTATTTTACCTTTGTGAATTCGTTTTCATATTGAAAAGTTATGGAAAATCAACTTGTAATTTATAATACCTTAAGCCGCAAAAAAGAAGTTTTTAAACCTTTGGTCGAAGGAAGGGTTGGACTTTATGTTTGCGGACCAACTGTTTATAGCAATTCGCATTTGGGGCACGCACGCCCTTATGTAACTTTCGATTTACTGTATCGTTATCTCACTTTTTTAGGAAATACTGTTCGTTATGTGCGTAACATAACTGATGTTGGTCACCTCGAAGACGAAGTGGAAGGTGTTGGCGAAGATCGCATAACTAAAAAGGCTCGATTGGAACAACTGGAACCGATGGAGGTCGTTCAGAAATATATGAATACTTTCCATCGAAACATGGATGATTTGAATATTACACGTCCGAGTATCGAACCTCGTGCGTCGGGTCACATTATCGAACAAATGGATGTGATCGACTCCATTCTTAAAAACGGATATGCATATGAAAAAAACGGATCTGTTTATTTCGATGTAGAACGATACAACCAAGATTACAAATACGGAAAACTTTCGGGTAGAAATCTGGAAGATATTAAAACGAATACGCGTCAGCTGGAAGGGCAAAGCGAGAAGAAAAATTCGTTTGATTTTGCTTTGTGGAAAAAGGCGGCACCCGAACATATTATGCGCTGGCCCTCGAAATGGAGCGATGGTTTTCCGGGCTGGCATTTGGAATGTTCAGCAATGAGCACAAAATATTTGGGTGAAAAATTTGATATTCATGGCGGTGGAATGGATTTAACCTTCCCTCACCACGAATGCGAAATTGCTCAAAATACGGCAAGCCGGGGCGAAGAAAGTGTTCAGTACTGGATGCACAACAATATGATTACCATAAACGGGCAAAAAATGGCTCGTTCGCTGGGTAACTTTATAACATTGGATGAGTTGTTTACGGGCTCGCACGAAATTCTTGAGCAGTCATATTCGCCAATGACCATTCGGTTTTTTATTTTGCAGGCGCATTACCGCAGTACCATTAATTTTTCAAACGAGGCGTTGCAAGCTTCCGAAAAAGGCTTAGAGCGTTTAATGAATGGCATAAAAACATTGAATGAATTATCAGCTTCGGAGAATTCCACAGTTGAAATTCATTCTTTAAAAGAAAAGTGTTTTGCTGCTTTAAACGACGATTTAAATAGCCCGATTGCTATTGCACATCTTTTTGACGGAGTAAAAATAATTAACTCCATAAAAGCCGGAACAGAAAAAATCTCAGCTGATGATTTGGCAGAATTAAAATCGTTTTATGCAACAATGGTTTTTGATATTCTGGGATTAAAAGTGGAAGAAACTGCCGACTCTGGCGAAAATAAAGTTTTGGCGGATGCCATTGAGTTGTTGATTCAGCTTCGGAAAGATGCAAAAGCAAATAAGGATTGGGGAACAGCAGATAAAATTCGCGACGAATTAAATACCATTGGTATTGAATTAAAAGATACCAAAGAAGGGGTAGATTGGAGTATTAAAAGCCCCTCCTAACCTCCCCGAAGGGGAAGAATGTTGAGGTGGCATTTTCGAAAGAGATAATTTTTAAAGTATAAATAACAAAAAGTCCCCCTTTGGGGGATATAGGGAGCTCTAATTATGTTTTCAGGAATAGTAGAAGAATACGGAACAGTAGTAGCTGTTGAAAAAGATCAGGAGAATGTACATTTTACCTTAACTTGCTCGTTTGCCGACGAATTAAAAGTGGATCAAAGTTTGTCGCACAACGGTGTATGTTTAACTGTAGTTTGGGTAGACAAAGCAGAAAAATTATACAAAGTTACTGCCATAAAAGAAACACTTATTAAGTCGAATCTGGGATTATTGGAAGTGGGCTCAAAAGTAAATCTTGAACGTAGTATGATGATGAACGGGCGTTTGGACGGGCACATTGTTCAAGGCCATGTTGACCAAACTGCAACTTGTACAAAAGTGGAAGAAGCCGACGGAAGCTGGTATTATACATTTGAGTACGACTTTAATTTAGAAGCGGCCCAAAAAGGATACATGACTGTTGAAAAAGGTTCGGTAACCGTAAACGGAGTGAGCCTGACTGTTGTAAATTCAAAAGACAATTCGTTTCAGGTAGCAATAATTCCATTTACCCAGGAAGTAACCAATTTCCATACTTTTAAAGAAGGATCAATTATCAATCTTGAGTTTGATATTATTGGAAAATATTTGAGCAAACTAAATTCTTATAGCTAATTCTGAAAAGACCTTGTTCGAAGGCGGTATTTCCAGCTGTGACATGAATGACGTAAGTTTGACGTAGAAATGACGCAACAACGAATTTTTGTTCGGCATACTTTTGTTCGGAAATAATTAATCCGATTTAAAAATGAAGAACAAAGAATTAGCGAAAAACGTAAAGAATCTAAGAAACCGAAAAGGACTTTCTCAGGAAGAGCTGGCCGAAAACTCAGGGTTGAGTCAACGAACCATTCAACGAATAGAAAATGGTGAAACAGAACCGCGAGGTGATTCATTAATTCGTCTGGCCAAAACTTTTGGAGTATCTCCTGATGAAATTACAGATTGGACTGTTCAAGAGGATAATGGCTTTCTAATTGGCTTAAATTTATCTGCATTGAGTTTTGTTGTTTTTCCTTTACTTGGAGTTTTGGTCCCATTAATTATGTGGATTTCAAAAAAAGACAAAATCAAGAACTTGAATGAGCTTGCAAAACAGCTGTTAAATTTTCAGATAACTTGGGTAATGGTTTTCTTTTTAGGCTACATCGCAATTATACTGAGCGCTTATATTCGAATCCATTTTGCAGGTGATATTAGTCCCAGTCTGATCACTCCTTCTATATTTCTGAATATTATATTTACTGGTTTCATGTATTTGTATAATGTATTTATTGTGGTATTTAACACATTCCAAATCAAAAATTACAAAGTAGCCAGGTACTTTCCAAAAGTAAATTTCATCGGCAAATAAATGCAATCAGAAAAATAGTAAACCAAAAGAAGAGCGAGCTGGGTGGATATGAACTTTTGAAATGAATACATGTTTTTTCTAAAAAAACGTTAACTTTTCAGAATGAAACAAACGGCTCTAATAACGGGTGCATCAAAACGGATTGGGAAGGCAATTGCTCAACATTTGGCAGAGGGCGGATGGAATGTTTTAGTTCATTTCAATTCGTCATCTGAAGCTGCAGAATTATTGGTTACTGAACTCTCTGCAAAGTTTCCGGCACAACGTTTCCAAACAGTTCAGGCTGATTTATCTAACATAAATGAAGTTGTTGATTTAATTCCAAAAATGATTTCTGGCTTTGGAACATTTGATTTACTGATAAACAATGCGTCTGTCTTCGATAAAGGATATTTTCAAGAAACAACGGTTGAGCTATTTGATAGTCAGCTGAATGTGAATCTAAAAGCGCCATTTTTTCTGATGCGCGATTTCTCCAATTTTTGTAAAAAAGGCAACATTATAAATTTTGTAGATACGCGGATTACCACAAACAAATCAAACTTTGCCGCCTATTCTCTATCGAAAAAGGGACTTTGGGATTTAACGCAAATGGCAGCTTTGGAGTTTGCCCCCGGAATTCGGGTCAATGCAATTGCTCCCGGGGTTACTTTGGCGCCGGCTGATGAAGATGAAAACTACTTGGAAAATCTGGCAAAGAACATTCCTATGAAACGACCGGGAGGTCTGGAACCGATTTTGAAAAGCATAGATTATATTTTAGATAATGAATATTTAACCGGACAGCTATTGTTTGCTGACGGTGGTGAAAACCTTGGGAAAAACCTTTAAACTATGGCACGAATACGCGTAAAAAATCTTCTTATCAGAACCTACATTGGGTTTAATCCCGACGAACTGGTTAACAAGCAGGATGTAATTATAAATCTGGAGATTGAGACAGAGATTCCGGATAAGGCACTGGATGCTGATGAACCACTGGATATTTTTGATTATAAAAAAATTACCAAGAAGATTCTGACAATGGTTCAGGAAGGGAAATTCAAGTTACTGGAAGTACTTACAAAAAACATCCTCGATTTAATTATGGAAGACGAAAAAGTAAAATGGGCAAAAGTGGAAGTAGATAAACCTCATGCTTTACGTTTTGCCGAATCGGTTTCGTTGGAGATGGAGGCTAAAAGATGAATACTGTTATTATTGGCATTGGTTCCAACATTGATGCGGAAAAAAATAT
>JBFFMM010000177.1:0-6288 GCA_041554075.1 Draconibacterium sp. | reverse complement strand
CTGCGCATGAATTTGATGAAATGCTATTACCGCGATATAAAAGATTTGGAGCAAAAACTGACCTTCAGAAAAGTAGAAGATAAGGTTGCAAATTTGCGATCGAGAATTTATGTAAACATGTTCGATCCATCACAAACAATACATTTTGAAGAAATAATTAATCCTCTTTATGAAATAAAAGAGTCGCTCATAACTAATTACCAAAGTTTATACATTGTAGAGCTGCAGAACCTTATCGACAAGGTTAAAATTTTCAAAACCCATTTTGCGGCACTCGACATTAGGCAAAACCATGCAATACACAAACAAACCATCGAAGAGGTTCTATTAAAAGAAAATTTGATCGAAAATAGCCTGGATGAATTGGAAAAAGATGAATTAATTTCAATACTACTTCATAAAGAAATTCAGGTCAATGCTGATGAATTTACTGAAGAGATCGTACAAGATACAATTCGCACAATTGCTCAACTAAAATACATTCAGAGTAAAAATGGAGAAGAAGGCTGCAACAGGTATATCATTAGTAATTCTGAAGATATTTTCTCAGTACTATTTGTTTACAGCCTTTTAAAATGGTGTTGTTGGGGGCAAGAATCTATACCCATTGATATAATTCCATTATTTGAATCAATGGAAGGTATGGCCAACTCCGAAGAAATTATGAAAGAACTGTTTGAGCTACCTGAATACCGGCAACACATTCGTCAACGCAAGAATACGCAAACGGTTATGCTAGGTTTTTCCGATGGGACAAAAGATGGTGGATATCTGAAAGCGAACTGGTCTATCTTGAAAACAAAGGAGAACTTATCGGCTGTATGTGACCAATATGAAATTAAAGCAATATTTTTTGATGGCCGGGGTGGACCTCCTGCGCGTGGCGGTGGTAAAACACATCGTTTTTACGCTTCTCAAAGCAAAAAAATTGCCAACCATGCCATTCAATTAACCATTCAGGGGCAGACTATTTCCAGTAGATACGGAACCAAAGAACATTTTATCTACAATTGTGAGCAACTGCTTACTGCAGGTTTATCGCAAAGTTTACACGAAAAAGAAAACGCCATTTCTGATGAATCGAGACAAATGATTGAAGAATTGGCTGAATTAAGTTTTGAAAAGTACAGTGCACTTAAAAACCATAAAATGTTTATCCCTTATTTGGAGAACAAAAGTACGCTGAAATATTATGGCGAAGCGAACATCGGTAGCCGACCATCCAAAAGAGGTGATAAGAAAAACCTGGATTTAAAAGACTTAAGGGCTATTCCTTTTGTAGGTTCATGGAGTCAATTGAAACAAAACGTCCCCGGTTATTTTGGCGTTGGCACCGCGTTACATGCGTTCGTTAATGATGGCAAATTGGATGATTTGAGAACCCTGTTTAAGGAAGTCCCTTATTTTAAGGCTTTAATTCTAAACAGCATGATGTCCTTATCGAAATGTTATTTTGAATTAACAAGTTATATCGCAAAAGACAAAGACTTCCGGGAGTTCTGGAACATTCTATTCGATGAATACAAGCTGTCGAAAGAAATGACTCTACTCATTTCGGGATATGATATTTTAATGGAGGAAGAACCCATTTCCAGAAATTCAATTGAAATCAGGGAAAAAATCGTTTTACCCTTGCTGGTTATTCAACAGTATGCATTACAGAAAATTGAACAAAATTCCGAGTTCAAACCGAATTACGAAAAAATCGTAAAACGATCGTTATACGGAAATATAAATGCAAGCCGAAACTCTGCTTAAAAGTTGAAACTTTTTGTCTCTTCAATGATGCAATTATTTGTATTTCATCCGAATCGGTTTTAGAAAATATTTACAAAAAAAAGCCTTGCATCAAAACGACACAAGGCTTTCAGTATTTTGTTGAATTTTCTCCTACAATCCTTTTTCAAGAAAAGCCCTAAACTCATCGTCTTCAAAAGTTACACCCATGCGATGTTCGGTTCCGTCGGGTTCAATAATTACATGGAAAGGAATACTGTTGGTTTCGTACTTCGAAATTTGCAAATCGAGGTTCTTTTTTCCTAAAGTCTTTTTCAATTTTCCATCAACTGAAGAGGTAATCCACTCGCTTTCGTCTAACTTTGTTCGGTCATCGGTGTATAAACCAACAATTACATATTTTTCAGATAAAAGCTGCAGGGCTTCCGGATCTTTCCAAACCGAACCTTCCATCTTTTTACAATTGGAACATGCATGTCCTTTAAATACCACAAACAATGGTTTATTCTGTTCTTTGGCACAGGCCAATCCTTGTTCAAAATCGAAATAACCGGGCAAACCTTCTGGTAAATGCAGTTTATCAGCATATTTTGCAGGGCCACATAATTCGGCCTGTGCATGATTTGAAGTTTGGCTATTGGATTGCACCGAATAGGACTTCTCGGTTTCAGGTGGTATAAGACCAGACACCGTTCCTAAAGAGGCGCCAAGTAAACCTGTAAATAAATAAACCACAAAGGTAAAGGTAATAATGGCTAAAAACAGTCGGCCAACCCCAACAAAAGGCAAGTCACTATCATGCGAGAATTTCAGTTTTCCCAGGAAATACATACCAAGCAAGAAGAAAATAACAATCCAGATGGCCAGGTATATTTCGCGGTTTAGTATTCCAAAACCGTATACTTGATCAATATTGCTCAGGAATTTTAAACCAAATGCCAACAGAACGAATGCAAAAACTACTTTAATAGCATTTAACCAGGCACCCGACTTGGGTAATTTATTTAAGGCCGATGGGAATATTGCCAACAGTGTAAATGGTGTGGCAAAGGCCAATCCAAAAAAGAACATGCCGATTAAAGGGCGCATACCTCCATGCTGAACCGCTTCAATAATTAAGGCTCCAATAAACGGTCCGGTACACGAAAATGAAACAATTACGGTTGTAAGTGCCATAAAAAAGGCGCCCATAAAACCACCTTTATCGGCTTTTGCATCGGTTTTATTTACCAAACTGCTTGGAAGTACCATTTCAAAAGCGCCGAAGAAAGAAATAGCAAATACCAAAAACAACACAAAAAACAGAAGGTTCGGAATCCAATGTGTACTTAAAATACTGCCTACGTTTGGTCCAAAAATCCCAATTGAAAATAGTGCGCCAAGCAAGGTAAAAATAGCTACAATTGAAAATCCAAAAAAGATACCTGTGCGAACTGCCTTTTTTCGATTATCACTACCACGCATAAAAAACGAAACAGTCATTGGAATCATTGGAAATACACATGGCGTTAAAATGGCTGCCAAACCTGCTAATGCCGATATTAAAATAAACAACCACAAAGTTTTGCCACCGGCCGAACTTGTATCATCAGCATCAGTTGCCACTTCCGTCTTTTCCGCAGGAGCTGCATCCTGATTAAATTTAAAAGAAAATTCTGCCTCTTCGGGTGGTGTACAAGTTTCATCGTTGCAACTCATAAAAAGCACATACCCTTTTAGTTCAGTTGGCCCTGATGAATTTAATTTAACTTTTTGAGTTAGAACTGCCTTCCCGCCGAAATAGCCGACATTCATCTGAAAGGTTTCATCAAAATGAATTTCGGGTTCCGGAACTTTTTGAATCTCTCCCACCATTTCAAACAATGTTGAGTCTTCGTAAACAAAAGTCGTTGCAATTGGCCCTCCCTCCGGCAAGTATGTGTCATATAAATGCCAACCACTTTCAATAGTTGCCGTAAAAATCAAATCTACTTCGTTCCCGTTTTGATTTGAATCAAATGTCCACGTTGTTGGATTTACCATTTGTGCATGGGCAAACAGTACTCCAAACGTGACAATAAGTGTTACAAATAATCTTTTCATTTTATAAATATTTTATATTCTTCTTGGTTAAGCGTCAATAAACAAGTCCAATTAAACTTTACAATTGCGATTCAAAAAGCAATGTTGCTTAGTTCTCCGTATGCAAATCTATACGAGATTAACAGAATAAATAGTATTTGGTTGATAAAAATCTGATTAGCACAGGGTTGAAATTGGGTCTAGACCCCCCTGCTCAGGAATTAAAAGAATGAAAATAGTCAATTGCTTCTTTCCTGTTGGCAAGGTGTAACTGCTTGTAAATGCTATTAATATGCGTTTTAACAGTGCTTAATTCGACAAACAATTCATTGGCAATTTCTTTGTTGGTTTTGCCATCAGCCAATAATCTCAATATTTCTCGTTCTTTAACTGTCAGACTTGAGAAAGAATTCTTCGATTTGTCATTCTCCTCTAATACTTGTAGCTTTTTTCGCCTCGCCTTGACTAAAACAAAAACGAGCGCAATCAGCAAAATTAGTATTAGTATGCTTTGCGCAATTAGTAAGTTATCTTTCCACCTGGGCTGCACACCGGGTATTTCGCATACCATTTGCCGAAAACCTACCAACTCATCTAACAGATCATTATACTTTTCAACATAAAATGATCCCGGAAATTGTTTTGTTATTCGCTTTTGAAAATTAAAGTAGAATGCGCTGTTTTGTATGAAGTCGGTATTTTTTTCATCAATATGAAATAAAGCATATAAGCCAACCAGAGAATTCGGAACCGTATCAACAAAATTACGAATAAAGTTCTCCATATCTTGAGTAAGGAAATCGCTTTTGGCCTTTGTTATATCTGTAGTAAACTGGATTTTCCGTTTTGCTATTTCTTTATCGAAATACAAAATTGTATTGCTATCGTCAGATCCCAAAATTTCGCTAATAAATAATGTATTATCAACAACCGTGGCCTCTATTTCTATATTTGAATTTTGTTCTAACAGTAAATGAATATAGTTTCGATGCGTATTCGTATTAAATTCAACTGTTGAGTTTTTCCCCTTCACCAAATACAATCGGTAAAAACGTAAATCATTGGGAACGCTTGGAGTTTGGATTAAAAATTGTCCATCGGGTTGAATAAATGTTTCGGCAATTACAAATTCGGGCGATGCCACAAACAAATTCTCCGGCGAATTTAATGAAGCCAAATACACAACCGGTTGCCAATCATCTTGTAACTTTATTGTTCCTTTAATTTCCAATGCCTGGATTTGTAAAGTTACAATTGAAAGAAAAAGAAGATAAACCAGTTTTTTGAACCTCATTGTTGAACTATTTATTACACTACGAAAATAAAAAAAAGCCGCTCATTACGAACGGCTTTCTTTTTATAAAATAATTTCTTCCTCATTCTCGTCAAAAAAATGATATTCCAAAAAGGAATAAGAACTGACAGCTTCAACATTTACCCATTTAAAGTATTTCAAAAACCAGTTTCTCTGGATACTTTTGAAACCTTTGGTTAAATAAGCTGCCACAAAAGGGTGAACTTTCAAGTGTAATTTCTTTTTGTTCAACTCTTTTAGTGCATATTTTACTTTACCGGCAATTTCGTCGGCAAATAATACAGTAGGCACAATTTTACCTGTTCCTTTACAAGTAGGACAGCTCTCGGCTGTTTCAATATTTTCCTCGGGGCGAACCCTTTGCCTGGTAATTTGCATCAGGCAAAACTTGCTCAAAGGTAAAATGTTGTGCTTGGTCCTGTCGTTAGCCATAACCTCCTTCATGTGATCATTCACTTTCTGGCGATTGGCGGCAACGTGCATGTCAATGAAATCAATAACTATGATTCCTCCCATGTCTCGCAACCGTAATTGTCTTGCTATTTCGTTGCAGGCAGCCAGGTTTACTTCCAGTGCATTTTTTTCCTGGTCGTTGCCGGCACGTGCACGATTACCACTGTTTACATCTATTACGTGAAACGCTTCGGTATGCTCTACAATTAAATAGGCACCATCTTTAAAAGAAACTGTTTTTCCAAACGACGCTTTAATTTGTTTATCGACCCCAAAATGGTCGAAAATGGGTTGACGTCCTTTGTAATACTTAACAATTTTTCTTTTGTCAGCTTGAATACTACCTATGTAATCGGCAATTTCTGTGCTAACCGAATGGTCGTTTACAATGATACTGTTAAAATCAGGATGATAAATGTCGCGCAGCAGTGCTGTAGTTCGGTCAATTTCGCTAATAAGTAACGAAGGTGCCTGAACCCTGCTAAGCTGATGAAAAATAGTTTCCCATTTCTCGACAAGTCTTGTGAGCTCCTGATCGAGCTCCGCAACTTTTTTTCCTTCGGCTACAGTTCTGATAATTACCCCGTATTTACGAGGTTTAATGCTTTGTACTAATTTTTTTAACCGGTTTTTTTCCTCATTGGTTCTAATTTTTTGCGACACAGATATTTTGTCGCTAAAGGGCATTAAAACCAGGTTCCGGCCTGCAATTGAAATTTCGG
>JBFFMM010000176.1:0-6409 GCA_041554075.1 Draconibacterium sp. | reverse complement strand
TTAGTTATGGCTGCCGTTTTTGTTCCGGTAACTTTTATAACAGGCACAACCGGAGTGTTTTTCAAACAGTTTGGGATTACGCTTACTGTTGCAATTCTGCTCTCGGCCGTCAACGCACTTACTTTAAGTCCGGCACTTTGTGCTATATTTTTAAAACCACATGAAGAAGAATTAAAGGGAAGAAAAGGTTTGATGAAACGTTTTTCTACAGCGTTTGATACTACTTTTGAAGTAACGAGTGCTAAATACCAGAAAATTACCAGCTTCTTTATAAGGAAAAAATGGCTGGCTGGCGGAATGATTGTAACCTTTATTATTATTCTGGTTTTTTTAATGAAAACTACACCCAGTGGATTTGTGCCGGCCGAAGACACAGGTCGCATGTTTGTCGATATTTCTTTGCCTCCTGCTACTTCGTCAGAAAAAACCATTGAAATTGCTAAACAACTTGACGAATTAATCCAATCCGTTCCGGAAATCAGGTCACGCACAATTATTTCAGGTTTCTCTTTTTTGGGAGGTACAGGAAGTTCGTATGCTATGATTTTAGCCAACCTACAACCTTTCGACCAACGGAAAGGAGATGGGCAAGATCAAAACAGTATTGTGCAAAAACTTTATGGCCTCACCTCACAAATAAAAGATGCACGTATTATTATATTCTCGCCTCCAATGGTTCCCGGGTTTAGTATAACCGGTGGTTTCGAATTAAAATTGGAAGACAAAACCGGTGGAGACATTCATCGTTTTGAGAACATTTCCAATGAATTTCTTGGAGCGCTCAATCAGCGTCCGGAGATACAATATGCGAGGACCGCATTTAATACCGGATTCCCACAATACAAGATTGATGTAGATGCAGCCCGATGTATGCGTTCGGGCCTGCAGGTAAGCTCTGTACTTTCGGCCATGCAAGGATACATTGGTGGATATTATGCATCCGATTTTAATCGCTTCGGAAAACAGTATCGCGTAATGGTGCAATCAGAAGCAGAGTTTAGAGGAAATCCGGAAGATTTAAACAATATAAAAGTAAGAACTGCCAGCGGCGAGATGGCTCCAATTTCCGAATTTATAACACTTACCAAAGTTTATGGTCCTGAAAGTATCAACCGATTTAATATGTACACGGCTATTTCAGTGAACGGTGCGCCCAACCCCGGATTTAGTTCGGGTAATGCCATTGATGCTATTCGAGAGGTTGCTGCCGAAAAATTACCTGCAGGTTATGATTATGAATTTTCAGGAATTACGCGCGAGGAAATCAGTGCCGGAGATCAAACCATTCTCATCTTTGTCTTGAGTTTAATATTTGTATATTTTTTCCTTGCCGCGCAATACGAAAGTTACATTATGCCACTGTCTATTATCACTTCGTTGCCCATAGGTATTTCGGGAGCATTCATTTTTGCCCGTTTAATGGGGGTAGAAAACAATATTTACCTGCAAATATCACTGATCATGCTCATAGGACTTCTGGCCAAAAACGCCATCCTGATTGTGGAGTTTGCACGACAACGAAGAGAAGCAGGAATGAGTATCATGCAAGCTGCTGTTGAAGGAGCTACTGCCCGCTTGCGCCCCATTTTGATGACTTCGTTTGCCTTTATTGTGGGATTAATCCCTCTGGTATTAGCAACCGGAGTTGGCGCAAATGGTAACCGTTCCATAGGAACCGGTGCTGTTGGAGGTATGCTTATCGGTACCTTAATCGGGATTTTGGTAATACCTGCCATGTTTGTTGTTTTCCAAACACTGCAGGAAAAAATTACAAAACCAAAAGAAAAAGAAATCTCAGAAATGAATAGCCTGGCTTAGTTCCGGTTTAACATTAAAAATTATGAATATGAATTCATTAAAAAATACAATGCTTGTCCTACTGGCTGCACTAACGCTGTTTGCATGTAGTACAAGTAATCATTACCAACGAAGTCAGACAATTACCGACGGGATTTTTGGAACAATGGAGAGCGACAGTACAAATCTGGCCAATGAAAACTGGCAGGATTTATTTAACGATGATTTGCTTGACAGTCTGATTGCCGAAGGATTGAGAAACAATCTCGATTTAGAAGCTGCAATGCAACGAGTAAAGTCTGCCGAAGCTTATTTTAAACAAAGTCGTGCAGCTTTGGCTCCGTCGGTATCAGCACAGGCCGGGCATACCTACGTACACCGTTCAGAATCAACTTATCCCAACGGACCAAGTAATTACAACGCCTCACAAATTATGGTTCAAAGTAGCTGGGAAATTGATTTTTGGGGAAAGTTGAGTAGTGCGAAAAAAGCGTCGTATGCCAATTACATGGCTTCCGATGCTGCACAAAAAGCAGTTCAAACCAGCTTGATTGCTAATATCGCCTCAAGCTATTACAATTTACTTGCTTTAGACAGCAAACTGCAAATAACCAGAGAAACAGTTAAAAACAGTGCTGACCTGGTGGAAACGTTGAAAGTGCTGAAAGAGAGTGGAAGAGTTACCGGAGCTGCCGTGGTGCAAAGTGAAGCTGCACGGTATGCTGCAGAAGTAACTATTCCGGATATTGAACAACGAATAAAGGCAACTGAAAATACAATCTGCCTGCTTTTGGGCAGAACACCGGGAAGAATAGAAAGGGCAAAATTCGAAGTTCAGCAAGCTAATGCACTTTTAGCCACAGGGATTCCTTCGCAGCTTTTGGAAAACCGGCCGGATGTAATGCAAGCTGAATTTGCAGTAATAAACGCCTTTGAATTAACCAACAGCGCCAAAGCCTATTTTTATCCCTCGGTTACATTAACTGCAAACTCTGGTTTTGAAGCGCTTGAATTCAAAGATCTGTTTGATCCGGCATCTTTTGCTGCGAATTTGGTCGGAGGACTAACTCAGCCCATTTTTAATAAACGACAAAACAAAACACGCCTCGAAGTGGCCAAAGCAACGCAGGCAGAAATGCTGGCATACTTTAGCAACACCCTTTTAAATGCCGGAAAGGAAGTAAATGATGCTTTGAGTTTGTATGATTCGTCGGTGCAAAAAATTGAACTTCGTCAAAAACAGCTCGATGCTTTGGAGAAATCGGTTGACTATACCAAAGAATTACTGATTTATGGTTCGGCAACTTACACCGAAGTTTTAAATGCACAACAAAGTTTATTAAATGCACAAATTAACGATGTTGACGATCGACTTCAGCAACTTAATGCAGTAGTTACATTGTACCGGGCATTGGGGGGTGGCTGGAAATAAGACTGATTAAAATAAAGAAAGAGAAAGGACGGAGTCATTATTAATTTATGAACACCGTACTTTCTCTTTATGCACTTTCAATAATCCCTTTATTCTTTGCTAGCTAAACCGTCAATTAGCCCAATAATAAAAGTTATTTTTGCTAGTTTTATAAACTCACCCAGTAGTCCAACATATTCTTGACTCAATTCTATTTCGTAAAGCATATCACCTAAGGCTTCAATGCACTCCATATTTAACGCATCCGAAGTATATAAAATAAGATACTGCATGAAGTAAAATACCTCTGAACTATAAAGGATTTTACGATTTGGAAAAAACTTGTCAATTACATTTTCTACATCTATTTCAGAGTTGACATGAACATCTCCTCCATCTTTTTCTTTACTGATTTTGTCAATTTGACTTAACAAATTAATTAAAGGAAAATACGGATAAGATTTAATCGATTCTTCAAGAAATTGGTTAAATCTTCTTGCCTCTTGCGCATAAAGTAAAAATAAATTAAGATAACGTGTAGCCGCATTTTCTAAATACTTTTTAGTAACTATTTTTAATCGTTTATGGGCATTTTCATGTCCTTCATCAATTAACTTTTCCACTTCAAAAAAATCGGCTCTAAGCTCATCAAGTTGCTCTGAAGCGATTCCTAGGTCTTTTACCATTTCCAGAGGAACTTCCTGAACCACCTTAATTCTTTCAAATGCAGACATTAAGTCATCATAATAGACCTCAACCTTTTCCAAATCAACAAAATCGATAAAAATTGAGTCGATGAGGTCGTCCATATCTTCAGATTCATCATCCGACAGTTTATCTAATCGGCTAAAATAATCCAAAAACAACTTCACGTCGTCCAACTTTTCATTGCCATCAAACTCGTCCGAATCAAACTCGTCTTCATCGATATCATCGTCCCACATTTTATCGAACGTATCAATAAAATGATAATTCCCCGATCCTGCAGTTTTTTCAAGTTGGGCTATTATTTGTTTTGCACGAATATCGCTATCCAGTGGACCACGAACATAAAAAGGCTTATCCTCTTTACCACAAGGGATCTCCATTAACTCTATATCATCTGTATCTTCCTCAAGAATATATTCAGCAATGCCAAAATCTTTGTGAGGCTTAAATCCATAGTCTTCTGCAAATTCAATTCCAGCATAAATAATATTATGTGCATGAATGTAGTTTATCGATTCAATATCAAGGTATTCTCGATATTTAAACTGCAAGTCGCGGTATTCTGCCGGACTCAAATTGAAAAAGTACTGCGCATCCTTGATACCAAGGCATTTCAAATCAGTCAAGTACATTCCTACTGTAACATTATTATTCGTGTGCTTTCGTGTTACCATGATATTAGCCAATCCATCTTCTTCCCAATCCGAGTTAATCCAACATTCCTCTATCGGTAGAGAACGAGCTTTTTGTTTGATATAATTTTCGGGACTAAGCATTTGAATTACTTTTCCCTTATTGCCTTTTTTTTGTGCTGCCATTCGTAATTTTGTTTATCAGGAGACAAGATAAAAAGAAGGATTTTTATGAACCACTTTAATCGAAATATTTTTTATCGCTTTAACAATTTTGAAATAAAATAGTTATCGGGGTGGACTCGTTTGTACAAAATAAAATGAGTAATGGTGCACAGATTATTGCCACTTCTGTATATAAAGTGAATTATTAAGGTTGACTATCCCCATGACAGAGTTTAACTCCTAGTTTGAACTAAAGCAATTTTTGCCAAAAAAACATAGGTGGTTCACAATCGGAATATCCCACTTTTTCATACAGATTTTGTGCTTTAAGATTATCAACACGAACTTCGAGGTTGAGTTTGCAATATCCTTTTTCTTTTGCGTAATTTTCAATTTCGCTTAGCAGAAATTCGCCAACCCCCTGTTTTCTAAATAAAGGAGAAACAATAAAATCGTGAATGTTTATTAGGAATTTAGCAGCCCAGGTAGAATAATTCAGGTTACAATTGGCAAGGGCGACAAAGTCTCCGCCAATACAAACAAAAAAGCCCAAATAAGCCGGGTGTTTTTTTAAGCCTTCAATAATTTTAGGACCAAGTTCCAAAGGCATCGATTTACGAATGCCCATTTCATCTTCCATGTAATCGTTTAAAAGATGAAGTACCTGCTTGCAGTGGATCGGATTACTCAGGTCAACTTGTATAAATTTCTTCTTTGTCATTCTAAATTCTTAATAAGAAAAACTGAATACAATAAAATGTTGTATATATTGCACCATGCTTTAGCTTGGTGTTACAATAGTATGAAACGAACTGGCTTTAGCCATTAATATTTACATGAAATTTAAATGCTAAAGCTTTAATTTTTCGAATTCAAATTCACCGCGCTAAAGCACGGTGCAAAATCCCAAAAGCATTATACTTTATATCGCCAGGCATCAATATTGTATTTTTTTAATCGGGTTCCAAGCATGCGCTCGGTAACTTTTAAGGTTTCGGCAGCTTTTGTAATGTTTCCTTTAGTGGTTGTTAAAGCTTCCCGAATCAATTGTTTTTCAACCTGCTCAACGGTATAAACCATTCCACCTTTTGCCAGTGTATTTGTAGAATCGGCAGTTTGTAAAGATGGCGGTAAATTGTAACTGTGAATTACATTATCGGTACTTAAAATACAAGCCCTTTCGATACAGTTTTCTAATTCGCGAATATTACCCGGCCACCTATAAACCATCAACATATCCAAAGCCGACGTTGTAATTCGTTTAATTTTCGTGCTGTTTTCCTTGTTAAATTTTCCAATAAAATAATCAACTAAAAGGGGTATGTCATCGCGTCGTTCGCGCAACGATGGAATATAAATCGGAAACACATTAATTCGATAATATAAATCTTCTCTGAATTCTTCCGATTTTATCATCTCTTCCAAATTTCGATTGGTTGCGGCTACAATTCGCACATCCGATTTAATCGTTTGCGTTCCGCCCACACGTTCAAACTCGCGCTGCTGAATCATCCGTAACAGCTTAACTTGCGTCGAGAGTGGAATATCTCCCAATTCATCCAGAAAAATCGTTCCGCCATTAGCCATTTCAAAACGACCTTTACGCAAGGTGTCAGCTCCGGTAAAGGCACCTTTTTCGTGACCAAACAACTCGCTTTCAATCAACGATTCCGGCAAAGCTGAACAATTTACTTTG
>JBFFMM010000175.1:0-6418 GCA_041554075.1 Draconibacterium sp. | reverse complement strand
GATGTATATTTTAGTCTCTTTTATATTCTGGTCGCGCACAAAAGCACCCTCTTCCTGAGGATCCTGATCACGCACATATCCTTCTCCATTTCTACCTTGTTCGTAAAGTTGATCTGTTGTTTTATAAATCAGCATGCTGTTAAAATTCAGGTTGTGATCTTTATTAAAATCGTAGGCCAAATTCAACAAACCGGTTGTATTGTATTCCGTATTGAATGATTCTGCATCGGTAAACGAATTGTTCAAACTATTCATCCGGTACTTTTTATAAATACCAGTGCGGTACTCAAAATCGTTGGAATGCGAAAGTGTTGCAAACACTGAAAAATCATTGTCAAATAAATTGAATTTTTTTCCACCCATTAAAGCCAATCCCCGGTTTAAAGGGAAACTTCTTTCGGTGGTATTCCAGCTTTGTTTTTCAATGGCATCAATAGTTGCATAAGGTTTTGTATAAAAACCAAACGAAACATCACTCATGTTCTGAGTAGCTTTAAAATTTCCGAAAACTCCATCGCTAAACCTATTTGATGCACTTCCTACTTTTGCTTCAACTTCAATTTTTTCTGAATAGGTTTTTGAACCAATATTAACAGCTCCCGAAGTCTGGTCACCATAGCTTTCAACCGCTAATGTTTTGTTGATACCTACATTGCCAATAATGTCAGTAGAAAAAAGATTTAAATCAATGTTCTTCTTTTCCACATCATCCGATGGGATGGGCAGTCCATTCATTGTTGTGGTTAAATATCGGTCGCCCAAACCACGAATATAAATGTCGCCGCTACCTTCGTTTTTGGTTACTCCCGAAATTTTTGATGTAGCAGTCGCCGCATCAGAAACACCAAGACTCGACATCCGTTTTGAGCCGATACTTTCTTTAATTCCAGAAGCATTTTTTTGATCGATTAAAAGCATAGCTTCCGATTCGCGGTTGGCCTTTGCCACTACCTGTACTTCGCCAATATCAAGTGTTGCCGGAGCTAATGACACATTAACTACTGTTTCTTCGTTGGCTTTAACTTCTATTTCAAACTCTTGTGGATCGTACGAAATAAATGAAACTGCCAGGGTGTATTTTCCCGGCTCAACTTTTTGGATAATGTAATTCCCATCAAAATCGGTAATTGCACCTTGTGTGCTACCCTTTATATAAACTGTTGTTCCGATAAGGAACTCGTTGGTTTTCGAATCGCTTACAGTTCCTTTAATTGTTCCTGATTGAGCTGTAACCAATACCACCTGAATTAGCAATAAGCCGCTAATGATAATCTCCTTCATATTTATAAACTTGCAGTGTTTAATTCTAAATCTCTATGATTTACGATGGCAAAGCAAGCCCTTAAATGTTACAGCGGCATTACACAACATTTAAACTTAGGTTACATTCGTTTAATGGATTTGAAATGAAATCAGGATAGGTTTTATCGTTCTGTAATAATTTGCGCGATGTTTGGAAGCATTTGGGTAAAATGAAATAGATTCCTCATTTCATTCGGAATAACAGATCATTGGGGGCATTTTGCTGCAATACGATTAACAAAAACCTAAAAAATAAAAAGCCTTTGATTTTTCAATCAAAGGCTTTCTTCAAACTATTATGTATTGATACACTTATTTTTTTGCGAGCGTAAACAAAAACTCCACTCCTCCCTCTTCTTTGTTACGAGCCGATATATTTCCTTTGTGCAATAAAACTGCATTTTTTACAATTGAAAGCCCCAGCCCGGTACCTCCCATTTCGCGTGTTCTGCCTGAATCAATTCTGTAAAAACGTTCAAAAATGCGGTGCAGGTGTTCTTCCGGAATGCCCACACCTGTATCTGAATAACTGAAATAATAGTACTTTTTGTCTTCCAGATAATTTTTTACTTCAATCGTAACATTCGCTCCTGCGTAATTTATCGAATTCTCAATCAGGTTTTGAAATACCGACGACACCAAAGAATCATTTCCGTTTACAACTACATCTTCGTCGATATTCAGCTTACATTTTATGTTTTTTGTAGCCAGGCGGCTTTCAAGGTTTTCAATAACATCCGACACAATGTGTTTTACATTTATCGGTTTTATCTCAAACAATTCGCCGGCATCTTCAATGTTGTTTAGCAAGGAAATATCGTTTAGCAACATATTTAAGCGCTCTGCCTGCACATGTGCACGTTCAATAAAATACTGTTGTTTTTCTTTGGCTATATTGGGATTGCCCATTAAGGTTTCGATATACCCTTTAATAGAAGCCAGCGGAGTTTTTAATTCGTGTGCGATATTCGAAGTGAGTTGTTGTTTCAACAAACGACGCTTCTCGGGTCGGGTAATATCAGTAATCAAAATTTCAAAATTTTTGTCGGCAAATACGATACAGAGCACCTTAAAATAGCTCTCGTTTTTACTGATAGTAAACTCCAGTTGCGGCAATTCGCTATTCTGAAACTCGGTGTCTTTCTTTAAATTTTCGTCGAGAAAGGTATTAATTCTTTTAAATTCGGGGATATTAAAAAAGTTCTCCGCCGAAATAGTAGAAGCATCAGAAATCATACTCACATATTGTATAAAATGACTGTTGGCCAGCATTTTTTCTTTGTTCGGTTTAAAAAAAGAAATTCCTTCGTTCAGAATATTCATGTGGTTAAAAAGGCGATCTTTTTCCATGGCCACATCGTCTTTGGCACGCCGCAATTTGTTGTATATTTTCACAATCTGAGCACCAATTTCGCCTAATTCGTGATCGGGAAATTCGCTTTCGTCCTCTTCAATAGGTTCATTCTTACCCGCTTTTATGGCAAAATCTTTTAGTTTGGTTATTGAAATAGAAAGCCGTTTTGTAAGCTCATTAATAATCAACCAAATAATTAAAAATATGGCAAGAATAAAAAAGATAAAAAAACGCTCAGCTTTCAGAAAATTCTCAACCTCTACGTTGTAAACCATCGCGGTTCGCACAAAATAATCGTCATAATTATGTGCGTAGTAGTAGAAATCCTGCCCGGTTGTTTCCGAATGCCTGATATTAGAACCTTCTTCTGAATAAAGCGCTTTCTGAACCTCAGGACGTTCAAAGTGATTTTCCATCGTACGGTAATCATCCACAAAACTGTCGTATAAAACAACACCCTTTTTATTGATTACAGTTATCCTTATATTTTGCTGCGGAATAAGATACTTCAAGGTATCAGCTGCCCTGTAATTGTTACCCTGCATTAATTTGTAATGCTCAATGTAATTGTGCGTTACTTCAGTTACATTTTTCAATGTATTCTCCAGCTGATCGGTTTTATAATTCTTCTCGCGTTGTAGCTGAAATAGCAGAATAGCTACTGTAAACAACATAAATACTCCTATGAAGTAGTAAAATATTTTTTTTCTGAATGTTTGTTGTGATGGCACGTTCTCTTGTTTTAATGTTGTTAATATTACATTAGAGTATTGTTATTTCCATGAAAAAACGACTGAGAAATCTCACCTTAAAATGCAATAGATTTCTCCTCCTTCTTCGTCGAAATGACAGTTCATTTTATTCTTTTATAGCGTAACCGTAGCCCGATTTCCCTACAATATATTTTCCATAATCGCCTATCTTTTTCCTCAATCGGGCAATGTTTACATCCACATTTCGTTCGGTCACAATTACATCGTCGCTCCAAATACGGTTAAGAATTTCGTCGCGACTAATGTACTGTCCCTGGTGTTTTAAAAGCAAGGCAATAATTTCAAATTCCTTTCGGGTGAGATTAATTGCAGCACCATCAATTGTAACCGTTTTGCTGTTTACGTCCAGCTCGAGACCTTTCAGCTTAAATACTTTTGCCGAAATAACCTCCTGTCGTCCTCGTTTTAAAACTGCTTTTATACGCGCTACCACTTCTTTTATCGAGAAGGGTTTTGAGATGTAATCGTCGCCCCCCACATTAAATCCGGTGAGTATGTCGTTTTCAGCCGTTTTAGCCGTCATAAAAATAATGGGCACCGACAAATGCAATTCTTTCCTGACTTTATCAGCCATTTTATAACCCGACATTTCACCCATCATCACATCCAATAAAATCAGGTCGTACTCGTCGAGTGATTTTTTTAAAGCCTGTTCGGCAGAGTGCGCTGTAGCTGTTTCGAATCCTTCGCTGGAAAGATTGAACTCTAAAATTTCACACAAATCCTTTTCGTCGTCAACAATCAGTATTTTCGGAATTGAATTAGCCATTTATTATTCTACTTTTTTTGCGTGTCGTATGTCTTTCCCTTCAATGGAGTAAATTGCTGCTTCGGCAATATTAGTAGCATGATCGGCGATACGTTCAATATTAGTCACCATCCCATTTAAGCTCATAAAATTGGTGAGCATCTCTTTATCTTCTTTCGACGTACTACTTTTTTTAATCGCCTTTTTAATCATCTTGTGGTTAATTTCATCCACCACCGTATCATTTTTAATGGTCCAAATGGCAAACTCACGATCGTCGGTTGTAAAGGCCAGCAAAGCCTTGTTAACCATATTCGAAGCTTGCAACAACATAGTATTAACTACATCCAATAAATTCTCAAACACTGGCGTTCCCTTAACATTTTCAATGTGCCCGAGTATATTTACCACCATGTCGCCAACACGTTCAAGACTGATAATTATTCGGTAACAGGCAATTAATTTTCTTATATCGGAGGCAACCGGCTGATACAACGCAATTGTATTTACAATCTTATCACTTATTTTAATTTCCAGCTTGTCAAGTTTTTTCTCGTTTGCCAGAATATCTTTGGTATAATCTTCCGGAATTTCTTTTTCATCTGTGGTAACTACCTTCTCCAATAAATCGAGTTGGGCAAGAACCAAGTTGGCAAAGTTCTCGAAATCGGATAAAATACTATTTATTGCCTCATCTTTTTTTGAAATCATAATCTTTCGAATTTAAATGAAATAAAAAAACTAACCGAATTTTCCTGTTAAATATTCCTCAGTCCGACGGTCTTTTGGATTGGTAAACATATCTTTTGTTTTACCATATTCTACCAACTCGCCCAAGTACATAAACATGGAATAATCAGAGATTCGGGCCGCCTGCGACATGTTGTGCGTTACCATTAAAATCGAATAATTCTCTTTTAATTTCACCAACAAGTCTTCCACTTTCGAGGTTGCCACAGGATCGAGCGCCGATGTAGGTTCGTCGAGTAAAATTACTTCCGGATCAAATGCCAAAGCTCTTGCAATACAAAGGCGTTGTTGTTGTCCTCCTGAGAGGAAACTTCCTTTTTTATGGAGTGTATCTTTTACTTCGTTCCAAAGCGTAACATCAGTTAAAGAGCGTTCTACAATGTTATCGCGTTCGCTTTTCTTTAAACGAATACCATTTAATTTATAACCTGCAATTACATTGTCGTAAATGCTCATGGTTGGAAACGGATTCGGACGTTGAAAAACCATTCCCACTTTCCGTCGTAACTGAATGGTTGGCATATCGGTAATGTCTTTCCCGTTTAAAATCAGATTCCCTTTGGTTTCAATGTTTTCGTAGAGTTCGTGCATGCGGTTAATGGCACGCAACATGGTACTTTTCCCACATCCCGACGGTCCCATTATAGCGGTAACAGCATTTCGTGGTATATCAGCCGAAACATTATCAACAGCATACTTTCCTTTATCGTACGAAACACTCAAGTTTCGAATAGAAAGTACCGGATCTTTTATTTTTAATTTATTATCGTTCATTTCTAATCTTCATCTATTTAGTTTGGGCGACAATTCGTTTCGAGACTAAATTAAGAGTTAGCACCATTACCATCAACAACAATGAAGAACTCCAGATTAAATCAACCATGTTCGGATCGTTATAGAATTCCCAAATCAAAAGTGGGATAGCACTGGTAGGTTTGGTAATGTCAAAGTTAATCATCGAACTTCCCAGCGCAGTTAACATTAGTGGGGCAGTTTCGCCCAAAACGCGCGAAATACCCAATAAAATACCGGTTAACAAACCACTAAAACTGGTCGGAATTAATACCCTTAAAATTACTTTATAATAGGGAACTCCCAATGCCAAGGCAGCTTCTTTTATTGTTTGCGGAATCATCTTTAATGTTTCCTCGGTAGAACGCACAATCATTGGCAACATCATAATCGACAAAGAGACACTCCCTGCCAATGCCGAGAAACCATTTGTAATTGGTTTTACAACCCACATATACGCTATTAATCCCAAAACAATTGAAGGTACACCTTGCAGCACATCCGATACATTTCGGGTTAAGTTAGCCAAAAATTTTCCAGGATTTTCGTATAAATAAATGCCTGTAATTACACCCACCGGAATGGCAATTACCGATGCCAAAGCAACCATCAATAGTGTTCCGGTTATACCATTTGCAATCCCTCCCGGAATTAACTCGCCATTGCTTAAAGCAGTCATTGCCTCAAAAGTGTCGGGCG
>JBFFMM010000174.1:0-6445 GCA_041554075.1 Draconibacterium sp. | reverse complement strand
TTACAATCATTGGGATGGCCCACTGGCTGCTGGTTATTTGATGCTTGCTGCGCGAGCTCTTGGATATGGCACTGTTCACATTACCGATTCATTTTCAGAAGAACTAACAAAACGTGTATTTCAAATTCCTGATCAATACACGCGAGTTTGTATAACTCCTGTTGGAGTACCAAAAGAGTGGCCCGAGAAAGAGAAAAAGTCACTGGACGAATTTATTGTAAACGAAAACTTTTAACCTTAAAAATAAAACAGAATGAAAACTCGAATTATAATTTTAATGCTGCTGATGTTTGGATTTACTATTAGCTTGTCAGCAAACGAACCTGTTCGCAAAACGGAGGGTGAACAAATGGAAATTCCGGCATCTGAAAAATTAGTTGTGCTTTGGACAAGCGGTGATAAAGAAGTGGCCGAAAAAATGGTTTTGATGTACACCTTAAACTCCAAACGATTTGATTGGTGGAAAGATATTACGCTTGTTGTTTGGGGGCCGTCGCAAAAAGTATTGGTTGAAAACAAGGATATTCAGGAATATGTGAAGAAAATTCAGGAACAAGGAACTGCCGTAAAAGCGTGTAAAGGATGTTCCGACATGTATGAGATTTCAGACCAACTGGAAGAACTGGGAGTTGAAGTAAAATACATGGGAGAAATTACCGATTACATAAAAGAAGGTCGGCACATTTTGACTTTATAAACATCCACTTAGTCAAAATATTTCTCTCTACGAAAATAAGAAGTTGATATAAAAAAAGACTGCAACGGTTTTCCGAAGCAGTCTTTTTGCAGATTTATATTGAAATACGATTAATATTCCAAAACGAACTCTTCTTTCGGATTTCGAACTTTTTTCATGCGCCTGGCGTTGGCAAAAGATTGGAGTTTTTAATTTTTGAAAATGAAGAACAACTGCAAACTGACACTGATTACTACCTACTCCTTCAACTGGTCTTTAAAAACTTTCCGAAACTTCTCTACTTTCGGAGCCACCACAAACTGACAATAGCCCTGCGATTTATTTCGTGCATAATAGTTTATGTGGTAATCTTCTGCAATATAAAATTTGTCGAATGCACTTACTTCAGTAACGATTGGTTTGTCGTACACTTTTTCGTCGTTAAAAAGTTGTATCACTTTATCGGCCACTTCTTTTTGCTTTTCAGAATGAAAAAATACTACCGAGCGGTATTGCGTGCCCACATCGTTTCCCTGACGATTTAAGGTTGTAGGGTCGTGTGTCATAAAAAATACTTCCAGAATTTGGCTAAAGCTAACCACTTCCGGGTCAAAAGTAATTTGTACCACTTCGGCATGTCCCGTTGTTCCTGTGCAAACCTCCTTATAAGTTGGATTTTTTTCATGACCACCACTGTATCCTGGTTTTACTTCAATTACTCCTTTCAATTCAAGATAAACGGCTTCGGTACACCAAAAACATCCGCCACCCAAAGTTGCTTTTTCCAAATCCTTACTCATAATTCCGGTCGTATTAATAAAAAATAGTAGTAGTACTAATCCTGTTCTCATTTCTTTTTGAATTTAAATCTACTTAGCATCTTTTTTTCAAAGGCAAGTGCAAATTTGTATTGGCCCAACAAGGTGCCTACAATCATAAAAAGAATCTGATATGCAGGAACAACAATTAAAATATACAAGGGTACTTTAATCCAATAACTAGTATCAGCGTTTATTTCAAGAAGGTAAAATACTCCTTTTCTCACGTATAGAGCCGTTCTGCCGGTAACTGAAAAGACAATAAGAATTACCACCAGTTGAAAATTACTTTTTATATCCCATTTCTTTTTGAAACGCTCGAGCATATAATTAAAATTTACTCTAAACAACAAAAGAAAGTAAAGTATGTTTTCGTGAAATTTAAAATGCGTGTGATTGATAGATAATATATCCATAAACTGCAAAACGTAGCAAGCGGAATAAGGCATATTTCAAATAGCGTTTGGATGGGTAGCCCGCAGAACCAACCAACAAACTAACAGCTGACCATGGAATAGGTGTTAAAGCAGCAACAATAATCAGAAACAAACCATATTTTTTTAACTGCGGCCACCATTCTTTGAGCATGGTTTTTCTGAAATACCGAAAGGTGGCACGTTTGTGAATAAACCCGCCAATCAAAAAAGTTAGATAACCCATGATATATGAAACCACAGCAAAAAAGGCCAGATTTAAGAAATAGTGAGAAAGCGTGTCTTTGTTTATGGCCCAAATCATAAACATTTCGGGAGGGAAAATACCAAAGAAAAACTCGGATAAACAATAAACCACATAAACCCAAAAAGGGCGGGCATAAATTTGTTCGATCCAGGCGTCGGGAGCATGCGAGAGTATAAATTTCTTAAAAAGAAAATAGGCCGCCAACATAAGTAAAAGCCAGGCCATACCTTTTAAGCCGTTTTTTACCAAAAATTGCATGCGTGCGCTGAGTCTCATATTGATTTCTGTTTGAGAATTGAAAGTACAACAAATTTTGTTATTTGAGCTTTTAAAAGACAAATATATAAAGGGCTTAACACTTAAATTAGTTCAGCAAAGTTGCATACAATTTTGTTTCACAGGGACATAGATAAATTAATATTTTAGAGACGCTTGATTCACCAAACAGAAAAGGGGAATATGCCTGATTTAACTATTTGTATCGGTTGCAATAAACAAAGTAAAGCACAAAATTTATATTCGATGTAAATAATAGAAATTATACTGAGTTTAATACTGAACTTTTACTTTTGTCGGCTGTTCTGAAGTTTTATCATTTACTTGAATCAGTTAAATAATGCATATAATTAAAATCATTTTTACAGGAGTTTTTCTGTTGTTGCTACTAAATGTTTTTGGACAAAAAGGAAGTATTACAGGAGTAGTACTCGATCAGTCGTCTGGAGACAAAATTCCTTTTGCTACTGTTTCTGTTTATAATCAGTCGGAAACACTTGTTGGTGGCTCGGTATCCAGCGATAAAGGAAAGTTTAAAGTTGAAGACATAGACTTTGGGGAATATAAAGTAGTGGTATCTTTTATTGGCTACAATGCAAACACAATCCATCCTGTTTCGGTTTCGCAGGAAAAGGCTACTGCGAATTTGGGAACAATAGAAATAGCGGCATCTTCGGTTGAGCTAGACGGTGTTGAAGTGAAAGGAATGGCCAACTCAACATCGAAAAAAATTGACAGGCAAACCTACCGCGCCAGCGATTTTGAAACGGCAAGTGGCGGAACAGCAGTTGATGTATTAAATAAGTTGCCTTCGGTTTCAGTCGATGCCGATGGAACGGTTTCTTTGCGTGGTACCAGCGACTTTATGGTGTATTTAAATGGAAAACCAACGCAAATGGAAGCCTCGGTTTTGCTCAACCAAATTGCTGCCAGTAACATCGATAATATTGATGTTATTACGGTTCCAACTGCCCGGTTTGATGCGCAGGGGAAAGGGGGAATTATCAATATATCAACGAAAAAAAGTGGTGCCGACGGATTATCAATTTCAGCAAATGGGTTGTTGGGAGGCTCGCCATGGGGTAATGTAACGGATAAATACAGTGGCTATAATCTAAGCGATAACCGTTATGGTGGCGGTTTAAATTTGGTTTACCGCAAAGAAGATTTAACCCTTTACGGTGGCGCCAACTACAATTACAAAAATGTAAATGGAAAACGTATTGGCGATGCCCGCTTGTTGCAGGAAAATGGTTCGTATTACCACATGGTTGCCGATGGCGAACGTCCGGAATGGTACGAAAATTATTCGGCTAATTTTGGTGTTGATTATATTTTGTCGGATATGAGTTCGGTCTCCGCCTCTTATTATTACGGGAATCGGACGGAGGGTCGGTCGGCATTTTATGTGTACAATAATTTTTATGGCGACGTTGATAAAAAACCAGTTTCAGGAATTGATCCGAAAAATCATTGGATATACAATCCCAATACCGATAATCGTTACGGTAAATTTCATACAGCCAATATTGATTTAACGCAGAAGTTCGAAAATAAATCGCAGGTGAAATTCTCCTTACTCTACGAACACTCGGAACTTAGCCGCGAATTGGACAATGAGAATTACGATTTTGATAAACCTGGCGATAAAGTGCAGAATTTATTGCTTCACTTTAATCAAACCGATGATACGCCGCTTGATGGTTTCCGCACTTCGGTTGAATTTGAGAAGGAATTCGACAATAAAAGTAAATTGGGAATTGGTTTTCAGCCACAGTTTGTAAGTCAGAAAGGCGGTTACAATTACGACACTTTAGATGTTGTTACCGGAGATTGGGGAACCAACGATATGTTTAATAACGATGTTGAATTATCGCGCGCTATTTATGCCGGGTATGTCGATTATTCGGGAACTTTTGGCGATTTAAGTGTGATTGCCGGTTTACGATTGGAATACACCGACCAGTTGCTGGAAATTGGCAATGTAGATTATGTTGATATTTTTGAACGCCCGTCGCAATCGGAATATAAAGTGCAGCAACTCGATTGGTTTCCAACGATGCATTTACAATATAGTTTGAATGAAAGAGATGCTTTAACTTTTGCCGCAAGCCGAAGAATTAACCGTCCTCCAACCAAAAATATGGCACCCTTTTTATACCGTCGTCATTACGAAGTATATTTAGTGGGTGATCCGGAATTGGAACCTGAATATTTAACCAACTTCGAACTATCGTTAGATAAAAAAATAGGCGATCAAAGTTTTACTTTAACAGGCTTCTACCGCGGAACCGACAATGCTATTTTTCGTGTAAATACGGTTTACGAAGAAGAAAATGTATTGATTCGTAGTTATACGAATTCGGGCAATGTGCAGGCTTTGGGTGCTGAATTAAATGCAAATTTTACTGCCGGTAAATTTGCCAAATTCTTTATTGGCGGATCGTTGTATAACTTTAATGCGCAAGGAGAAGTATTTGGTTACAAAGAAGACAATTCGAGTACCAACTGGAGTTTAAAAGGAAATATGAATTTGTTTTTTACTCCGGAGTTAAAATTTACGCTCGACTTTGATATGAAATCGGCAACGGTAACTACGCAAGGCGAAAACTATAATTTCTACATGAGTAATGCAGCTTTAAATTACACACCTAAAAAGTTGGCCGGTTGGGATTTTTCAGTAAAAGTACTGGATGTATTAAGTTCAAACCTAACGGGATTAAATACACGAGCTTATAATGCAAATAACCAGCAGATATTTTATCAGGAGGTGGAATACGATCGTTACGGACCAATTGTTGAACTGGGTGTTTCGTATGCTTTAAATCTTAACGGTAAATCGAAGAAAAAGGCCGATAGTTTATTTGGAAAAGAGCAGTTTTAAAAACAGCTTTAAGTAAAGTGCAATTCCCAATTTCTTACAAAATATACGGTAAGAAATTGGGAATTTTGTTTGGTAAATAATCTCAAAATATTTTGTTCGAACTATTCTTCAATGATTTTATCCATCAACTTTATACAAGCTTTTTGAGCCTTTATGATGTCTTTATATACATTTAAATCTTGTTCTGATTTATCAGAAGCATTAAAGGCATTTACCGCTTTAATGAAATACTTCTTGGCATCTGGATTTCGGCCAAGAATGCTACTTACATCAGCAATTGTCCAAAAATCTATATAATCAGGATTTTCCTTTTGCTCTATCAATTCAATAATTTTTAGTAGACTCACTTCTGCTTTAGCCTTATATTTTTCAGCAAAACTTACAGGTAAATGAAAATCTTTATAAAGCAGAAGATGTGTGATGGCCTTACTTTTTAGGTAAATTGTGTTATCGGGGTCTATAGTTAATGCTTTTTTAAAGTTTTTTATCGCTTTTTGCTCTTTCCCTTTTGTATGCTGAATAGCCAATCCCTTGTAATAATAACCTTCTGCAGCCATAGGATCTAATTGAATAGCCACATCAGCGAACTTCGACAACTCATTAAAATTCTTAGTTCTTACCAAACACTGACAAGCCAAAAGAGTGAAATCTAAATTTTCAGAATCATTTTTTAATTCAATAAGAATTTTATTTAACGTCGGCTTCACTTTACCCGAATAATACAAAGTTCTAAGTGTTTCAACAGTTTCTCCTTTCACCACTTCCTTTTTCTCTTTCTTCTCTTTACTCATTTATTATTTCAATTATGTATTAATCTAATTCCATGCGCTTGGTATTATTCATCTAATAAGAGGGCGAAGTTACAAATCGATAAATGCAATATAGCTTTTTGCGTATGCTATTTGTCAATCTGGGCAGAAAACTTAATTCATTGATCACAGAATATGGGGTAGCGAAAAAAAAATGGGTTTAAATACCCCTGCTTACAAGGCCAACGAGCAATAAATATTTTGCCAGGAAAAGGAATACTATAGCTACGGATTACCCCGAATTATTCATCTAAAAGCGGAGCGCATTGGATGAATGTGCGTTGGAACGTGGGTTGTAGTT
>JBFFMM010000173.1:0-6446 GCA_041554075.1 Draconibacterium sp. | reverse complement strand
ATTATCGAGAAAAGCATATTTATTACCAAATTCAGTGGTGGCTTCCACTTTTATTCCCGGTGTTTCTTCCAGATTATAATAATTGTAAAGTTTGTTTTCGTTTAGGAGTTGATATACCGTAAGACAACCGTTGCAACAAAATTTCATGTTGTTCCAAGTCACCGGATTATTTCCACAGTCGGCCCCGCAGTGTACGCAACTATTTTCGTTCTGTTTTCCCATTTTCTCCTAACTGTTTCTCCAATTGTTGAAACAAGATTGCTTCGTCGTTCCTCCTCGCAATTACTAATATCAGTCCTCAGTCAGTTTTACAACAATCACCCTTTGTTTCATTTTGCAATTCGGCAGATTCAGTTTTTAGACTTTTTTCGAATTTCTGTTCAATTTTTTGTTTTGGCGGGCTTAAATAGGGTATACCCAAACTTAAACCACGCAACACAAATAAAATTCCAACCACTACTACAAGCGCAGGGATAAGTTTGTTTATTTTATTTCGAATGGCAAGACTCATCACGTTTCCCGCCAGCGAAATGGCCAGCAACATTGGTATTGTTCCCAATCCAAACAGAATCATATACATCGATCCTTCGGCAACTCCGCCGGTTCCAATAGCTCCGGCAATTGCCATGTAAACCAATCCGCAGGGGAGTAGTCCGTTTAGCATTCCAATAAAAAACAAACTTTGAAAAGAGCGAATGGAAAATAGTTGTCCAATGGTCTTTTTTAGGTTACCAACAAACGAAAACCAGCTTTTATCCATGCGGTACTGGTTTTTAAAAAGTTTAGGGAATAACACCGAAATAATCATAAGTGCACCCATAATTACCGAAACTTTTTGTTGAAAGCCAATCAATTGAATGCCTTGTCCGAGCAAACCAAAAATGGCACCCATTACACCGTAAGTAAGCGTTCTTCCAATGTTGTAGAGCGTACCTCCAAATATTTTTTGTGGTACCGTATTTCCATGTAAAGGAAGGGCAATGGCAATGGGGCCGCACATTCCGGCACAGTGAAAACTTCCCATTAATCCTAAAACGAAGGCTGAAATCAGAATTGTAATCATAGTCGGTTAAATGAACAAAAGGTTGAATAGTGATTTAAAAGTAGTAAATTTATTGAACATTCACAGGCTGGTCCACTTCATATTTTACGCCTTCCATAAACCACGTGAGTTTTAGGATGTATCTTCCACGAAGCAGCGCTCTCTTATCAAATTGAAATTGAGTTGAGACTGTTCTGTTGCTGGTTTTAAATGAAGATGAAATATCTTTTGTTTTGTCAGATGGTCGAAACATTTGAATAGTTCCGGAATCCATTTTAGCTATCAACGATTCATCGATGTCAACAATAAAAAATTGTTCAGTAGATTTTGTGTTAAATGAATGAGCGTATTGCTTTGAACGGGCATTCACCTTCATTTGTGCCGAATAATCAACTCCTTTTTCGTAATAGTCCTTGTGCACTAAATTTACCTGCTGATTCATCGCAAAAAAAATAAACACTGCGCATGCCACCAAAAACACTACTAAAAACAGAAATATTCCTGTACCCCAATTGAATTTCATATATCGATTTTCTATTTATTAATAACTGTCATTTCGACGATAAAAGAGGAGAAATCTGTTCCATTGAAAGGGATTCCTCAGGCGTGCCTTCTTCGGAATGACAATTTTAAAACTACGGTCCTACAAAGGTAGTTCTGTAAGTTTCAATTAATTCATTATTACTAAAAATTCCAAATTCTATTTCTGTTTTATCACCCTTAATTTCCTCTTTCGAAATAAATAGAAGGAACGTAGATTCAAACATGTCCTGATCCTTAATGTTCATCGTATTTCCGGCCATTTGAATTTCTCCTTCGTGCGACATTATTCTCAGTTCGAGTGGCATTTCCTTGTGTGTTTTATTTACAATTTTAATGTTGTACACATTCGAAAAAGTCGTTTCATGATCTTGATAAAGTAAGCCGGGTGTTCTAAGAATTGTGGTTTCGATTACCGGACGCGTTACCAGGGTATAAATAAAAAACGAGAAAATAATAAGCAATACTATTGAATAGGCGCGGTTTCGCGTATTCCATATTTTAGAATGTCCTTCTTTTATCGATGTTTCTGAAGCATAACGGATAAGTCCCGGTGCTTTGCCGGTTACATGCATTATTTTATTACACGCATCAATACAAGCCGTACAGTTTATACATTCCAGCTGTGTTCCATTTCGAATGTCGATTCCTGTAGGGCAAACCGAAATACATTGTTTACAATCAGTACAATCACCATCGCCATGTCCTCCGCGTGGTTCGCCACGTTTGTAATCGTAAGTTACCATTATCGTTTTCGAATCGAGCAAAACACCCTGCATTCGACCGTAAGGGCAAACCATTGTACAAATTTGTTCGCGAAAAAAGGAATATACCCAATAGAAAAATGCTGAAATTAAGAGCATTACCGCAAAGCCCGACAAATTTTCTTTAACGGGCGAAGTAATCAAGTTAATCCAGGCCTCGCTTCCAATAAACCACATCAAAAAAGTATTGGTCATGGCAATCGAGATCAGAATAAAGATACCGTGTTTAAGTGTTTTTTTGAAAATTTTGGTAGTTGTCCACGGGCTGTTATCCAGCTTGTGACGTGCTCTGTAGTCTCCTTCAATAAGGAGTTCTATTTTTCTGAAAACCATTTCGAGAAAAATAGTTTGCGGGCATGCCCAACCGCACCAAAGCCGACCAAATGTTACCGTAAACAAAACAACAAACAGTACAAAGGAAAGCATTAACAAGGCAAGAATGAAAGTGTCTTGTGCCCAAAAAATGGCTCCAAAAATGATAAATTTTCGGTTGGCAACATCAAGTAGAATTAGAGGATTTCCATTTATGCGAATAAATGGTACACCCACAAAAAACAAGAGCATAGCATAGCTAAAAATTGTACGTCGGGTAAACCATTTGCCGGATGGTTTTTTAGCATACACCCATTTCCTGCCTCCCCGTTCGTTTAGGTTGATAGGCTTATCTCTGAAATCCAAATCTTGTTTTGCCATATGTTCAATATGCTATTGTAAAAAAAGGAAAGAAAATAATCTGTCATTCTGAGTGAAGTCGAAGAATCTCTGAATTTGAAAAACAGATGTTTCGACTACGCTCAACATAACATTAACCCGGTAGGTTATCTTTTCTTTCCTTTGTTTATTTTCTTATTCACACTTTACGCCTTGGGCTGCTTTTGCATTTGCCGGCTTCGATCCTTTTAAACTCATAACATAGCTTGCCACTTGCTGAATCTTTTCATCACTAATTTGGCCCTTAAACGCCGTCATCCCTTTTGCCGGCTGTCCGTTTTTTATGATGTTAAAAACACTTTGAATATCGCAGCCATGTAGCCAGTACTCGTCGGTGAGATTTGGTCCTACTGCATTTCCTTCTCCATTCATACCATGACATGCCATACACGCCATATCGGTATAAACTTGTTTGCCAACAGCCAATGAAGCTTCGTCGGTAAAGGCAACCAAAGCATCGGCATCCAGCGAGGTAATCTGGAATTCTTGATCATGCATCATCGATTTTGCCTCATATTCGGCATCCTGACTTGGACCCTCTTTTAACCAAAAATAATAGGCTCCGTATAGTATCGACCATCCTATTGTAATGTAAAACATGAGCATAATCCAGCGTGGAGGAGGATTATCCAGTTCTTTAATCCCATCATAATCATGATCCATCAGATTCTCATCTTGTTCCAATATTTGATTTTTTTCTTCTGACATAGCTTTAAATTTAATTAGAAGTTATGATGTCTTTGGATTCATCATCCGATAAAATGGAGTTTTTAATTGCTTCCATATCACTGTTTTTCATCCGCATTGTACGAATAAAAATAATGACGAATAGTACTATAAAAATGAGTAATCCAATGATGTAAAAAATCTGGATTCCTTCGATACTTGTTAGCAGGTTACTTACTATTTTCATTATGTAATGTTATTAAAATGTAACTGGCCAATTGAGTAATCTGTTTTTCTGAGAACTGATTTTTGTAAGGAATCATTCCTTTTGCCACATTTCCCTCCGAAATAGAATGAACAACCTGTGCCGGAGAATTTCCATTAATCCATTCATCGTCAACCAAGCTTGGGAAGGTTGCAATTCCTTTTCCTTCTGCTCCGTGACATACCACGCACGTGCTTGTAAAAAGTTTTTTCCCGGCAGCTAAATCAGCTTCATTATTCAGCAGTTTTACATCTTCCAAGGTTGGCTTTTCTAATGATTCGGCATGCATTAGAACTTCTTTGGTTTCTGGAGTTCCCGAAATATCTTTACCCAATTTGTGCATATAAGCAATCATTGCAACCATTTGTTTTTGTGGCTCAATATTAATACCCGAGGCTTTTAAATCATCCGAAATCAACTGCGCCTGCGCCATTAAATCATCAACGGCTTTGTCTGCATAACCTTGAGGGTAAGGAACGCCAAGGGTTTGCATTGCTTTTATTTTTTTCGGTGTTTGATCGAGTTTGATGTTTTTAACTGACAACCATGCATAATTAGGCATGATCGACTCCTGATTCATTTTTTGCGGATCCATAAAGTGGTTGTAATGCCAGGCTGCATTTTTATACATTGGTCCTCCAATAACTCCTGCTCGTGCTAAATCTGGTCCTATTCTCCGCGATCCCCACTGATAAGGATGATCGTAAACAAACTCACCAATTTTAGAATACTCTCCGTAACGGTCGGTTTCCCAGCGGAATGGACGAACCATTTGCGAGTGACAGACATAACAACCTTCGGCAATGTATAAATCGCGTCCTTCCAACTCAAGTGGAGTGTATGGCGTAACCGATTCAATGGTAGGCACATTTGATTTGATAAAAATCATTGGAACAATTTCAACCGCTCCACCAATTGCAAGTGCAATAAAGGCTAAAATTGAAAACTGAATCCCTTTTCTTTCCAACCAACGGTGAATAGTTTCTTTTGCAGGATTTCGTGCACCTGCAAGCACCAATGCCGGTGCTTCTGCTGCTTCGTTGTTTACAAAACTACCGGCAGCCATTGTTTTGGCAAGGTTGAATACCATGATGATAAATCCACCAAGGAAAAGAATGCCACTAAATATCCTAACCGTGTACATTGGAACAATTTGAGTTAGCGTTTCAAGGAAGTTGGGATACTGAAGGAAACCTTCGTCAGTATAGTCTCTCCACATTAACCATTGCGTTACAGCAGCCCAATACAATGGAATTGCATAAACTAAAATGGCTAAGGTTGACATCCAGAAGTGCGTATTGGCTAGTTTTTCAGAAAACAGTTTCGATTTCCATAATTTAGGAACCAACCAGTACAACATTCCAAACAAGAGACCTCCGTTCCATCCCATGCCGCCAATGTGAACGTGGGCGATTGTCCAGTCGGTAAAGTGAGTAATTTGGTTTACTGATTTTAACGACATCATTGGTCCTTCGAAAGTTGACATACCATAAGCAGTAACTGCCACTACCAGAAATTTTAATGCAGCACTGTCGCGCACTCTGTCCCAGGCGCCCCGAAGCGTTAAAAGTCCGTTGATCATTCCTCCCCAACTTGGTGCAATCAACATAATTGAGAAAGTAACTCCCAGTGCCTGCGCCCAATCAGGTAATGCTTGGTAGAGCAAGTGGTGTGGACCTGCCCACATGTAAAGGAAAATGAGTGACCAAAAGTGAATGATCGATAGTTTATAGGAATATATCGGACGGTTTGCAGCTTTGGGAAGGTAGTAATACATCAGTCCTAAAAAGGGTGTTGTCAGGAAAAATGCTACAGCATTGTGCCCGTACCACCATTGTACCACTGCGTCTTGTGCTCCGGCATAAATCGAATAACTTTTAAAAATTGATATGGGTAATTCGAATGAGTTGACCACATGCAACATGGCAATGCCAAGGAAGGTAGCCAGATACCACCAAATGGCAGCATAAATATGCTGAACACGACGTACCACTATTGTGCCAATCATGTTCCATCCAAAGGCTACCCACACCAGTGTAATTAAAATATCGATGGGCCATTCTAATTCGGCATATTCTTTACCGGTTGTAAATCCGGCAAGTAGCGATAAAGCTGCCAAAAGAATAATGGTTTGCCATCCCCAAAAATGGAAAGCACTTAATTTGTCGTTAAACATTCGGGCTTTAAGTAATTTTTGCATGGAATAATAAACCCCTGCAAAAATTCCATTTCCCACAAATGCAAAAATAATCGCATTGGTATGCAAAGGCCTAACTCTACCAAAGGTTGTAAATTCGAGCCCAAAGTTGAAAACCGGAAAGGCCAGTTGCAATGCTGCAAGTAGTCCTACCAGAATTCCAACAACACCCCATGTAAGTGTAGCCAGAATAAATAGTTTAACTATTTTGTTGTCGTAATTAAATTTTTGATTTTCCATAAGTTGGATAATTATGTCGTT
>JBFFMM010000172.1:0-6473 GCA_041554075.1 Draconibacterium sp. | reverse complement strand
CAATTGGATTTTGCACCTTAATTCCCTGCTTCATTCGTTTTAATTTTAGCAGCAGCGTTAAGGTTTGTAACGTTTTTCCCAGTCCCATATCATCGGCCAAACAACCACCCAATCCGTTTTTATACAAACCGTACATCCAGTTAAAACCGTCCTCCTGGTAATTTCGCAATTTAGCCTTTAAGTTCGCCGGTAAAACAACCTCCTCTTTTTCGGCATTTACCAACTGTTCGTATTTCTGCTTTACCAGTTTATCGGTAGCCTGAATGGAATCCTGAAGCAAGGTAAAATGATGTTTTTCAAACTGAATACGCTCGCCGTGGCTTTTTCCAAAGGGCAACAACCCTTTGTACCGGGCAAACCATTCTTCGGGTAAAACAGCCACTTCTCCATTGGGCAACTCAAATTCGCGAATATCGTTTAAAATGTATTTTTTGAGCTGAATAAACGGGATACTAAATTCGCCAAAACGTACCACCGCATACACATCGAACCAGTCGCCCTTGGTTTGAGTTATTAGTTCCAGATTCTGGCTGCCGGTGTAATATTTTTTCTCCAGCTGCTTTTGTTTTATTCGTATCCCCTTTTTCTCCAACTCAGGTCGATGATCATTTAGCCAATTCACAAAAAAGTAAAGGGCATTTTGTTGCTCGAGTAAAGACAATCCTTTTAAGGTAAAAGAACCGTTATCTTCAATTAATCCAGCTTTAAAAATTTCATCAACAATTTCGTTTTCCCATATAAAATCACGAACTGTTTTAAGGAATACAAAACTTCCATTTTTTTGTTGTAATCCCACAGCAATTTTCCTTCCCGAATTGGGTAAAAACTTTTCGTCGCCATACTTAAAATTCAGAACCAAACAGGGTTTGTATTGTAAATTCATTTCAAGCGCAAGCTCTGCTTCCTTCTCTGCATCGGCTTTCATAATCTCAAATCCGGTGGCATCCACTTCATAATCGCGAATTGTATTTAATACAAAACCTGAATAGTATTTGTCCTCGATCGTATTGGGAACGGTAACAAAATCCTTTTCAAAAAAAGGCAGTAACTTTTTAGCCTTGAGTTTTTCAAATGCAACCAAACGATTTCGATAGAGCAATAAACAAGGATTGTTCGTCACAATTTTACACGTCCGATTCGATAAGGTTAATTCCTGTTCTTCCAAAAATACTTTTAACTGATAGCGTGTTTGTGTCTCGTTTCTTTCGAAATAAAACCGGGGATGTGCAAACAATGGATGTACTTTTATCTCATCCTCGTCGTACAAATTTGAATATTTCGCTTCCTTTTTAAATAATCGTACCGGGCTTAGCATTAAAATGGACGTTACTTCCATCATACATTTTTCGATGTAGGGAGTAATCTGTTTTTCAAAAAAACCTTCTTTAAGTGTGGAAAAAAACTCGGAAACACTTTTGGCCCGCGAAAACTTTTTTACCAAAACTTCATCGCTGTATTTTTCAATCAGGTTAACCAACTCCTTTTCGTAGGGCTGCCAATTGTAGTGCTTGTCTTTTAAATCGCGTGGTTTCACCAAACCTGCAACGCTATAAAAACGCTTCTCCTTTTTTATTAAAAAAGGCTGAAACACCATCCCAAGAAAACGGTGTTCGGTTAAAACAATAATAAATTCAAATTCAGTCATCTATCTACCTAAAAAAGAAACCACTTGTTTTTTTATTCTTGTTGAACAAAAAATATAAGTTCAAAAGAACCTCAAATATACAAAAGCAAAACTGTTGAGTTCAAAGTTTAGCGTTTAAAGTTTAAAGAAAGTAAGGAACCATAAAAAAGTTAACAATCACAGTCGCACCTGGCTTCAAACTCTTTCCAATCTTCTTATATTTGTGTCAAATCAATGGCTACATGAAAAACCTTTATATTAAAAAAATAACGAGCGATAAAGATGTCAATCTGGATGAAGCAGCTCACCTGTTGGAACAACAAACTGTTACGCATTCAATTGATGTGCTTAACTGGGAAAAAGAATTTCCATACAAGCCTGATTTAAGGTTTAGAATTGGGCACACCGAAAAGGAAATCTGGCTAAAATATTACGTTCAAGAAAAAAATATTTTGGCCCTGGAAACACGTATTAACGGAGATGTGTACAAAGACAGTACCGTTGAATTTTTTATATCTTTTGATCAGAAGAACTATTATAATTTTGAATTTAACTGCATTGGCACACCGCATGTTGGTTATGGCCCCGGACGAGGGAATCGCACTCCGATTGATATAGAAACAATTAAAAAAATTAAAGTTCAATCCACTTTAGGCACCGAACCTTTTGAAGAGAAATCGGGGAATTTCGAATGGGAACTCATGATCCGTATTCCGATTGATAGTTTTGTTTTCGACAAAATAAAAAACTTAAATGGTGTAAAAGCCACGGCCAATTTTTACAAGTGTGGTGACGAAACTTCAGATCCTCATTTTGTAAGCTGGAATCCCATTCAAACTGAAAATCCGGATTATCACTGCCCACAGTTTTTTGGGAAGGTTGAATTTGAATAAGCTTCAACTAATATAAAAATTAGTATTACTCCCCAACTATATACAAACTAGCTGTATGTATTATTTCTGTTCTATTATATGTTTAAGAACAATCGGCATTTATCAATACAATTTGCTTTCCATATAGGTATTATTTAAATTTATAATCGTCTCTCATAAAAGCGACAAATCGGGAATCTATTGACTGCTTCATCACAATCGCATGTATTCCTGAAAAACAAATCTAAATCCTATAAAACTAAATGGAACAATTTATCTTATCATTCGATCAGGGCACAACAAGTTCGCGGGCTATTGTTTTCGACCGTGCAGGCGTTATTAAATCGGTAGCGCAAAAAGAATTCGAACAACTATTCCCGAAGCCCGGCTGGGTGGAACACGATCCAAACGAAATTTGGTCGTCACAAGCTGCTGTAGCTGCTGAAGCAATTACAAAAATTGGAATAAACGGAAAAAATATTTCTGCCATAGGAATTACCAACCAGCGCGAAACAACCATCGTTTGGGACAAAGAAACCGGCGATCCAATATACAATGCCATTGTTTGGCAAGATCGCAGAACAGCTAAATATTGTGATACGCTAAAAGAACAAAACCTGCAGGACATGATTCGTGAAAAAACAGGCCTTGTAATTGACGCCTACTTTTCAGGAACCAAAGTAAAATGGATACTGGACAACGTTGATGGTGCTCGAGAAAAAGCAGAAGCAGGCAAACTGGCTTTCGGCACAGTAGATTCGTGGCTGATTTGGAAACTTACACGAGGAGAAAAACACGTTACCGATATCACCAATGCCAGCCGAACACTACTGTACAATATTAAAGATTGCTGCTGGGACAAAGAGCTACTTGAACTGTTTACAATTCCGGAAAGTATGTTACCCGAAGTGAAAGCATCAAGTGAAATTGTTGGCCACACTAAAACTACAATTTTTGCCCACGAAATACCCATTGCCGGAATTGCAGGCGATCAACAAGCTGCCTTATTTGGGCAACAATGTACACAGCCGGGCATGGCGAAAAACACGTACGGCACTGGTTGTTTCATGTTAATGAATACCGGAAATATAGCCATCAAATCAAAAAATAATTTAGTAACAACCATTGCCTGGAAAATTAACGGAGAAGTTACCTATGCGCTTGAAGGTTCGATATTTATTGCAGGTGCAGCAGTTCAATGGTTTCGCGACCAACTCGGGTTAATAGACAATGCGGCAGATATTGAAAAGCTTGCCAATACAGTGGAAGACAATGGAGGTTTATATTTTGTACCCGCACTCACTGGTCTTGGTGCTCCACATTGGGATCAATACGCCCGGGGTATTGTTGTGGGCATTACCCGTGGAACTTCGCATGGACACTTTGCACGTGCTACTTTGGAGGGAATCGCCTTTCAGGTAATGGATGTATTAAAAGCGATGGAAGCCGATTCGGGAATTGAAATAAAAGAGTTACGTGTTGATGGCGGTGCTGCTGCCAATAATCTGCTTTTACAATTTCAGTCGGAAACACTACAATCACCTGTAATTCGGCCCCGGCAACTTGAAACCACTGCATTAGGAGCTGCCTACCTTGCCGGATTGGCTGTGGGCTACTGGAAAGACCTGGATGAATTGCAAAGCCAATGGGCCAAAGATCGAACTTTCACCCCGGAGAAATCTCCCGAAGTAATGGCAAAAACCATACGGAAATGGGCAAAAGCACTCGAAAAAGCCAAGGATTGGATTGACGAAGATGATGACCAGGATTAAACCGACAAATAACAAATACCATGAAAAGAAATGTTCAGTTAAATAAAATCAAAAAGCAAAAAGAGTGGGATATGATTGTTATAGGTGGCGGCGCAAGCGGACTAGGAGTTGCGCTTGAATCGACCACAAGAAAATACAAAACACTGCTTTTAGAAGGAGCCGATTTTGCAAAAGGGACATCGAGCAGAAGCACCAAACTGGTGCATGGAGGTGTTCGTTATTTAGGACAAGGCGATATTTCACTTGTGCTGGAAGCCTTGCGCGAAAGAGGACTCATGCGACAAAATGCACCTCATTTGGTAAAAAACCAATCGTTTATTATCCCAAATTACGAATGGTGGGATGGTCCGTTTTATACCATCGGCCTTAAAGTTTACGATATGATGGCCGGAAAACTCGGGCTGGGTCCTTCTATTCATCTCTCAAAACAGGAAACACTTGAGGCTTTGCCAACAATTCGCGAAGATGGGCTTACGGGTGGTGTAATTTATCACGATGGGCAATTCGACGATGCTCGTCTATCCGTAAATCTGGCACAAACCATAATCGATTATGATGGTGTAGCGCTAAACTATATAAAAGTTATTGATCTGTTAAAAGGAGATGATGGCTTAGTTTGCGGGGTAAAAGCAAAGGATATGCTTTCAGGTGAAGAGTTTGAATTTAAATCGAAAGCAGTAATAAATGCCACCGGAGTATTTACCGACGAGATATTACAAATGGATGAACCGGGATCGCCTAAGAAAGTAGTTCCCAGCCAGGGAATTCATCTGGTTTTAGATCATGAATTTTTACAAGGCGACCATGCCATAATGATTCCTAAAACCGATGATGGCCGTGTACTCTTTGCGGTTCCATGGCATGGAAAGGTTGTGGTTGGAACTACCGACACTCTAATAGAAGAAGCCAGTTTAGAACCCCGGGCATTGGAAGAAGAAATCGAATTTGTATTAAATACAGCAGGACGCTACCTTACCCGACCACCAAAACGCAGCGATGTTAGGAGTATTTTTGCAGGACTTCGCCCATTAGCTGCACCGGAAGACGACAGCAAAAAAACAAAAGAAATATCGCGCAGCCATAAGGTGATAATGAGTCTTTCGGGATTAATTACCATTACCGGTGGGAAATGGACCACTTATCGAAAAATGGGACAGGACACAGTTGATAAAGCAGTAATATTAACCGGATTAGAGGAAAGACCTTGCATTACTGAAAACCTTGCGATACACGGGTACATTAAAAATGTTGATTTAGAAGATCATTTTTATATTTATGGTTCGGAAACTAAAGCTATAAAAGCAATCATAAAAAAGAATCCGGAACTGGGAGAAAAGCTGCACGAACGACTTGAATTTACAAAAGCTGAAGTGGTTTGGGCATGCAGAGAAGAAATGGCAATGACCCTTGACGATGTATTAGCTCGACGTGTTCGGGCACTGTTTCTTGATGCCAGAGCTGCAGAAGAAATGGCTCCGGAAGTTGCCAAAATAATGGCAAGTGAATTAGGTAAAGACGAGAAATGGATAAAAGAGCAACTTATGGAATTTAGCTTATTGGTAAAAGGCTACTATTTATAAAATCAACAGGTATGCACAAAGTTGAATTAATAAAAGCCGACATTACTAAATTACAAGTTGATGCCATTGTAAATGCGGCAAACAAAACGCTGTTGGGAGGAGGTGGTGTTGATGGTGCAATTCACCGCGCAGCCGGAAAAGAGCTTTTGGAAGAATGTAAAACCTTGTTTGGATGTGAAACAGGCGACGCCAAAATCACCAAAGGCTATCAACTTCCTGCTCAATTTGTCATCCACACTGTTGGGCCTGTTTATAACGGTGGCCAATATAACGAAGCAGAAAAACTAGCCTCGTGTTATAAACGCTGCCTTGAAATCGCCGTAGAAAATAAAATTAAAACCATTGCTTTTCCAAACATAAGCACGGGAGTATATGGCTATCCAAAACAAGAAGCCGCCGAAATTGCCATTGAAACTGTCGCTATATTTTTACAAGCTTCAGTCCCTATTGAGAAAGTAATTTTTTGTGTTTTTGATGATGAAAATTATTCTATTTACGAAAGCATTTTGGCAAGATAAAACAGAAAAAGAAACACCTAAAAAGTTTTTATTTGATGCTAACAAAACGCTAATTCGTTAACTACTGAAAATTAACACTCTAAAATCTAAAAGAAAGATTATCTTTG
>JBFFMM010000171.1:0-6526 GCA_041554075.1 Draconibacterium sp. | reverse complement strand
TTTGCACAACTGGATAGATAGGGGCTTGTCCATCTTTAATACAATGTTTCCGAATTACAAATTGGATTCCAAATGTATTCACGTCTATCATAATTTTTGTTTCTGTTAGACTCTGGTTCACCGGATGTGTTATTACTGGCTCTAAAGTGAACTAAATAGTATCAAAAAATATTTACATAACCTACTGTATTCTAGGTCTGTATGTATTTTGGGTAACCTTCTTTTAATGCTTTTGAATTGATAAAAACATAAAAGCCTGCAAGTCATCTGACTTTCAGGCTTTTGGTGAATTCTTGTTTTTTACTTCGTCGGGATACCAGGATTCGAACCTGGGACCCCCTGCTCCCAAAGCAGGTGCGCTAACCGGGCTGCGCTACATCCCGAAATATTTTAAGTAGAATATGAAAGGAGTTAAACAAAAGTTTAACTCCTTTTCCTTTATCTGTCGGGATACCAGGATTCGAACCTGGGACCCCCTGCTCCCAAAGCAGGTGCGCTAACCGGACTGCGCTACATCCCGAAATATTTTTATGCGGAGAGGGGGGGATTCGAACCCCCGGTACGGTTGCCCGTACGCCAGTTTAGCAAACTGGTGGTTTCAGCCACTCACCCACCTCTCCTTATGAGGCTAAATGTGCTAAATTCCTTTTACCTTGCGGTAAAATACTTAAGCTTAATCCAACATCTCGAAAGAACGATACTCGTTTGTTTTTCGTGCGTGCAAAAGTAGAAATTGTTTTTACACTGACAAAGAATAATCTAAAAAAATGCCAAAAAATAATCCACTTTTTTTTAGTCGCAATTCCAGCTCTTTTTGGGCAGTGATAGCGAAGTTATTTCGAAATAAGTTGTTTTGCTATTTTTGAAGGAATACGAAAAACTGTTCCGTGCCTTACTCCGCCAGTAAACGATATTTTATCCGAGATATCTGTCCAGTTTTTTAGATCGCTTGATTCAACAGCTCCCATACTCCCCTCGGTGTACTTATCAAAATAAACAATGTATTTATTCCCTTTTTTTATACAGGTAGGACCTTCAGCCCAATAGTTTCCTGTAATTGGTTGTGATGCTTTGGAATATGGTCCTTCAATATTTTTTGCTGTAGCCAGTCTAATATTTTTTTGGGCAATTGGTTTTTTGGTCTCATCTTTCAGAAACAGCACAAAATTATTGCTGTTTACTTTGAGTATTGAACCGTCAATTACATTAAAACCGCGATCATAAAAAAGTTCTGTATCGCTAAAACGATCAAAATCTTTCGTGGTTATATAATACATTCGATGATTGTATTTTTCGTCGCCGACACCATCAGTTTCAGGAAATCGTCCGGGAATAGTAGTCGACCAAAAAATCATATACTGTTTTTTCGCATCATCGTACACAATTTCCGGAGCCCAGCAGTTCAGTGCTTCGGGCTCATGTTTCATCACCTTAATGTATTTCTGTTCCGACCAGTTAACCAAGTCTTTTGAACTGGAATATCCAATGCCATGTTCGTTCCATCCACTTGTCCACACCATATGAAATAGTTTGTCGGGTCCGTAAATAATGCACGGATCGCGCATTAACACACTTTCTCCAACATCCGGTTTCAAAAATGACTGATCGTTTTTTAAGGTGTTCCATTTATAACCATCTTCGCTGTAAGCCAGATGTAAACCGTCTTCACCGTTTCCTTTAAAATAAGAGAAAAATAATACATCATTTTGACAAATCCCTAAAACTGGAATTATCAGTAATAAAAAAGTATAAACTTGTCGTGTCATAATTTGAATTTAGCTAAGGTAAAAATAGAGCATTTATTATTCATTTTATTCAAACCCTGAAAATATCATAAAACTCCTGTCGTCAACCTTTCTCAGAAAAGACTCCATTATTTTTTCTGAAAAAGAACAATTGCGTATTCATTCTGTTTAATAGTATTCGTAATGATATTAAACAAAATACCGAGATGTCTGTTATTTGGTTTGAGAAATGAAAACATTAATAAAATAGATCATGAGTTACAGGGAAGAAATGATATTCACAAAAGTGAACGGAAAAAATGGGGTGAAAAATGTTGGGGATGTAGATTTACACACAAGTAAGTACGACGACTTAGGAGATAATCATATTGGTACTTCGATTGATACACCAATGCGCGAAGATGCTTTTGATTTGTCAGACGAACAAAAAATGGCCATAATTGAAGATAAATTCAAGGATATAATGGAAACGATGGGAATGGACTTGACTGACGATAGTTTGCAGGGAACTCCGCATCGTGTGGCAAAAATGTTTATCAAGGAAATATTTTATGGATTAAATCCTGAGAATAAGCCCAAAATATCGGTGTTTGAAAATAAGTTTCAATATGGCGAAATGTTGGTGGAAAAAAACATCAATCTAAATTCCACCTGCGAGCATCATTTTTTACCCATAGTGGGAAAGGCACATGTGGCATATATTTCAAGTGGTGAAGTTATTGGGTTGAGCAAAATAAACCGTATAGTTGATTATTTTGCGCGTCGCCCGCAAGTACAGGAGCGCCTGACCGTACAAATTGCCAATGAATTAAAAACCATATTAAAAACCGACGATGTTGCTGTAGTTATTGACGCCAAGCATCTGTGTGTTTCATCGCGCGGTATTCAGGATGAAAGCAGCAGTACATTAACAGCTGAATATTCAGGAAAATTCAAGGACAAAGCAGTTCGCGATGAGTTTCTTAAGTACCTGGAATTTTAGGGTTTTGCTTTAATATCGAAAGCCATTAATACCTGTCCGTGACGTTGGTACAAAATACCACTTTTAATTACAGGATGCGAAAAATGTTCGTTGCTGCCGCGCGTAATTTTTAATTGACTTTGCTGATTTATTTTGCCCATATCATCGTAATTAATTAATGATAATTTTCCGTTCTGACCATAATAATAAAGCATGTTATCGGCGGCAATAACAGCACCCCAACCTAGTTTAAGTGAGTCGCACAGCTCTCCGCTTTCGGCATTTATACTTTTGAATTGTTTTTTTGAAGTACCACTTCCATAAAGGATATTATCTCTTTTTACAATTCCACCCATATAACTGTCGAATTCCTTATTTCTCCAGACCTCTGTAATTTTAGCACCATCTTCTGAAAGTTGTAACTTTACTCCGCCATTTCCATCGCCGGCTGCATAATAAATGTATCCATTGTCGTAAATAACACAATTACTATGTGTGTCTCCCATTCCCGGTTGGCGTTTGTCAAGTGGTACATTATTCTGGTTATGTGTCCACAGCAATTCACCGGTTTCGGCATCCAGTCCCATCATATGGTAAGCTGAAAATGTCACAAAAATATTTCTTGAAGGTAATTCAATAAGTGTTCCCGGATTGTACCCTGAACGTTCACTGTATCCTTTATTGGACCACAGCAAATCGCCGGTAAAACGATTTAAAGCCACAACGTTGTATTCCTTTCCTCCCGGTGTCCAAAATACTTTATCCCCATCGATTAAAGCTGCCTCAGAATGTCCGAACCGTGGATATATTCCCTGAAAATCGTTTGTAAAATCTTTCGACCAAACTACTTCGCCATTTTCTCGTTTTAAACAAAATAGGTTTCCCAAGCCTGAGCCCACATAAATTAAATCATCAACAACAGTAGGTTGCGATCGTGAGCCGGCATAATTTTTAATCCATTCGTTACCAAAAGGCGCTTTCCATAAAAGTTTACCGTCGAAGCCAATGCAAAAAAGTGTTGCAATACTATCTACAGCTCCGGTTACAAAAATCTCTTTATCGGTCACTGTTGGAGAGCCGTAACCATTGCCAACGCCTTCTGCAAACCACAACTCTTTTGGACCATTTTCGGGCCAGGATTTTAACAGATCATTTTCCTGAAAAATTCCTTTACGATCTTCACCGCGCCATTGATAAATCTCAGTTTTTTGAGGAGTGCAAGAAAATAGAACAAATACAATGGATAAAATTGACGTAATTCTCATCATAACAGATTTGGTTTTTAATAAGAGTATCGGTAAAGATAAAGTTATTACACCAGTGCTATTGATAAAATTGATTGGCTTATGATTTTGCGGACAAATAGCTATCCTGCATTTTTTCAACCGATTTATGAAAGTCAGGGAAACGAGTCCACAAATCTTTGTTACATGTTTTTAATTCTTTACATTGAATGCAAGCATCATGCTTTTTTTCGATGGCACAGGCCCGAACGGTGCAGTTTGACATCACAACTCCGGCAGGTTTATCTTCGTTTTTGCAGCCAAAACAAAAACTGGTTTTGGGATCGAAATCAATGTTATAGTGTTCTTTTATTTTCCAGGTTTCGTAGGCTTTCTTTTTTAGTTCGGTGTCGTTTTTAACCGATGCTTCCAAAAACTGGCAGTCTTTTGGGCATTTGTATCCACAGTAGTTTAATTCTTTGGGATTTGGAATCTCATCTTCAGGAAAAGTAAAGGCTGAAAGCTTTCCCGAAAGAAGGAGCGTGCAGCTTGCAATGGCAGTTCCTTTAATAAAGTTACGACGGTTCGATTGAGTTTTCATAATTTTGGTTTTAATGATAAGTCTCGATAATTTTGGTTGAATTAGATACAAGACAAATCAACTACAGAAAACCCTTAAGTTAATCATTAAGAATTGTTTGTATATAGGTGAAATGCTAAAAGATTTTCCCCTAAAGAGGTATAGATGGGGAGTGTCTTAATCCTATTGGAAATAATCGTAAACTTCCTGATAATCTTTTACCTCCATTAAATCGGCACGTAGTTTAGCAGCGCCCGGAAAAGAGTTCAGGTATATTTTGTAAAAACGTTTTAAAATATTGAAGTTTTTTATACCACCCCAGGTTTGCTCAAAAAGGTGGGTGTGTTGAATCAATTTTTCGACTCGCTCTTCTTTTGTAATTTCTAATTTCTGAGGATTAAAAAACCAGGGATTCTGAAATATACCACGGCCAACCATCACACCGTCAACCCCGCTTTCTTTTATGCGCTGTAATCCGTTTTCATACGAAAATACATCGCCATTTCCGTGAAAAGGAATGTGCGGTTTCAATTGATTTTTTAATTCGACCGCTTTTGCAATTTCTTCCCAGCTGGCATCGCCTTCCGATTGCATTCGTTGTGTGCGTCCATGTAAAATTATGGCTGCCGGGTCTACTGCCAGCAATTCGGAAATCCATTCTTCGGTTTGATGTTGTTTAATTCCGGTACGGGTTTTTACACTAACCGGCAGTGGAGTTGCTTCTTTTGTAGCCAGAATAATTTCTTTGGCCAGACTTGGTTCGCCAATTAAAGCACTGCAGGCACCAATCTTAAATACCTTTTTTACGGGGCACCCCATGTTAATATCAATCCCATCGAAATCGTAATTTTCGCTAATGTATTTGGCAATATTGGCATAAATTTCGGGATTCCGTCCCCAGATTTGAGCAACCAGTTTTATCCCTAACTTTTTGAGTAACTCACGTTCCGATTTATTTACAATCAAACGTTCCGAAACACGTTCGCGGCCAACCGGGTGATTCATCCCTTCCACCGAAGTAAATTCGGTAAAAACAACATGCAGTTTTTCGGGAGAAGCCATTCCCATAATAACCTCCCGAAAAACGGTATCGGTTACGTCTTCCATCGGAGCTAAAGAAAAGGCGGGGCCTTTTATGTTTTTCCAAAAATTACTCATGCTGCAAAAATACCAAACTTGTTGTTTTGACCAATTGTGAAACAATCATTCATTGTGATTTAGAATAAAGTTGATTTACGGAAATGATATTGAAACAAGTTCAAGGTGAAACTTTTATTTTCTAGTTGATGGTTAAAACCCGCGAAATATATCCGGAGCAGGCACTGCAATTCATTGCAGCTACTTTAGTTTAGATAAATGTATAATCTTATTGTCTGGAACCCGAAGTTTTAAAATGGCGATTACCGAATCGTTTTGCTTCGGTCTTCTGACTTCAAGCCATGGAACTATTATTTTATCGAATTTCATTCGAATTTTTATCATATGTGTTTTTAATGCAAAGTGGTTGAGTTTGTCTGCTCTACTTTTAACAGCGACAAACTTTTCCTGAATTTTCTGCTGTTACCAAAACCAATACGGTTTTCTTCAGAACGTGCTTTTCCTTCCATTTTTTCTTCAGCACATTCAGGAGTGCAGCAACCGTGGTATTTTTTTGCACAATCCGGACATTGAATGAATAAAATATGGCAGCCATGATTTTCGCAATTGGTGTGGGAATCGCAAGTTGTACCGCATTGATGGCATTTTGAAATTACCTCGCCATTTACACTTTCACCCAAACGTTCGTCAAACACAAAGTTTTTACCTGCAAATTTCGATTGTAAACCTGCCGTTTTAATTTGACGTGAGTACTCTAAAATTCCTCCGTGTAACTGGTTTACATCATTAAATCCTTTGTGTTTGAGGTAGGCACTTGCTTTTTCGCAACGAATTCCTCCGGTGCAATACAACAATATTTTTTTATTTTTCTGATCCTGTAATAAATCTGTTACAATTTCCAATTCCTCGCGGAAAGTAT
>JBFFMM010000170.1:0-6571 GCA_041554075.1 Draconibacterium sp. | reverse complement strand
CGAATAGGATTGGCAATGGCAGTCTGTCTAATAACCATTTACAACAGTTCCTTTTTTGTTAAAAATACTTGGTTTAAACGACAAAATAAATTTTCGTTGATAGTAATGTCATTCCAGAATATTATGCTTCAATGGTTTAATAGAAGTGTGTATAATCCATTTTTTCTATTATAATACATCACCGCATTTTTGAGTCATTTTTTGAAGTTTTTCAGGCTAATAATAGGAATTATCCTTCGGAAGTTGTATACCGTTAGTATCAATCCTACATCGAAGCTGACGCTTCCATCTTTAACAATTATTTGACCAAGTAGTACAAGAATAGTAAACGACTTCGTGGCATTTTCCTGTCAAGTTGCAAGAAAGCTAAAGCGGGCTGCAAACCTTGGTATTTGCAACTTACACTGCCATTACTTTTACAAAATCAACCGTATTTTTTGTCATCTGTAATTATAATAATTGTCATCTGTAATACATCAATTAAAATCCTTGCTTCGGACGTGTGTCAACGTTTTCCTTTTCTCTTTTTAAATTAGCTCTTTTTATCCCTAATCTACAGTTGTTCATTATCCTTTTACAGCTTTTAATGAATAAACCATTGGGATTTTATCTTCCAATCCTTTTATTTTGAATTTTCCATCATCACACTTAATTGTATTATCAAAACAATTATATGGAGAATAATTGTATTCTTTAAAATCGGTAATAATTAATCCTGTTTTTAGTAGAGAATCAAGGACGGTGCTTAATCCGTGATTCCAACAAACCGATTTTTCATTAATTTGAGCTTCTCTATCGGTATACGTCCCCTCCAATTCTTCAATTATCGGGGCTGAATCCATATAGTTAAATTCAATCTTTTTAAAGTCATAACTAAACATCCAAATAACGGGGTGAAACTCGGCCATTATAAATTCTCCTCCGGGTTTTAGAAATTGATTTATAATTTTTGCCCACTTGCCCATGTCAGGCAGCCAGCCAATTACTCCGTAAGAAGTAAAAACAATATCAAATTTTTCATCAAGAATTTCAGGGAGTTTGTAAATGTCGCTTTGTATAAATCTTGCATTTGTTCCTAACGACTCATTAAGTTGTATTGCTTTTTTAATTGCATTCTCCGAAAAGTCAACACCGGTTACCAATGCTCCGTGTCTCGATAGAGAAATGGTATCTAATCCGAAATGACATTGCAGATGTAAAACTTTTTTACCTTTAATCTTTCCGAGTAATCCAATCTCTATTGGGTTTAAAGAATCTTTTCCTTTGATAAAGGACTCAACATCATAAAAATCAGAATTATAATGAATTTCTGTTTTTTGATTCCAAAGCTTTTTATTTATGTCAATATAGTCCATTTTGCGTCGTTTTTTTTGTCAATCATGTTTGGTAATAAATGCATCTAATCTCTGTTCTTTCTTTGGCTTTCGTTCCGATTTTTTGAGCTAATTCACTATTGTTGGAAATCTTTTCAGTCTCTTTTAGTGTGTTTATGCGGTTTAAAAATAAACATAATTTGTGTAATGTAATTTGTGCAAAGTACAAAACTTGCCTTATTTATAAGCGTTCAGAGTTTGGGATTTCCGAAATACTTTTTACTATTTATCCGCTACTTTGTAGTCGTTACTAATTTCTCGTTATCTTTGTTTCTTATTCGAAAAAATATGTCAGAACGTCCATTAATATTAGTAACCAACGACGATGGAATTCATGCAAAAGGATTGCGCGAGTTGGTAGAAGTAATGCAGTTTTTTGGGGAGGTAATTGTAATTTCGTCCGAAGTATCCATGTCGGGGAAAGCGTGCTCGATAACTGTTGATTATCCGCTGCGCGCGGTGCAGGTTGAGAAAATTCATGGAGTACAAACCTACAAATGTAATGGTACACCGGTTGACTGTGTAAAGCTGAGTTTTAACAGTTTGCTCGATCGTGCACCGGATTATGTGGTGTCGGGAATTAACCACGGCGCCAATTCGTCGATTAGTGTAATTTATAGTGGAACCATGGGAGCTGCTATTGAGGGAAGTTTGCACGGTGTTCCTTCTATTGGTTTTTCGTTGGATGATTTTAACCCCGATGCCGATTTCTCGAAAGCAAAAATGATTGTTGCCAAGGTGTTTCAAAGTGTAGTGGAAAACGGAATTCCAGAATTTACCTGTTTGAATGTAAATATTCCGAAGGGAAAACCGGAAGGTATTAAAGTGTGTAGGCAGGCACATGGCAAGTGGGAAGAAGAGTTTCAGAAAGGGACTGATCCACACGGACGCGAATTCCACTGGCTGGCCGGTTATTTTAAAAACTTTGAAGAGGAAGCGGTACAAACCGATATTCATGCTTTAACCAACAATTTTGCATCGGTGGTTCCCGTTACTGTTGATATGACTTGCTACAAAACCATGGAGCAGTTAAAGGACTGGAAGTTTTAGAGAGTAAGTCCAAACAAATCACTCTACTGTTAAGAAAGTTTTAAAGTCCCTTTTTGGGGATTTAGGAGTAGTAACACAAAATACAATTTGAATGCAACGACGTAAAAAAAATAAACTCGATACAGTTGGAATTGGACTATTGGCGGGACTTGTATTGCCGGTGGTCATTTTTTTTGCTGTTTATCTGATTGAAGACTCCGCAATGTCGTTTGATAAATACATAAGCGGAATGTGGCAAATGAATGCCCTGATAAAATTGATGAGTTTGTGCGTTTTTGCCAATGTAGCCGTATTCTGGATTTTTCTGAAAAAGAAATACGAAAAAGCAGCTCGCGGAGTTTTGGCAGCAACCATTTTGTATGCTTTTATTGTTTTAATTTCAAGAGCATTTTAGATGAAGTATTATATAATTGCCGGCGAAGCATCGGGCGATTTACATGGTTCGAATTTAATGAGAGAGCTAAAAGTAGCTGATGCCGGTGCGCAATTTCGTTTTTTTGGTGGCGACTTAATGCAGCAGGTTGGTGGCGATTTGGTAAAGCATTACCGCGAAATGGCATTTATGGGTTTTTTAAATGTGCTGTTGAATATTCGAACCATAAAACGCAACATGAGCTTCTGCAAAAAAGATGTGCTGGAGTACAAACCCGATGTACTGATTTTGATTGATTCTGCCGGTTTTAACTTGCGTATTGCCGAGTTTGCCAAACAAAATAACATTAAAGTTTACTATTATATTTCGCCCAAACTGTGGGCATGGAAAGAATGTCGTGTGAAAAAAATACGCGCTTTTGTTAACGAAATGTTCACCATTTTTCCGTTTGAAACTGCCTTTTTTAAAAAGCATGGTGTTGATGTAAATTATGTGGGAAATCCTTTGCTGGATTCCATTGGCGAATATAAAAAAACGGCCAAAAGTAAAGCTGAATTTTTAAAAGAACATCAACTGGACGAACGACCTATAATTGCTTTGTTGGCCGGAAGTCGTGTGCAGGAAATAAAATACATTCTTTCGGTAATGAAAGACGCAGTGGCCGGACGTAGCGACTACCAACTGGTGTTGCCGGGTGTTAATTCGGTAGATAAAACACTTTACGAAAGTATTTTAAAAGGCTCGGAAATTAGACTGGTTTTTAATGCCACTTACGATGTGTTAAACCATGCACACACAGCCTTGGTAACTTCGGGGACTGCATCGTTGGAAACGGCGCTGTTTAATGTGCCGCAAGCGGTACTTTATAAAATGGAAGGTGGAAGAGTGATGGATTTTATTGTCCGCCGACTGGTGAAAATTCCATGGGCTTCGTTGCCCAATATTATTTTGCAGAAATTTGCCATTCAGGAATTTATTCAGGTTGAAATGACGGTTGAAAATGTATCGGCAGAGCTTGATAAATTGCTAAATGACAATGTATACCGGAAACAGATGTTCGACGATTATAAAAAAATGAAGGAGTTAATGGGCGAACCCGGCTGCTCGAAACGTGCTGCTGAGAAAATGATTTCGTTGTTGGAGAGTGGTCGGTAATCAGTGATCGGTATTCAGTAAGAAGTTGCAGTTGAATGTTATAAAAGTAGTGATATGGATTTTACAGATTTACTTGCCTATAAAAAAGGATTTTCGTTGGCGATGAAAATTTATGAAATCTCCAAAAGTTTTCCAAAGGAGGAGAAATATTCGTTAACGGATCAGATCCGAAGGTCTTCTAGATCCGTTTGTGCCAATATTGCCGAGGCGTATCGAAAAAGAAAATATCCGAAACATTTTATTAGTAAATTAACCGATTCCGATGGAGAAAACAGTGAAACAAGGGTTTGGTTGGAATTTGCTCTTGCATGCGAGTACATTAACCAAGTTACTTTTGATGAATTGGAATTGGAAAATAAAGAGATTGGAAAACTGATTAATTATATGATATTAAATCCGAAAAAGTTCGGGAGCAGTGAAGTGGATAACTGATCACTGTGACTGAACACTGAACACTATGTATAGTCTATTTAAAAAAGAAATAAAAACATTCCTTGGCTCGCTGATTGGATATTTGGCGGTGCTGGTTTTTTTATTGGTAACTGGCTTGTTTTTATGGGTATTTCCTGGCAATTACAATATTCCTGATAGCGGATATGCTTCGTTGGAAGGCTTGTTTGAGTTGGCTCCGTGGTTGTACCTGTTTTTAATTCCGGCCATAACCATGCGCTTTTTTGCCGATGAAAAACGAAGTGGAACCATCGAGATTTTACTTACCCGGCCTGTGTCAGATTTTCAATTGGTACTAGCCAAGTTTTTAGCCGGTTTGGTGTTGGTAGTGTTTTCGCTTTTGCCCACACTGCTGTATTTTTTATCGGTTTATTTATTGGGCAATCCAATTGGAAGCATCGATGTAGGTGCTACCTGGGGATCGTTTTTTGGCCTCTTTTTTCTGGCCATTATTTATGTGGCCATTGGCGTTTTTGCATCGGCTTTAACCGATAATCAGATTGTGTCGTTTATACTGGCCATGGTACTTTCCTTTATTTTTTATCTGGGATTTGAATTTGTGGCCTCGTCGGGGATTCCTTATTTGTTGGAGCAAATTCTGAATTGGTTAAGCATCAACAATCATTATATGTCGGCCTCGCGTGGAGTGATTGATTTACAGGATGTGGTTTATTTTGTAGGAATGACTTTATTGTTTTTGTATGCCACAAGTTTGGTGCTTCGTAGAGGTAAATTAAAAGCCCGAAAAGCAAAATTGAATGCAGTACTTGTTGGGCTGGGAACTTTGGTATTGTTTTTTGTTTCGACCAACTTTTTATACCGGATTGATTTAACTGCCGATCAGCGTTATTCGCTTTCTCAGGTAAGTAAAGAAATTTCGGCAAGTATTGAAGAACCGGTTAGTATTGAGTTTTTTCTGGAAGGAGAACTGGAGCCCGGCTTAAAAAAGTTACAAAACGAAGTGTTTGAAAAAATAGCCGTTTTAAATGCGTATTCAAACAAACCGATCCGATTAAAAGTGACCGATCCGTATGCAATTACGAACAAGGAAAAACACGAAAAACTTGTTGAAGAATTGTACGCAAAAGGAATTGTACCTACCAGTTTCAGGCATAAAACAGAAAAAGGGGTTACTACAAAATTAATTTTCCCGGGCGCTTTAATACGAATGGGAAATAAGGAAGTGGCAGTAAACTTTTTAAAATACAACCAGGATTTTTCGCACGAATACAATTTTAATCATTCGGTTGAAAGTGTGGAGTTTGAGTTGGTGAATGCATTTCAGAAATTGGAACGAACCCAAAAATCGACAGTAGCATTTTTGGAAGGACATGGAGAATTTGACCAATACCAGGTGATGGATATTTCGAATGCTTTATCAGCCGATTTTGATGTAAAACGAATTACGACAAAAACGCTGGGAGAATACGCCGATAATTTTGATGTGCTAATTGTTGCCGGACCAACTCAGCCTTTTGAAGAGGCCGATAAATTTGTGATTGACCAGTACATTATGAATGGAGGGAAAGTAGTTTGGCTGATCGATCCGGTTCAGGTTAATACCGATAGTTTATCGCATGGGTTTCAAACCTTTGCTTTTCCGCACGATATAAATTTAGGCGACCAGCTGTTTAAATATGGCGCGCGTTTAAATTACGAGTTGTTGCAAGACGTTGAATGTGCCCAGATTCCGGTAAACACGGCACCTACCGGAACGCAGGCAAAATTCACCTTACATCCGTGGTATTACGCACCTTTGTTAACACCCAACGACGAACATCCGCTAAGCCGAAATTTAAACCGGGTTTTAAGCGAATATGTTTCATCGGTTGATACCATCTCGGGGACTAAAAATTTAAGTAAAGTTGTAATTTTATCCACTTCGCCTTATGCACGAAAAGTGGTTTCACCCTCGTCGGTGAGTTTAAAAAATATTAATAATCCGCCGGCACGCGAGCTGTTTACCATTCCGTTTATTCCGGTAGGTGTTATTATTGAAGGAGAGTTTACTTCGTTGTACAAAAACCGAATGGTTGAGCAAATGGGGTTTTCGTCGAACTCGGTTTTAAGCGAAAGCAAAGCTACAAAAATGGTTATTATTGCCGATGCCGGATTAATAGCAAACAAGGTAAATTATTCGGGTAAATCGCCACAAATTCAGCAATTGGGT
>JBFFMM010000169.1:0-6650 GCA_041554075.1 Draconibacterium sp. | reverse complement strand
TTTTTAAGCTATGGCGATAGTAATTTGTATTTAAAAGATTAATTTAGAACTCACCAACAGTAAACCTGATTAGTCGAGTTATGCAATTAAAATTTATCCTACTATCTATAGTCTTGCTGCTTTCTGCAACAAGTGTTTTTTCGCAAAACCAAACAAAATACAATTGGTGGAATCCGGCCGAAAATGAATTTAATGTAATCGACGGACAAGCCTGGTCGGGAGAAACAGAGTCGGATTACGATCGTTTGCCCGCAAAAGCCAAAACGCAGGTTCGCAAGGCGGTTTGGAATTTATCGAAAAACACGGCCGGAATTAAAATCAGATTCAGAACTACCGCCACTGAAATAAAAGTGCGCTACAAAGTAAATGGCAACCTGAATATGCCACACATGCCCACTACCGGAGTTAGCGGTGTTGATTTATACGCAAAAAATAGCGATGGAGACTGGCTGTGGTGCAAAGGCAGATATACGTTTGGCGACACGATTACTTATAACTTCACAAACATAACTCCCGACAATAGATATAATCACAAGCGCGGACAAGAGTACCATTTATATTTACCACTGTACAATTCGGTTGACTGGTTGGAAATTGGTGTGCCGGAAGATGTCCTTTTTGAACCTCTTCCTGTACGAAAAGAAAAACCAATTGTAGTTTATGGTACCTCAATTGCGCAGGGAGGTTGTGCCTCGCGACCCGGAATGGCCTGGACAAATATTCTCGAACGTAAAATGGATCGGCCATTGATCAATCTGGCCTTTTCAGGAAACGGACGATTAGAAAACGAAGTAACTGAATTACTAACAGAAATTGATGCAAAAATTTACATCCTTGATTGTCTCCCAAATCTAACACTTGGGAAAGTTTATACTGCAAATGAAGTAAACAAACGTATTCTGAACTCGGTGCAACTCCTTCGAAAAAAAACGCAAGCCCCAATTTTATTGGCGGAACACGCCGGTTATGGAGATGCCTCTACGAACAATAACACAAAGGAAAATACGAACCGACTAAACAAAACATTGCAGAAAGCTTTTGCTCAGCTAAAATCGGAAGGAATACAAAATCTTTTCTTGCTAAGTCAAAAAGAACTCGGGCTAACTTTTGAGGATTTTGTTGACGGCACACACCCCACTGATTTGGGAATGCAAAAATACGCTTTAGCTTACGAAAAAAAGCTCCGGAGAATTTTAAACGAACCTGTCGGAGAACTTTCAACCATGCAACCGCTTACACAAGCGCGCGAACCGCAACGCTACAATTGGGAAACCCGCCACAACAAATTATTGGAGATGAATAAAACCACGCCTCCAAAAATTTGCTTTTTCGGAAACTCAATTACACACTATTGGGGAGGTTTACCCAAAGCACCTAAAAGTAATGGTCCCGAATCGTGGGAAAACTATCTAGGAGATTTGCAGGTTCAGAATTTTGGTTATGGCTGGGATCGTGTTGAAAATGTGCTTTGGCGAATTTACCACGATGAGTTGGATGGTTTTATGGCAGAACAGGTGCTTTTTATGCTGGGCACCAACAACGTTCATTTAAATACCGATGAAGAAATTATTGACGGTTTGGAATTATGCATTCAGGCAGTAAAAGTTCGTCAGCCACATGCAAAAATCACAATGATTGGTATTTATCCGCGCAGAGACAACGAAGAGCGATTTACTGAACTCAATCTGAAAATTGCGCAACTGGCAGGCTTACAAAACGTAAATTACATCAACATTGGCGGAGTTCTTTTAAAAGAAAATGGCAAAATAGATGAATCGTATTTTCTCGATGGATTACACCCCAACGAAAAAGGGTACAGTTTGCTAGGGCCGTTACTGAGAGCACAATTAATTAAATAAAGCAATCTGTAAAAAACTTAACCATGAACCTAAAAAGTATTATTAAGCTGATAATTCTGCTATTGTTTGTTCATTCAATACCGGGTTTTGGTCAGAATACAAATCATCCAAATGTTATAATTATCATTACTGATGACCAAGGATACGGAGATTTGGGATACACCGGCAATCCTCATGTAAAAACACCGGTAATCGACAAATTTGCCCGTGAAAACATACGCTTCAACAAGTTTTATGTGTCGCCGGTTTGCGCTCCAACCCGCTCGAGTTTAATGACCGGACGTTACTCGCTTCGCACCGGGATTCGCGACACATACAATGGTGGTGCAACTATGGCAGCCAGCGAGGTTACCATTGCCGAAATGCTAAAACAAGCCAATTACACCTCGGGGATTTTTGGGAAATGGCACCTGGGTGATAATTATCCTTCTCGCCCAAACGATCAGGGTTTCGACGAATCAGTGATTCACCTTTCCGGCGGTATGGGACAAGTTGGCGATTTTACCACCTATTTTAAATTCGATAGTAGCTATTTCGATCCGGTACTTTGGCACAATGGAAAAACGGAAGCCTACGAAGGGTATTGTTCCGATATTTTCACCGGACAGGCCATTCAATTTATTGAGCAAAATAAAGCGCATCCGTTTTTTTGCTATTTGGCTTTTAATGCGCCACACACTCCTTTGCAGGTTCCCGACAAATATTACAAAATGTACAAAGACATTGATCCGGCAACAGGATTTGAAAAGGATGACCGGCCTTTTGTGGAAATGAGCGAAAAAAACAAAGAGGATGCTCGAAAAGTGTATGCCATGGTTGCCAACATTGACGATAATGTGGGCCGACTTTTGCAAAAACTTGATGAACTGAAAATTACAGAAAATACACTTGTAATTTTTATGACCGATAACGGCCCCCAGCAAATAAGGTACGTTGCCGGAATGAGGGGTCGAAAAGGAAGTGTGTACAGAGGCGGTGTTCGGGTTCCTTTTTTTATGCGGCTTCCATCTCTTTTTAAAGGTGAAAAGGAAATTGAAACCACAGCTGCACACATCGATATTTTACCTACCATCTCCGAAATTTGTAATGTAGCTTTACCCAAAAACAAAAAAATCGACGGGCAAAGCCTGCTCCCGCTGATTCAAAACAAAAAGGTGGATTGGGCGGAGCGGTCTTTGTTTTTTTACTGGACCCGACGCTACCCCGAACTTTACAACAACATCGCGCTTCAAAAAGACAAATTTAAACTGGTTGGGCACACCGACTACAATGCTCAAGCTGGAGATTTTGAACTGTTTGACATTGAAAAAGATCCTTACGAACAAAATAATATTGTTGAAACCCATTTAGAACTTGCCGGCAATTTAAAATCGGAACTCGACAAATATTATGCGGAATTAATTAAATCAGAAAATTTGACAAATCCACAACCAATATATATTGGCAAGCAACACGAGAATCCGGTAATTCTTAACAGAAATGATGCTGGTGGAGACCGTGGAATTTGGGCACAGGAAGAAATTTACGGGAAATGGGCTGTGCATATTGAAGAAGGGAATTACAATGTAAAATTCAAATTTATAAAACCTCTTGAGTCCTCCGGACAAATGTATTTGGAAACAGGCCCCATTATCAATCAACTGAAAAACGAAGATATAAATACCGATATTATTGAAATGAAGAACATTCATCTTACAAATATCGATTGCGATTTAATACCCTTTTATGCTTCAAATGGCAAGAATATTTTCCCCTTTTGGGTAGAATTGGAAAAGCTGGATTGATTGATTTGTTATTTCAACTATTTTGATAGAATAAACTTTATATTTGTTTCACTTAAGAGAATAGTATGCAAAAAGACAGTTCGTATAGCTTTACCTCCTTCATTTCCAACTCAGTTAAAAATTTTGCCAATAATAATGCATTGGGTTTTATCGACGAAGGGTATATAACTTATGCTGAAATGGGGCAGCAAATCTCAGCTGTGCAGGCATTTCTTTCGAAGCTTGGAATTAGTCAGGGCGATAAAGTAATTATTTACAGCCAGAATTCACCCAACTGGGGAGTTGTATATTTTGCCTTACAATGTTCAGGAATTGTTGCGGTTCCGGTACTTCCCGATTTTGGTCCTTCAGAGATTGAGAACGTTATCAAACATTCAGAATCGAAGGCCATGTTTATTTCCGAAAATTTAAAATACAAACTGAATGAAGTTGACACAACATCCTTAGATACACTTATCAATATTGAAGATTATTCAATTATTCGGAGCACAAAACAGGATGTTGTTTTTGATAAAAATACCACAAGCAACATTGCTTATATTCCAGAAGAAAATGAACTATCGGTTTTAATCTACACCTCGGGAACAACAGGTAACTCGAAAGGCGTAATGCTTTCGCAGAAAAATATTATTAGCAATGTAATTCAATCGGGTGCCGTACAAACCATTACCGAAGATTTTCGCTTTCTGTCGGTTTTGCCCTTGTCGCACACTTACGAAAATACCATTGGTTTTTTACTGGCCATGTACAACGGAGCTTGTGTAACTTATTTACGCAAGCCGCCAACAGCAAGTGTTTTATTGCCGGCACTAAAAAAAATACGTCCTACCATAATGCTTACCGTACCACTTATTATTGAAAAAGTGTACAAAAACAGCATTCTGCCCACCATTAAAAAGAAAGCTTTTACCCGGGCTTTACATGCTTTTAAACCTACCCGGAAACTGGTGCATCGTATAGCTGGTAAAAAATTATACGAAACGTTTGGTGGCCGACTGCAGTTTTTTGGAATTGGTGGTGCAAAACTCGATCCTACGGTTGAACGTTTTTTACGCGATGCCAAATTTCCGTATGCCATTGGTTATGGGTTAACCGAAACTTCGCCTTTGGTCGCAGGATCGAATCCAACAACCACAAAATACCAGGCCATCGGACCAAAGGTTATCAATTGCGAGGTAATTATCAATGATCCGAATCCGCATACCGGCGAAGGCGAAATATGGACAAAAGGGCCGAATGTAATGTTGGGTTATTACAAAAACGAAGAAGAAACCAACAAGGTACTCACCAAAGATGGTTGGTTTAAAACCGGCGATTTGGGTGTATACGATAAACAAGGTTGGTTAACCCACAAAGGCCGCCTTAAAAATATGATAGTGGGTGCAAACGGTGAAAACATTTACCCTGAAGAAATAGAGTCGCTCATTAACAATTTCCGTCATGTAGTTGAATCGGTAGTGGTAGAGAACAAAGGAAAACTGGTGGCCATGGTTCATTTTAACCGCGAAGAGCTGGAACATAAGATAAAAGAAATGCGTACAGAGTTTGGCGATAAAATGGATGAAATTTCGCACAAAGTGGATGACAGCATTGAAGAATTGAAAGAAGAATTAAAACAATACATTAACGCACGGGTAAACAAATTTTCAAAGATTCAACATTTCATTTCGCATCCGCAGCCATTCAAAAAAACAGCTACTCAAAAAATAAAAAGATACCTGTACTCAAAATCTACTGAACAAAAGTCATAATTTATTCCAGTTATTTGCATGTCGTTTCCCAGAATAATTTATTTTTGGTATCCTAAATTTTAGAACGAACAACAAATGACAGATTATTTTAAGCAATACCCGAACAAAGAAGGTTTTTTTAATGAGTATGGTGGTTCTTTTATTCCACCCGATCTCCAGATTGAGATGAACAAAATTACTGATGCTTATCATTCAATCAGTAAGTCCCACAATTTTATTTCAGAACTAAGAAGTATACGCAAACATTTTCAGGGAAGACCAACCCCGGTATATTATTGCCAGAATTTATCGGCAAAATACGGTGGTCGCATTTACCTGAAACGCGAAGACTTAAACCACTCGGGAGCCCACAAACTCAACCATTGTATGGGAGAAGCTCTGTTGGCAAAACACCTGGGCAAAAAACGCCTGATTGCCGAAACCGGTGCCGGACAGCACGGTGTGGCTTTGGCTACTGCAGCGGCCTACTTCGGCTTGGAATGCGAAATTCATATGGGCGAAGTTGACATTGCAAAAGAACACCCCAACGTGGTGCGTATGAAAATTTTGGGGGCAGAAGTTGTGCCGGTTTCTCATGGATTAAAAACCCTGAAAGAAGCAGTTGACTCAGCTTTCCAGGCTTATTTAAAAGATCCGATAAATACCATTTATTGTATTGGTTCGGTAGTTGGCCCACACCCATTTCCAATGATGGTGCGCGATTTTCAACGTGTTGTAGGAATTGAGGCTCAAGATCAGTTCTTCGACATGACAGGTGAAAATCCGGATCATGTTGTTGCCTGTGTTGGTGGCGGAAGTAATGCCATGGGGATTTTCTCCGGATTTATGGATAACGAAGATGTTACATTGCACGGAGTAGAGCCGGGCGGTATTTCAGATAAAGTGGGTGATCATGCCAGTACCATTACTTTTGGAACTCCTGGAATGATTCATGGGTTTAAGTGTTACATGTTGCAAGATGAAAAAGGCGAACCTGCACCTGTTTATTCGGTAGCCAGTGGTTTAGATTATCCGGGAGTTGGACCGGAACACAGTATGTTAAAAGATTTGGAAAAAGTAACATATGGTGTGGCTAACGATGCAGAAACCATTGACGCTTTTTACGAACTGAGTCGTTTGGAAGGAATTATTCCTGCCCTTGAAAGTGCGCACGCAGTAGCGTATGCATTAAAATTGGCACAAAAAAATCAACAACAATCCATTCTTATTAATTTAAGTGGACGTGGCGATAAAGACATCGACTTTGTAGTTGACAC
>JBFFMM010000168.1:0-6678 GCA_041554075.1 Draconibacterium sp. | reverse complement strand
TGTCGATGCGCCTCTTCTTTAATCTATTTTTATCTGTCATCTTGCGCCCTTTCAGGGTTTAAAAGACAGTTGTAAGTTGTCTAAACTGTAAACTGCGACTGAACACTATCTTTTAATCTGTTTTTCAAATCGGCTCATAGTCGATTCGGCTTTTTTGTACAATTCGTGTCGTGCTTCCGATCCGCCGGAAGGTGCATAACGTGCAAATTCACATTGTTCTACAACATCCTCAAAATCTTTAATTACAGTCTCTTCCACATTCCTGTCCTGTAATTTACTAATTGCCGAATCACGATTTAAGTCGGCAACCGGAATACCTAATTTATCGCTTAAATATCCCCAGAAAGCTTTTAATATTTCTTCGTGGAACGCTTCGTTGTTATTTTGTTTCATAAATCCTGCCGCCGCTTTTAAACGTTTGGTGGCAACACGGTTTGCTTTCTTGTTTCGTACCAAAGCAATGTTTGCATTTTCGCGTGCTTTTTTACGGTAAACAAAGTAAAGAATCACAAAAAGTAAAGCACTGATAGCGTATATTAAATAAAACGCAAGGCTTCCATAAAAGGTACTTCCTTTTGATTTAAATGCAGGATTTCCCTGTTTTATAAAACGAATGTCTTGTCCGATTAATCTAACATCTTCTTTACGAAGAGAACTTACCACAGTTGCCGACTGTTCTTCGGTCCCTTTTTCAACATGTAGTTTATACTCGGGTGTCGATTTGGTAATGTATTTTCCGGTTGATGGATTAAAATAGGCAAACTTTAGCGATGGGATTGTGTAGTCTCCCTCAAAACGTGGTTGAAACAGGTATTCGATGGTTTTTGTTCCCGTTGCTCCGTTGTTGGTTGCGTTTACGTTATCAGTAGCACGTGGATCATAAACTTCAAAATCGCTGGGTAATTTTAATTCCGGATTACGCACCAAACGAATGTTTCCGTTTCCGCTTATTTTTACCGTTAATGTTACCGCATCGTTGGTAGTTACGCTTTCACTACTTATATCAGAATTAATGTCGAAATTACCCACACCACCTAAATAATTTGCCGGAGCAGCGGGTAAATCTTTTACGTTAATAGTAATAGCATCGCTGTTTACACGCGCTTTTACAGTTCTGTAATTATCAAAGAAATCATCGAAAAAGCTTCGTGCTTTAACCCTTTGGCGCACCAATAGCGCCATGCTAAACGGCTCAATTTTTAATTTGCCGTTTTGCTGTGGGAATAATATGGTTTTTTTAAGTATTCCTACCTGGTAAATTTTATCATTGTAAACTTCCCGTGTAAAATTAATTTGCTGCGGTATTTCAATGTCTTGTGTGTAAAATCCTTCGTAGGTAGGAAGATTAACCTCGTCGAAACCAGAAATTGGAATGTTCGGATCAACATACAATTTAACGGTTGCAATTATTTGTTCGCCACGGTAGGCGCTTGTTTTGCTAAGCGCTACCCTGAGAAAAAGGTTGTCTTTATCTAAACTTATGTTTTGCGCAGCTGATTGCGGTTGGCCACTATTGTTTTGTTGCTGCTGCTGTGTTGGTTGCGATGAGGCTTTTACAACTTGTATTTTTAATGAATTTGATTCGAATACTTTGCCTCCAACCTCAATTGATCCCGGACGAATTTCAAAATCTCCCTCTTTTTTTGCCCTTAAAATGTAGGTGTACGAATAATTTACCTGGGTAGTGGTTTTTCCATTTATAGTTTGAATACTTGTTGAAGACCCCTGACTTGGACCCATTAAAATCTGAAAATTGTCGCTTAATCCGGGTGGTAGTTTTAAATTGCTTCCCCGTTCATTAAGCGAAAAACTAAGTCGGAATTGCTGTCCCATTTCAACGGCAGTGGGTGCCGACATAACAAAACGTGTTTGCTCTGCCTGCGCGACAAGTACCATGCAAAAAAGGAAAATATATGTTACAATTTTTTTTATCATCATTTCAATCCTACAAAATTATTCTTTTTGTTTAATTGCTTGTTAAAGTTCTTTATTAATCAATAATCCTTAATAATAATTGTCATTGCTTTTGAATACAAGGCAAACCTTGTTTCAACTGCCAACATTAACTGATCACTGAACAATTTCTTCGTTACCATTCTTTTTCCGATTGGCTCCGTTTTGCTTTAGCAGCCTTTGCTTTTTTTACTTTATCCTGTATGTCTCGTTCGTCGTTTTGTAAAGCTTGTAACAACTGCTCGGCATCTTGTTTCGAAATTTTATTTTGCTGAGGCTGTTGTTGCTGCTGCTGGTCTTTATTTTGTTGATCTTTGTTTTTATTCTGATCCTGATTCTGTTTTTGCTGATCTTTGTTCTGATCCTTATTCTTGTCTTGATTATCCTTATTCTGATCTTGATTCTGGTCCTTGTTTTGATCTTTATCCTTATCCTGATCTTTGTTTTGATCTTGATTTTGTTTCTCCTGCTCTTCTTTCTTTTTCTTTAACATTTGCGCATAGGCCAAATTGTATTTTGTTTCCAGGTCGGAAGGATTTTCACGAAGGGCCTTTTTATACGACTCAATACTTTCGTCCAGTTTTTCCTGCATTAACTGGGTATTCCCCAAATTGTGGTTGGCACGGGCACGTTCAACCGGTTCTTTCATTTGTTCTGATAACTCTGTGAATTTACCTTCAGCTTCTTCAAAACGTTGTTGTTTGTATAACGCATCGGCCAGATTATAATTCCATTGTAAATCATCAGGACGTTTATCTAAAGCTTTGCGGTATTCCGTTTCGGCATTACTGAATTTTACAGAATCTATTTTTGTTGTATCACTAACAGCCTGCATAAAAAGCTTGTTGCCGTTACGCACAAATTTTCTTTCGTTTTGCCCAAAAGCAAAAACTGAAAGAGTCATCAAAAATAATATGAAATATGTTTTTTTCATCTCTAATCTTTTCAGGTTTCAAGTTTCAGGCTGCATGTTTTTCTATACTTTGAAACGCGCAACACGTAACCCGTAACTTTTCTATTTCGTTCCAAACAACTTAATATTCTTCAAATACTTGTTTTTACGTTCCAGAATAACAAATTCCAGCAACAATAAAAACAATCCTACAGCAAAGAAATACTGGAACTGGTCGTCGTATTCCGAAAAAGTTTTCGACTCCATTTCCTGTTTTTCCATTTTATTTATCTCGTCGAATAACGCATTTAATCCAACCTGAGCATTATTTGCTCTTACGTAAATTCCTTCTCCGGCAGCTGAAATTTTCTCAAGCATCTGCTCATTTAATTTGGTTACTACCACATTCCCATCACGGTCTTTCAGGTAATCAGTTTGTCCGTTTCGTAATACCGGAATTGGTGATCCGGAAGGAAGTCCCATCCCAATTGTATGAACGATTATCCCTTCTTCAACGGCTGCCTGAGCAGAAGCAACTGCATCATCTTCGTGGTTTTCTCCATCGGTAATTATTATAATGGCTTTGTTGGCCTCACCATTTGGGGTAAACGAACGGCGTGCCAGGTCTATGGCTGCTCCAATTGCAGTTCCTTGTTTAGGAACAATTTGGGTATTTACCGAATTCAAAAATAATTTTGCCGAATTGTAATCGCTGGTGATCGGCAATTGTGTGTAAGCATCGCCGGCAAATACTATCAATCCAATTTTGTCGTCTTTTAAGCGATCAACCAAACGTGAAATGGCACGTTTGGAACGTTCAAGTCGATTAGGTTGAATATCTTCTGCCATCATACTGTTCGACACATCGAGTGCAATTATTAATTCAACACCTTTACGTTTTACCGTTTTTAGTTTAGAACCAAATTGTGGGCGCGCAATTCCTGCAATAAAAAAAGCTAATGCCAACATTACAATCATCAATTTAAATCCGGGTCGGTTTTTTGAATTGAAAGGCATTAAATGGTTTAAAATTTCTTGTTGACCAAACTTCTTTAATGCCCGTCGGCGTGCAATACGCGACCAGATAAAAAACAGGGTAAGCATTGGAATAATTAGCAATCCCCATAAATATTCGATATTTCCAAATCTAAACATTTCCATATTTCACTAATCTAAGGGATACTTCTAAAAAGGGTTACACGCAAGAAAAGACTTGCAATTAAAAATAAGGCGCCAAGCAATGCAAAGGGCAAAAATTCTTCCGATTTTCGGCTAAACTCTTTTACCTCAATTTTTGATTTCTCCAGAGCATCAATTTCTTTGTATATATCTTCCAGTTTATTATTGCTTGTTGCTCTAAAGTATTTACCATCCGTCAGGTTGGCAATTTCCTGAAGCGTTTCTTCATCAATTTTAACTTCCATGTCGCGCAACTGAATGCCAAACTGTGTTTGAACCGGGTAGGGGGCAGTTCCAATACTTCCTACTCCAACCGTATAAACACGTATTCCAAATGTTTTTGCAATTTCGGCAGCAGTTACCGGAGCAACCTCACCCCGATTATTTTCTCCATCGGTGAGTAAAATTACCACACGACTTATGGCTTCGCTGTCTTTTAAACGAGCCACCGAAGTAGCCAGCCCATTTCCAATGGCCGTACCATCCTCAATAATTCCACTTTTAATGTCCTTAAACAGATTAAGCAGAACAGCACGATCGGTGGTTAAGGGGCACTGCGTAAATGCTTCGCCGGCAAACACCACCAATCCCATTCTATCGTATTCGCGACCCGAAATAAATTCCATGGCCACATTTTTGGCCGCTTCCAAACGGTCGGGCTGAAAGTCTTGTGCCAACATACTACTCGAAATATCCAGGGCAATTACAATGTCAATTCCTTCGGTGGTAATATTTTCCCAGTTTCTTGATGATTGCGGGCGAGCCAAAACTACCACGAAAAATCCAATTGCAATAATCAAGGAAACAAAAACCAGATGACGTAAATAATGACGAATGGTCCTTGGGGCTTTAAGTACCGAAGCCGTTGATGAAACCTGGATGCTCGCTGTATTTCGGTTTTGCCTAAAAATATACCACACAGTCATGGGTACCAGTACCCACAATATGTGGAAAAGTTCAGGGTTCTTAAATGTCAATCCTTCAAACATCCTATCCTATTTTATTGTAACTTCTTCAACATTATCATCATCATCATCTTTGCCCTTTTCTTTATCCTCTTGTTTTTTTAACTCTTCCTTTTTTGTGTCGTTAATAAAGAAGTAGGAATTAACAAGGGCCATATTATCATCGTCGGGTAACGGCTGGTATTTGGCAAACTTTACCAAATCGGCTAGTTTTAGAATCTGGCTGAGGTTGGCAAATGATTTTTCATTTAAAAGTCCCTTTTGAGCTCTAAAACTTTCAATGGTTTCATCGGAAGTTTGTTCCAATGCCTGTATTGCAAAACGATCTTCAATATAGGTTCGAAGTGCTTCTGTAACTTCGCTGTAATATTGTTTTGTTTTTCCTTTCTGCCATATTTTCTCCGATTTAATTCTGTCTAATTCGCGAATGGCGACAATATGAGCAGGTTCTTTTGGTTTGGGAGGACGGGAAAAAATAGGTTGATTCTTTTTCTTTCGTTTAATAGAATACAGAAGAAAGAATATAATCGCACCAATTAGTATTACACCCAAAATGTATGGAGTTACTTCTTTTAAAGTAAGTGGGGCACCATACGGCATTTTAATATCGGTGGGACCTTTGGTGGTGTCAATTTGCATGGTAAACACATTCAGTGTGACTCCGTTACTTGGCACCGAATCAATATTGCCATCCATGTCGATAGTAAACCAGTACGGCGGAATTCGGTAACTGCCGCTGTCGAAACAAGTAATGGTGTAGGCCTGAATTTGTTTTATAAACTGCTCGTCATCCAACTCAAAAGTATCGATTCCTGAGCGACTAATAACTTCAATTAAATCGGCAATGGTATCGGGTACATGCGGAAACTGCACATCCACATTTTTAGGATGGTCGATTTCGAGAAACAATTTTATTTGGTCGCCCAATAGTATGTTTGTCGAATCGAGGCTGGCAGTGGCTTTAATCCGCTGCGCGTGCACCGTTCCGGCGAAAAATATTGTAGCTAACAAGAATGCTATTTTAAATCTCAGCTTCATTCGTTTTTTATTTTAATGCCCGTTTTTTAAATAAGGTCATTAACGATTTTACGTAATCTTCGTTTGTGTTAATGGCGGCATAATCAACACCACATTTTTTAAACATTACATCCAGTTTTCCGCTGTGTTTTATCCACCAATCGGTATATGTTTTGCGCGTTTTTCGCGAACTGCTGTCTACCCAAACATAGTTGCCTTTTTCAGCATCTTTTACTTTAATCATTCCAATAGGTGGCAGTTCTGCTTCGCGTTCGTCGTATATTTTTAATGCAACAATGTCGTGTTTGTTATTGGCGATTGAAAGTGCCATTTCCAATTCTTTGCTTTCATCCATAAAGTCGGAAATAACAAAAGCCGTACAACGCTTTTTAATCGCATTGGTAAGGTAGCGAATAGCTTCTGTAATGTCGGTACCTTTGCTTTCAGGCTGAAAGTTGATTAATTCGCGAATGATTCGCAAAATATGGCTTTTCCCTTTTTTAGGCGGAATAAACTTTTCTATTTTATCGGAAAAGAAAATCACCCCAATTTTATCGTTGTTCTGAATGGCTGAAAAAGAAAGTACCGCAGATAACTCTGTAATAATATTCTTTTTAAGCATTTCAAACGAACCAAAATCGCGCGAAGCACTCACATCAATGAGCAACATTA
>JBFFMM010000167.1:0-6691 GCA_041554075.1 Draconibacterium sp. | reverse complement strand
TTGGACGAAGAAAAACAAGCGGCTGTAGTTAAGGCGGTTCCAGTTTGGTTTTCATACGAATTACCAAAGGTTGTTAAAAAACAGAATAACTCATTTACAGAGGATCAAAAGAGAGCTCGGGTTGATCGTGAGTTGGCAAAAACCGAATCAGAGAAACTGAAAAAAGTTAATGGAATCTCCTTTAAAGAGGAAGAGAACAGAGCACTGATAGATCAGGCTTTGGTAAAAAATGGGGCGATTCTAATTGATAATCTACCTTCATCTTCAAGTCAAATAAATCAAGTTGGTATTGATCAAAACAAATATGATGTGGTAATTACCAAAGGTAGGTTGAAAGCTTTTGATAAAGAATGTTCAATAAATGAGGTAAGGGCAATTGTTGAAAACAACTTAAACTTAAAAGAAGAAACAGGTAGTATTACAGTGCTCTCTTTCAGCGATGTTCCGAAAGAAAGGTCGAAAGCCGTATTAAATGAATTACACCAGATTCCTTTAATAAAAGTAAGTACAACGGTTCTAAAATTAGAGCAGAAACCTACTTCTATGGCACAACACAAAATTTCACTAAAATCAAATGGTCGCATAAATCTGGACAACAAGGAATACAGTCTCAATGAGTTTGAGGCCAGAATAAACCAAATCAGAAATCAGAAGGGGGAAACAAATGTTGCTTTTGAAGTTGAAAATGATGTTACCTATCTTCAATCTGAAACAGTTTTAAATGTTTTGAGAAAAGCAAACATCAATCAGGTTGGTTATAGTATTCAAAGGCACTCAGTAAGGGAAACAGAGCCGGGTACTAAAATAGGTGAACCGTCTTATATGTTCGGTTATGGATGGACTGGTAGTGGGCTTGTTGATATGGACAAACTTAAGCGCGAGGCGGATAACTTCCTTTCAGGGAAAGGTAATCGTAGTTTGTATGCCAGTATATCGCCGGATAAAAATGCAACGCAGGAGGGTATTGAAGCCGTTAAGCAAGTGCTGTTGGAGGCCGGATTTAAAAAGGTGGAAGTTTCAAAAAAGTGGAAGTGATACGACAAGAAGTAAGTATGGTTCTCTTGCTTCTTTAACTGATTAGTCAGTTTTAAGGCAAACAACCCGATCATAAAAATGGTTCAAAAATGAAGATTGGATTCAGTTCCGTGCCATAAAAAAATCGCGTAAAGAAAATGCGAAGTAATTTTAATGGTTCAAACAATATTTCTTCTTTTTAATGCGAAATTCATAAGTTCGTATAAGCCCGGAGAACCGGGCTTTTTTGTGGTTTGCATTTTCTGCTTATAGGTTTGCACGAGACCAAAGTTCGGAACAGAAATAGTCGAGCGTAGAATTTCCTCTCATTTAGGGCGGCGAGAAATAAGAGAGTTTAGCTTGTAACGTTTCCGATAAAATGTTGCTGAAAACGAATTCATCCGTAACTTTCTCTTAAACTTTAATCGCTGAACGCTGAACTCTGAATTTATCTCTTTAAACTCTGAACTATAAATTGTACTTTTGCACCTCAAAATTTACGTAGTTTTTTCAATATGAGCTAAATGGAAATTCCTAGCAAGTACAACCCGGTTGAGGTTGAAGATAAATGGTACAAATACTGGATGGACAATAAATATTTCCATTCCACACCCGACGAGCGTGAACCTTATACCATTGTGATACCACCGCCAAACGTAACCGGCGTGTTGCACATGGGGCACATGCTAAACAATACCATTCAGGATATTTTGGTACGTCGTGCACGCATGACTGGGAAAAATGCCTGCTGGGTGCCTGGAACCGACCACGCATCAATTGCTACCGAAGCAAAGGTGGTAAACAAATTAAATGCTGAAGGAATTGACAAATATGATCTTTCGCGTCCCGAGTTTTTGGAACACGCCTGGGAGTGGACACACAAACACGGTGGAATTATTCTGGAGCAACTGAAAAAACTGGGTGCTTCGTGCGACTGGGATCGTACTGCTTTTACCATGGACGAAATCCGCAGCGAATCGGTGATTAAAGTTTTTGTTGACTTGTTTAACAAAGGTTTGGTGTACCGTGGTGTGCGTATGGTAAACTGGGATCCTGCGGCAAAAACTGCCCTTTCGGATGAAGAGGTGATTTACAAAGAAATGCAGGGAAAACTCTACTACCTAAAATATAAGATTGTTGAGGAAGCCCCCTCTGACTCCCCCGAGGGGGAGCAGGAGGGGGCTTCGTACGTTACCATTGCAACTACTCGCCCGGAAACCATTTTGGGTGATACCGCAGTTTGTGTAAATCCTGCCGACGAACGTTTTAGTCACTTAAAAGGGAAACGTGTGTTGGTGCCGCTTCTGAATCGTTCCATTCCAATTATTGAGGATGAATATGTGGACATGGAATTTGGTACAGGATGTTTAAAAATTACACCTGCTCACGATATCAACGACTACGAAATAGGGATGAAGCACAATCTTCCTTCGATTGATATTTTTAACGACAACGGAACATTAAGCGAAAAAGCCGAACTCTATATCGGTGAAGATCGTTTTGAGGTTCGTAAGAAAATTGTTGCCGAACTGGAGAAAGCAGGTAATCTGGCCAAAATTGAAGATTACACCAACAAAGTAGGTTTCTCGGAAAGAACTGATGTGATTATTGAACCCAAACTTTCGGCGCAATGGTTCCTGAAAATGGAAGAGCTGGTAAAACCTGCTTTGGAAAATGTAATGAATGATACCATTCAGTTTCATCCTCCAAAGTTTAAAAATACCTACAAACACTGGATGGGCAACATCAAAGATTGGTGTATTAGTCGTCAGCTGTGGTGGGGACACCAAATACCGGTGTATTACTTACCCGACGGAAGTTTTGTTTGTGCTGAATCTGCGGAGGAAGCTTTGGTGATGGCGAAAGAAAAATCAGGCAATGCCGATTTAACGGCTGCCGATTTAAAGCAAGACGAAGATGCACTCGATACCTGGTTTTCAAGCTGGTTGTGGCCCATTTCGGTTTTTGATGGGGTAAACAATCCTGAGAACGAGGAAATACAATATTATTATCCATCGTCGGATTTGGTAACCGCACCCGATATTATTTTCTTCTGGGTAGCCCGAATGATTATTGCCGGTTACGAATACCGTGATGAATTTCCATTCAAAAATGTATATTTTACCGGAATGGTGCGCGATGCACAACGTCGTAAAATGTCGAAATCGTTGGGTAATTCGCCCGATCCTCTCGACCTGATTAAAAAATACGGCGCTGATGGTGTTCGCGTTGGAATGTTACTTTGTTCGCCTGCAGGTGGCGATTTGTTATTCGACGAAGGATTAACACAACAGGGAGCAGGATTTACAACAAAAATATGGAATGCTTTCCGTTTGGTGAAAAACTGGGAAGTTGACAGCCATATTGAGCAACCGGAACATTCAAAATTAGCTATCGAATGGTTTAAAAACAAACTGGGTGAGGTGGTTGAAACACTGAATGCACAATTTGACAGTTTCCGTATTTCGGAAGCTTTAATGACGGTTTATACCACAGTACGCGACGAATTTTCGGGATGGTTACTGGAAATGGTAAAACCTGCTTATCAAAAACCAATTGATGCAAAAACGTATGCAGAGGTACTTGATTTGTTCGACCAGGTTTTACGTTTAATGCATCCGTTTATGCCGTTTATTACCGAAGAAATCTGGCAATTACTGGAAGAACGCAAAGAAGGTGAAAGTATCATGATCAGCCAGCTTCCAAAAGCAGGTGAATATGATAAAGAGCTTCTGGCAACTTTCGAAGACGTTAAAGAAGCGGTATCTGGAATTCGCAAAATCAGAAAAGATAAAAACATTGCCTTTAAGGATACCATTGAACTTTCTGCTCAAAAAGGCGACAAAGGTTTTGATGAAACGTTCAACAGTATTCTTATTAAACTCGGAAATATTTCAGAATTAACCTTAGTTGATGAGGAAGTAAAAGGAGCTGCTTCGTTCCGTGTAAAATCATCAAACTTTTATATTCCGCTTGAAGGATTTATTGATGTGGAAGAGGAATTGAAAAAACTGGAAGAAGAGTTGAAATACACCAAAGGATTCCTTACTTCGGTAATGAAAAAACTCAGCAACGAGCGTTTTGTAAACAATGCTCCAGAAGCTGTTGTGGCCAAAGAAAAGGAAAAACAAGCCGATGCCGAATCCAAAATTAAAGTTTTGGAAGAACGTATTGCTTCAATGAAATAGTTGTCATCTCGAACGCAGTGAGAGATCTGTTACATTTATTCGTAGGTGTAACAGATCTCTCACCTTCGTTCCTGAGAGGCGAAATGACAGGAATTCAAATCACCTGCTCAATATTCTATACACCCCTTAATTCTTGTTAAAACCCCGTTAAATAATGTTATCTTCTGTAACGAATAATTCTTTTGTGTAGTTTTGTCTTCTAAAACTGAAGAAACCTGTAATGATTAGATATTTACCTCTATTATTTTTTGTATTTGTATTTCTTTCGGGAAGTGCACAGAATGACGAATATGATGTGGATCCGATGCTGATTGAATTAAAGGCAGAGGTTTTAAGTTCGGGCGACAGTTCTGCCATTCCGTATGCAAACATTATATTACATCGAACACACAGTGGAACAATTACCAATGGCGACGGGTATTTTACGCTCGAAATGTTAAATATCGACAGTTTGGAAGTAACTTCAGTGGGCTACGAAAAAACAATTCTGAAAATACCATCTTATTATACAGGTTTTGAGGTACTTACTTTTTATATGAAACCGGTTCTGTATAACGTGGGTGAAGTTACGGTTGAAGGGCAGTCTCAGCAGCTTGATTATTTTGATCACGGAACACCAACTGAACTGGATCCGGCTCTGCGTGGGGATGCATTTAATGAAAAACCGCCGGTTATTGCAGCTTTTTTTAATCCATTATCGTTTATGCATTACTACGGAAAGCGCGAAAAGCGTAAACGAAAAGTGAGAGAAGAAATGGCTGTAATGCGAAATTGGGAGATGCATTCGGAAAATTACAACAAAGAAATGGTGATGAAACTTACAGGTGTTAACGAAGCTTATGCCGATACGTTTATGATGTGGTTTAACGGACAAAATGTACTTCCCTATACTGCTTCCGAATACCAGGTTCGCGAATCTATTGTTCAATATTACCAGTTGTTTAAACTCGATTATGGTTTAGAATAATTGAACAGTTTATTCGACAAAAGTCAAAGAAATTGTTAATAAAACACATTTAGGTATTTTAATCTATTTTTTTTGAACTTTCAATTTAAATAAAAAAAGGGGTGTAAATAATGAATTTAAAACCAAAAAGATATAAATACCTTATAGTATGATAATATCTGTCAATGTTGCTTCCTGATGCACAAATCCAATTTAATCTACTGAAATATTATATGTTATTCAGCATGTATTTGGCTGATTTTGTAGCCGTAACTTGTTGATGCAATCATTTAATATTTTACAGTTATGAAACGAATTATGTTGACATTACTAGCTTGTACGCTAATCACAGGTATGATTATGGCGGAAGGCAACAAGATTCCTTTAATAGGATCAAAAGCACCTAGCTTTAGTGCAAACTCTACTCAGGGGGATATTAAATTTCCTAACGATTTTGGAAAGAGCTGGAAAATTCTTTTTAGCCACCCTGCCGATTTTACACCGGTTTGTTCATCCGAATTGCTTGAATTAGCCAATTTACAACCCACCTTTGATAAATTGGGTGTTAAAATAGCAATTATCTCTACCGATAAAGTAGATGTACATAATATGTGGAAAACACACCTGGAGGAATTAGACTACAAAAACAGGGGCGAGAAAGTTATTAATTTCCCATTGTTTGAAGATCCTGAAGGGAAAATATCCAAAATATATGGAATGCTACACGAACCTACCAGTACAACAAAAGACGTAAGGGGTGTTTTTATTATTGATGATAAAAATGTGGTGCGTTCAATTAATTTTTACCCCATGCAAGTGGGACGAAACATGGCAGAAATTGTACGAATTGTGGAGGCACTTCAAACTACCGATTATGCCGATGTTTTAACTCCTGCCAACTGGGAAAAAGGAGATGATGTAATGGTTCCACATTTCCCATATACAAAGAAAGAGTTAGCCGATAATCCTCAAATTGAAAGTGAATATTACAATGTAGGAAACCGTATGTGGTTTAAAAAAGTAGAGAAATAACAGCGCAGTTTTTTTATAGAAATAGTAGAATTTGAGAGTAAACAAACGACAAAGGTTTTTGCGAAAGTAACTACCTTTGTCTCTCTTTTCTCTATCTGCTAAACCAAAAAGCCCGGCTGCTCGGCCAGGCTTTAAATGAAAGGGTACTTTCATTTTGTGCAATCAATAATATTCTGGTTTTGAAACCATTTAATTATCAAACTTTTTTAACAAATCAAAATCAGATTTGTTAAACAGACGGGTCATTTTATTTATGGCTCGTCTGTTTAATATCAATATAGCCGCAAAGTGCCGCACATAAATTTATTATTTTCCGTTTATACTTCGTTAAAAAATTAAACCATAGCTACGGCCATTCTATTCTTTTTCACCTTGCTTAAGCAAAAAATAATATCCAGTACGGCATTTTATAACTAAATTGTATAACTATTGACCAATTTCCTTTTTCAACAAATTAACCTGATTTTGAAGTTTCTGAATTGAAGCATCTTTTTCGTCCATTTCCTTTTGC
>JBFFMM010000166.1:0-6703 GCA_041554075.1 Draconibacterium sp. | reverse complement strand
CAACTTTGGCTCCTTCAAAAATAGTAAACGATATGTCTTCGAATAGCATCAACTCGCCCCAACGTTTCGAAAGACTTTCAGCTTGTAAAAATGGTTTCATGAGAAAAATATAAAAGTAGATTCAGCCTATGATTTGTTGGCTTCATCATTTTTTGATTTTTTTTCCAGCGCTAGTTTGTCTTTTTCAGCAAACAACATATTTAAAAATGCCGGAATATTTTGGGCTGAGCTACTGGTAGGTGAATTTGTCAATAGGGCGATTCCGATTTCTTCTTCTTCGCAAAGTGCAATTTCTGCTTTGTAGCCTAAAACATAACCACCGTGGTAAGCAATTCTTCTTCCTTTGTAGTCAACAATGCGCCAGCCAATTGAATATTGTTTCGATTGGATTCCACGTCCCCAGCTTCTAAAATAAGTGCGTTTTAAAGGCGATTTTACTTGTGGCGTAAAAATAGTTTCGCGTGCACTTTCCGATATTATGTCAGAGTTTTCGTCGGTTAGTACAATTAAAAGCTGGCCCAGATCGGAAATGCTGGCATTTATTCCTGCTGCCGGTGTTGTATTGTAATAACGGTCGTTTAAACGTAGTGGGCTAAAACGATTGTGTCCGCGGTTATAATGTGGATATGCTTTGTTTTTGTTGTTTTTAAATGCTTCAAAACTGGTTGATGCATCGTTCATTCCAAAGGGAGTAAAAACTTTTTCATCAATAACAGCATTAAAACTTTTGTGGGTTTTCGATTCTGTAATTGGATCGTATATACTGTAAAGTACATTTTGGTAACCGTATAATTTTCCGGGAGGTGCAGTAATGTCAACTTCGTCTAATCGTTCAATGATTTTGTCGAGCGGAACATGGTCTTCTACCATTAAGTCGTAGGCATGTGGAATTAATCCAGATGTATGGCTCAGTAAATTTCGTACTGTAAGTTGTTGTGTGCTTTCTGGTGATTTTAATTTGAAATCAGGAAGGTAGTCAATCACTTTGTCGTCTAAATCGATAATATGTTCATCGTCTAAAATTCCTGCTAAAACACCGGTAATTGATTTTGACACCGATGCCAATCGAAACACAGTGTTTTTATTGATAGCATTTTTTTCGTCGGCTTTACACACACCATAGCATTTGATTAGAGCTATTTTACCTTTGTAAGTAATTACAGCAGCAGCTCCAACTGTTCCCGATTGTTTTAGGTTATCATCTAAAATACTATCGAATTGTGCAAGCGTACTTTCTATCTCAATAACAGGATTGTATTCGGGTTCTTCTGTAACTACCTCAACTATCTCTTTCTCAATTGGTGTTCGTACAAACGACTTTAAAGTAAAAGCAAACACCGCCATCGCCACAATAACTAGTAAGAAGTAATATTTTTTCTTCATCATCTAATTGAATCTCCTTCCGTATTTCTCACAAAAATAAAATTAATATGCTTGATTCTCAGTTATTAGATATTTATTCTTCAATTTTTTTATTCACGAGTTTTATTTTTTAGCAAAAAGGGGATAAAAGAAAAAGCCGGTCAACACCGGCTTTTTATACGTCTGTTTAATTTGTTAACTTAAAACCATTTCTATAAAGGGGAGAAATGTTGATTAAGTGTTACATTTAATAGGACACTAAAAATTAAATTTTGTTACACCGTTTGCCAAAAAAAATCAATTATTTTCGGGAAAAATTTAATTGTTATGCGAAAACGAGAATTATTCGACTTTATAATTCAATATTTCGAGGAAACTATGCCAATTGCGGAAACTGAATTGGATTATGGTAATCCTTTTGAATTGATTGTAGCCGTAATATTATCGGCACAATGCACAGATAAGCGTGTGAATCAGATTACGCCCGACTTATTAAAGCGATTTCCAACACCACAGAAAATGTCGGAAGTTGATCCGGCAGAGGTTTTTGATTACATCCGTTCTTGTTCGTACCCAAATAACAAAGCCAAACATTTGGTTGGTATGGCTCAAAAATTACTGGAATTGTTCGACGGCGAGGTTCCGAGTGATGTGGACGATTTACAAAAACTCCCCGGAGTTGGACGAAAAACAGCCAATGTAATTGCATCGGTAGTATATAACAAACCGGCACTGGCAGTTGATACGCACGTTTTTAGAGTGGCAGCGCGAATTGGTTTAAGCACCAATGCAAAAACGCCTTTGGCTACCGAACAACAATTGATGAAATACATTCCGGATGAATTAGTACCGAAGGCGCACCACTGGTTGATTTTGCACGGGCGATACACATGCATTGCCCGCAAACCAAAATGTAATAAATGTGGGTTAACCGAGGTGTGTAAGTTTTATAAAAAGGAAGTGGCTGGCATTAATTAGGAAATATGAAGAATATAAATTTTTGCATACTTGTTGTACTATTTTTATCTACTGCTTGCCTTAATTCGGGTGAGGAGATGAATACTGATCTTCAGTTTGTTTTTTCCATACCAACAGCCGGAAATAGTTGGGTGCTTGATGATTTGGATAAAAACCGTGATTTGATTAGTGAGGAAGGAATAGAAAACTGGACTAACCGGAATACTAAAATCAGGACCTATTTTAAAACCGAAAATACAGGTAGTCTTTCCATTGGATTGATAGCCAGGTCAGAGGCTTCTTCTAAACTTAAAGTGACTTTAAATGGAAGTTCTAAAATTGTTGAGCTTACGAATGCAAGTTATGATACAGTGGAGGTGGGGCACTTTAACATTTTGGAGCCGGGTTATCATTTTGTTGAAGTTGAAGGAATAGAAAAAAGTGGAGCTACTTTTCCAGCAATTAAAAACATTCTGATTGGTGGTGAAGCGACAAAGGGGAAAGTTTGGTTTGCCAAAGACGATTTTTATTGGGGCAGGCGAGGACCTTCCGTACATTTGGGATTTCAGGTGCCTGAAAATAATGGCGATGTTGTTTATTTTTACAACGAAATAAATGTTCCGGAAGGGAATGATGTGTTGGGTTCCTATTTTATGGCAAATGGATTTGGCCAGGGATATTTTGGTATTCAGGTGAATTCGGCAGAAGAACGCCGTGTTCTATTTTCGGTCTGGAGTCCTTACAATACGGATGACCCGAATGAGATACCTGAAGACCAGCGAATAAAATTGCTTAAAAAGGGAGAAGGGGTTCACACTGGCGAATTTGGCAATGAAGGCTCCGGAGGGCAGAGTTATTATAAGTTTATGTGGAAGGCCGGAACCACGTATAAATTTCTTTTAAAAGGGAAGCCTGCCGGAAATAATTTTACTGATTTTACTGGATGGTTTTATGCGCCCGAGGTGAATGAATGGAAATTAATTGCCAGTTTTAGTCGTCCCCAAACGGATACTTATTTAACAAATTTGTATTCTTTTCTTGAAAATTTTTATACCGAAACAGGAAACATAACCCGTCTGGTAAATTTTGCCAATCAGTGGGTTTTTACAACGAACAAACAGTGGGTGGAACTTACAAAAATAAAATTCACTGCAGATGCTACCGCACGAAAAGAATCGCGAATGGATTATGCCGGAGGTGTTGATGGGAATCGATTTTTTCTGAAAAATTGTGGCTTTTTTAGCGAGACCACAACCATCGATTCGTATTTCGAGAGAGAAGGTGGTGGGGAGGCTCCGGTAATTAACTTTGATGATTTGCCTTAATTAATGCAATTAAATCCGGACATTAATAGCGTTAAACTATTCAAAGAAAATACAATTTGGTAATCAGATTTCAGTCAATCATTATTAAATTTAGCTTTATCTTTTCAGCGTAAAACACGTTTTTATATATTCAACAAACTTTTAATTATGGGCAATTCATCCATCTCAGATATTATAAAAAACCGAAGGGCTACTCCACCAAGATTATTTGCCAAAAAGGAAATTTCGAAGGAAGTTATTGAACAGCTTTTGGAGAGTGCCAACTGGGCACCGAATCATAAAAAAACAGAACCCTGGCGTTTTAAAGTTTACACCGGTGATTCAAAAACAAAACTGGCTGATGAAGCATATTCCATTCTAAAATCTAAGCAGGCTGAAGGTTATCCGGTGGCACTTGAGAAAATAGAGAAATTTAAGTCAACTCTGGATCGTGTGTCTGTGGCTATTGCTGTAGTTGTTCAGCTTGATCCTGCCAGAAGATTACCCGAATGGGAAGAAATTGCCGCCGTTTCGATGGCTGTGCAAAATATGTGGTTACATGCCACCGAAATGGAATTAGGGGCATTTTGGGCAACTCCGGGATTTCTTGAATTGTTTGATGAAATCATGAAAATTCAAACTGGGCAAAAGTGCCTGGGACTTTTTTATGTTGGAGAAATTATGATGGATTACCCCTCTCCGGGAAGAGGTGATTTGGCCGGGAAAGTGGAATGGATGTAGTTTGTAGTTTAAAATTTACAGGATGAGAAAAGTAGTTTCATTTTTAGTGTGTTTTGTGATTGTCCAAATTTCCATGGGGCAAGTTTTAAAATCCGACGGTTTTCATAGTCATCGCCAATCTTTAAAAAACTCATTTTTAAAATTCCAGAATGAGAAAAAAGGAAGGGTGGCATTTTTAGGCGGTTCTATAACTTATAATCAGGGATGGCGCGATTCGGTGTGTAACTATTTGGAACAGAAATTTCCGGAAACGGAATTTGACTTTATAGCAGCCGGAATTCCAAGTATGGGGTCAACGCCTGCAGCATTTCGTTTTGAACGCGATGTGTTAAAAAATGGGCCGGTTGATTTGCTTTTCGAAGAAGCTGCCGTAAATGATGCTACAAACGGTAGAACACCTAATGAAATGGTTAGAGGAATGGAAGGTATTGTGCGCCATGCACGAAAAGCCAATTCAAACTGTGATATTGTAATTTTGCATTTTGTCGATCCCGATAAAATGAAGGATTATCGTGAAGGTAAGATTCCTGTTGTTATTCAGCAACACGAAAAAGTAGCGAAACATTACAATATTTCTACCATAAATCTGGCAAAAGAAGTTACCAAACGGATTGATGCGGGGGAGTTTGATTGGGAAAACGATTTTGTGAATTTACATCCTTCTCCTTTTGGACAGGGAGTTTATTCAAAATCAATTATACAATTTTTGGAAGACGAATTCAATAGGGATTTTTCAAACGATAAAATAGCCGAAAATGGAATTCAACATCCATTGGATGAGTTTTGTTATGAAACCGGGAAATTGATTCTTCCAAATCCGCCCAAACCCATAAAAGGCTGGGAGTTGGTTGAGAATTGGCACCCCGACAACGGTATGAGTACGCGACAGAATTATACCAATGTTTCGATGTTGGTTGGCGAATATCCCGGGAAAATTATCAAATTTCGGTTTAAAGGAAATGCCGTGGGAATTGCAGTGGCCGCCGGACCCGATGCAGGAATTATTGAGTACAGCATTGACGACCAACCCTGGCAAAAACAGGATTTGTTTACCAAATGGAGTAAAGACCTGTATTTACCTTGGTACTTCACTTTAGAAAGTGGATTGAAAAACCGGAAACACACCCTCCAAATTCGCTTAATCGAAGAGAAAAATCCTGCAAGTACCGGGCATAAATGTGTGTTGAGGTATTTTTATTTTAATGGAGAGTAAGTTTAACCGCTATTTTATATTCTCTAAAACATCAACCAGATGTTTCCAGAATTTTTCGGTGGTAGCGATGTCCAAACGTTCGTCGGGGGAGTGTGCTCCGAGAATGGTTGGTCCAAACGATACCATGTCAAGTTTTGGGTATTTTTCAAGGAAAAGGCCACATTCTAATCCAGCATGAATTGATCGGACAATTGGCTCAACACCAAACAGTTTTTTATAAGAATCGACTGTAGTTTTTAAAACCTTCGAATTTGGGTTTGGCGCCCATCCCGGGTATCCGTCAGAATGTTTTACTTTAGCACCGGCTAGTTTAAATACTGATTCAATGGTTTGTGCTGCATAGTTTTTTCTGCTCTCAATCTCGCTGCGTTGGCTGGTAGTTACCTGAATTTTATTCTCATCAATAAATTTAACCGAGGCCAGGTTCGTTGATGTTTCTACCATTCCTTCCATCCTTGAACTCATTTCAAGCACTCCGTGCGGACAGGCATAAATTGCATTTAACAGTTGTTGCTGTGTGCTTGTATCAATAACACGGGCATAAGTTTCAACTTCTTTCCAGCTAATTTGTATACCCGGTTCTGAAATCTCATATTCGGCTTTAATAGCTTCTGCTAATGTTTCTAATTCAGCAAGCACTTTCTCTTTTACCGATTCAGAAATTGTAATTACACCAAACGCTTCACGAGCAATTGCATTGCGTAAATTACCTCCGTTAAAATCGGCAAGTCGGGCCTCAAATTTATTGGCTGCGTTCCAAATTAAACGGTTGAGTATTTTATTCGCATTTCCCCGATTTTTATGAATATCGTCGCCCGAATGACCACCCAATAATCCGGCTACTGTAATTTTTATAGCTACTGAATTTTTAGGCACTGCTTCCATTTTATATTCAAAAGTGGCAAGTGTATCAACACCTCCGGCACAACCAATAAAAATTTCACCTTCGTCTTCCGAGTCAAGGTTTAACAAAACAGAACCATTAAGAAACCCAGGTTGTAAAGCGAATGCACCTGTTAATCCGGTTTCTTCGTCAACTGTAATTAAACATTCAATGGCACCGTGTTTTAATTTGTTTGAAGTAAGAACTGCCATTTGAGCTGCAATTCCTATTCCGCAGTCGGCT
>JBFFMM010000165.1:0-6706 GCA_041554075.1 Draconibacterium sp. | reverse complement strand
TGCAAAACCATGCATGGTAACGTAACGACTTACACGAACGCCAATGGCACATATTTTTCGCGCACGCACTTTGTGGTCGGGTTGCAGCCAAACACCTGTTGCTCCTTCTTTGCGGCCTCCTTCCAAACCATATTCTGCAATGGTTTCAATAATGGCGTCCTCCATTTTTTCAATGTATTCGCGCACCCCAATTTTGTAATGTTCAAGGTCGATTATTGGGTAGCCCACCAATTGCCCCGGGCCATGATAAGTAATATCGCCACCCCGGTTTATTTTGTAGAAAGTCGCTTCAATTTTATTTATGAAATCGCCAGCTGCCAGTAAGTTGCTTTCGTCGCCACTTTTCCCCAGCGTATAAACATGTGGATGTTCTACCAATAAAAAATGGTTCTTCTCCGAAGGTATTTTCGTTGCGCGTTTATCATCGGAAACGTCTTTTAAAAGCTCTTCCTGGTAATCCCAGCACTCTTTGTAATCTTTTAACCCAACGTCTATGTAATTAAAATTTGCCATAACTTCATATTTAGTATCAAGTATCAAGAATCAGGTATCAGGAATTAGGATTGACGAACTTGTAACTTGCAGCTGTTCTTCTAACGCCCAACTTCGTTCTCCTGACTTCCAGCTTCGCGCTTCTTATGCTTTTACATGCTCTTCAGCTCGGTACGAACTACGCACCAGCGGCGAACTCTCCACAAACTTAAATCCTTTTTTTATGCCAATGTTGCGGTATTCCACAAATTTTTCCGGTTCAATATATTCTTGTACCGGCATGTGTTTAGCCGTTGGTGCAAGGTATTGTCCAATGGTCATTACTTTACAGCCGGCTTCCAGTAGGTCGTCCATGGTTTGTAAAACATCTTCGTGGGTTTCGCCCAATCCCAACATGATACCCGATTTTGCGCGTCCAAAATTTTCGGCTACGTATTTTATTACATCTAAGCTGCGGCGGTATTTGGCAGCAAAACGAATAAACGGAGTCAGCTTTTCAGTGGTTTCCAGATTGTGCGAAATTACGTCCGGGCCGGCATCAATCACTTGCTGAATCAGTTCTTCCTTTCCCCTGAAATCAGGAATTAATACCTCAATTTTTGTTTCCGGGTTTACGCGTTTTACTTCGCGGATTGTTTCTGCCCAAATTCCGGCTCCCTGATCTTCCATGTCGTCGCGGTCAACGGAAGTGATTACACAATGTTTTACGCCCATAATCCGAACCGATTCGGCGAGTTTTTTTGGTTCTTCCATATCAGCGGCTAAAGGAACTCCGTTGGGCACCGAGCAAAATTTGCATTTCCGGGTACAAATGTTTCCCAATATCATAAACGTAGCCGTTCCACGGTTCCAGCATTCGCCAATGTTTGGGCAGTTTCCGCTGGTGCAAATGGTATGCAATCCGTGTTTGTCAACCAAATTTTTAACCTTCGAATAGCTTTCACCTTTTGGCATTTTCATCTTCATCCACTTCGGCAATCGCTGCCTTCCTTTCAACTCATGAGCCATAATATAAATTGACTAAAAATTATTATATCGTTCTATTCTGCGTCTTTTTCATTTATTCTGCTGCAAAACTTCCTTAAATAGCTGGTGCTCTATTTTCGTCAATTTTGCTTTGTCTAAATGAAAAATCCATCTGAATACTTCCGACAAATAACATTTAAACAGTTCATGAAAAATTTTGTGCAAATGTAAAAGTTTAATATCAATGTAAAGTTGATAAACTATCAAAAAGCAAAATTGTTTTTAAAAAAACCATTGTTAGCAGAACTGTGTTATTTTTGTACACGTGAAAAATATGATGAGGTACTTTTTAATCTTTCTTTTTTTGGTTTTGGGTTTGAATGATAGTTTTGCGCAACGCAAACAGTCCGATATTCAAACTAAATCAAGTCTTGCCATTCGTTATTACAATGCAAAAGACTACGAAAAGGCCATGCCTTTATTGAAAGAGGTACATCAGTTAACAAAAAGCAGCAGCTATTTTAGGTATTATTTAAACTGTTTAATTGAATTAAAAGAATTCACAAAGGCAGAGACTGAAATTGAAGAGGCAATAACAAAGCAGAATCAGGTGCGCTCTGAGTACTTCGTGCATTGGGGGCAAGTTTTAAAGATGCAAAAGCGCGATGAGGAGGCCAACGAAAAATTCAAAGAGGCAATTGATAAAATTCAACCGAACAAAGGAGGTTATTTAACTACGGCCAATGGTTTTTTAAGCTGGGGCGAATACGAACTGGCCAAACAAACTTATTTGAAAGGTAGAGAAGTGCTACCTGCCGAGTCGTTTAGTTACGAGTTGGCCCGATCGTACTTGTATTTGCGCGATTACAAAAATATGATGGAAGAGTACCTGAACTTGTTGCAGCAAAGTGAAAAACATTTGGCTCGCGTGCAAAGCAGTTTATCATCCGCCATGCGATTGGATATTGATAACGGTTTGCGTGACCAATTCAGAGGACAAGTATTATCACGCATTCAAACTAATCCGCAAGTTATTGGGTACAACCGTTTGTTAATTTGGTTTTTCCTTCAGGAAAAGAAATTTTCGAGTGCATTGCGCCAGTCCATCGCTTTGGATAAAAGAACGGCAGCCGAAGCCGGTCAGATTGCACAATTGGGAAACATGGCCTTACGAAACAAACAATATGCTGAGGCCAAAGAAGCCTTTGCATATTTGTTGGCTAAAGGAGAAGAGAGTGAATATTATGCCCAGGCTTATGCATTCAATATTCATGCGTCGTATTTAGAATATATAAGTGAATTTAAAGACGATGCGGTCAAAGGTGATGCACTTGCACAGGAGTTTGAAAAAGGGCTGGAATACTTGCATTATGGGCCGGCAACCTTAAATTTGATTCAGGAATATGCGCATTTATTGGGCTTTTATTTAAACGATACCGAAAAGGGGCTGGCCATTTTAGAAAAAGGCTTAAAAATTCCGCAATTAAAACCCGAGCAAACTGGAGTTTTAAAAACTGAAATGGCTGATATTTATGTTTACGCCGATGATCCATGGGAAGCGATGTTGATTTATTCGCAGGTAATTGATGCCAATAAAAAAAATACGCTGGGCGACGACGTAAAATTAAAAAAGGCCAGGCTGGGTTATTACATGGGCAATTTTAGTTGGGCAAAAGCACAGCTGGATGTTTTAAAAGCCAGTACTTCGAAACTCACCGCAAACGACGCCATGGAGCTTGCCATGATGATTGGCAACAACCTTAATTTGGATACTACAGCAGTTCCGCTGCAGATGTTTGCTAAAGCCGATTTGCTGTTTTTTCAAAACCGCGAAAATGAAGCAATGTTGGTTTTGGATTCACTTGCTGATATTTATCCGTACCATACTTTAGTTGACGATATCCTTTTCCGAAAAGCAAAAATTGAAGTGGAAAATCAGAATTATGCTTTGGCTATAGAATTTCTAGAAACCATTGTTACTGATTTTAGTTACGAATTATTGGGTGATGATGCTTTGTTTATGCAAGCCGAAATTTACAATTACCAACTGGACGAAAAAGAAAAAGCAAAGGATTTGTACAAAAAAATGCTGACATCCTATCCGGGAAGTGTATATATCGAAGAGTCGCGGGCAAAATACCGTGAACTGCGAGAGATCTATCCCGATAAAGAACCAGAAAACAATGAGGGGCTTTTTGATCGTGCTATTGAGAATATCGAATTTTAATGGTAGCGCAAAACAAGGCATATCTTTTTGCCGGATTGGCCGTTCTTTTCTGGTCAACAGTTGCAACTTCCTTTAAACTGGCATTGCGGGAGTACGATTATATTCAACTTATATTTTATGTGTCAGTAGTAACCGTTGTATTGTTGTTTTTTGTTTTACTGGCGCAGCGAAAAACGCACTTGATTTTCAAACAAACACGACGGCAGTGGTCGTATTCCTTGCTTATGGGAGCATTTAATCCCTTGCTTTATTACCTGGTGCTGTTCAAAGCCTATTCGTTGCTTCCGGCACAGGTAGCTCAGCCGCTGAACATGATTTGGCCCATTACGCTGGCCTTGCTTTCCGTGCCCTTGCTTAATCAAAAAATAAGCTGGATAAGTATGGTTGCACTCATCATTAGTTTTGGAGGTGTGTTCTTTATTTCTTCGCAAGGAGGAATCGATGGATTCAAAAATACCAATCCACTTGGTGTGGTGCTGGCAGTGGGAAGCTCGGTTTTATGGTCGTTGTACTGGATTTTTAATGTGCGCGATCGTCGCGATGAGGTGATTAAATTGTTTCTGAATTTTGCCATCGGATTGATTTATTTGCTTCCTGTTGTTTACTTCTTTTCTTCGTTTAAAATAAACTGGGGACCTGGATTTTGGGCCGTTGTTTATTCTGGAGTTTTTGAAGTTGGAATTACCTATGTATTGTGGTTAAAAGCCATGAACCTGACCACTACAAATGCTAAAATTGGGAATTTGGTGTTTTTTGCCCCTTTTTTATCTCTGGTATTCATCCGGTTGGTTTTAAAGGAAACCATTTATATGACCACTTTTGTCGGATTAATTTTTATTGTTTCAGGTGTGTTGGTTCAGCAATTAGACAGGAGGAAAAGTAATTGATCAAAATGTGTGGTGATTTAAAATGAATGATAGTTGATTAGAACAAAAAATCATCACAAATCACAATAAGTTACAACAAGTCACTATTTTTATTGGATGGAAAAACCATTACGCATTTTGGGTATCGATCCCGGAACAACAGTAACCGGTTATGGTTTGGTTGAAATACGAAACAAAAAACCGGTGATATTGCACATGGGAAATATCACGCCTAAAAAATACTCCGACCATTATATGCGTTTGAAGTATTTGCATCAGCGTGCTTTGCATTTGGTGGAAGAGTATAAACCCGATGTAATGGCCATTGAAGCGCCGTTTTACGGCAAAAATGTTCAGTCGATGTTAAAATTGGGACGAGGGCAGGGAGTTTTAATGGCCGCTGCCTTAATGCACGATGTGCCAATTTATGAATATGCACCGCTGTCGGTGAAACAGGCCATTACCGGAATGGGTCGCGCTTCCAAAGAGCAGGTGGCTTATTTTCTTCAAAAGGTGTACAATTTAAAAGACATGGACCAAGTGCTTGATGAAACCGATGCTGTTGCGGTTGCCATTTGCCATTTTATACAATTAGATAAACCTCAAAAGTCGAAAGAGTATAAAAACTGGGGCGACTTTGTAAAGAAAAACCCGGGGAAGGTAAAGTAGGTTAGTCACTGGAATGCATTTCATAGCGGTAATTTATTATCCAAAAGCCTTTTCCAGTTTGTTCAAAGCTTCTTGTAGTACACTTCGAGGGCAGCCAACATTAATGCGCAACCAACCATCACCGCCGGTTCCAAAACGGCCTCCGTCGTTTAATGCAACTCCGGCATTTTTAAGCAAGAATTTCATCAGATCGTCGTTTTTCATTCCGTAGTCGGTAAAGTCCATCCAGACGAGGTAAGTAGCTTCCAGATTCATTACTTCCACTCTCGGAAGTTTTGCTTTCATAAAATCGTTTACCAGTTGGAAATTCTTCCACAGGTAATCGAGCATTTGTTCCAACCACTCATCACCGTGTGTGTAAGCTGCTTCAAGTGCAATTGATCCAAAAATATTTCCCATACCCAAATGTCCAACTCCAATTGTTCGTTCGTAGCGGGCAAATTTTCCTTTGTTGGGTATTATTACCATCGACGAGGTGAGCCCGGCAATATTAAATGTTTTGCTGGGTGCCATTGAAATCATACAATTCTGTGCAACTTCTTCCGAAATGCTGGCCAGTGGAATATGTTTGTGTCCTTCAAAAATTAAGTCTGAATGAATTTCGTCAGAAATAATCATAATGTCGTTTTCTAGACAAATATCGGTCAGCGCAACTAATTCTTCGCGTGTCCAAACCGTTCCTCCCGGATTTTGCGGGTTGCAAAGCATTAGCAATTTTGTGTTTTTGTCAATCTTTGCTTTTAAGTCTTCCAAATCAAAAGTGTATCGACCGTTTTCAATTTTTAACGGATTTTCAATCATTTTTCGTTTGGTGCCTTTTACACAGTCGAAAAACGGAAAATATACCGGAGGCTGAACAATTACACCATCGCCGGGTTTCGAGAAAGATTCAATGGCAAAGGTTAAACCTGCCACCACGCCGGGGCTAAACGAAATCCATTCCTTTTTGATTTCCCAGTTGTGACGACGTTTCATCCAATTAATAATGGCTTCAAAATAGGAATAGGGTCTGAAAGTGTACCCGAAGATTTCGTGTTCAGCACGTTTTTTTATGGCATCAACAATAAAGTCGGGTGTTTTAAAATCCATGTCGGCCACCCAAAGAGGGAGCAAATCATTCGATTTAAAAAACATCTCCATTGCATCGTGTTTTAAGCAGTTTGTTCCTTTGCGTGGAACTATTTCGTCGAAGTTGTATTTTTTCATATCAATAAATAATCTAATAAATCGCCAGCATTTGTTTTAGTATAAATGTCAGTTTTTAATTATTGTTCGCCGAAGATAATTGAATTCTCTTTTCTGCTCAATTTTTCTGCTTGTGAAATCGATAACCAAGACCAAATTCAAGAACCTGTGCCTTAAATAAGGGAACAGCTCTGATTACAGCAATTCCAATAATGTTTTTGGCATAATATTTTGCCCCTACTTTGTAATAAGCACGTGAAACATAGTTTGTCGCATCTCCGAAGAAAAAACCGTAGGCACC
>JBFFMM010000164.1:0-6723 GCA_041554075.1 Draconibacterium sp. | reverse complement strand
TCGCCCTATGCGGTTCATACGCCCATTCATCCGGTAAAATCATTGTTGCCAAAATATGAAAACAAACCCCAATGGAACGGACAAAACAATGCAGAATATGCAACAATGGTCGAAAATCTAGACACTCAGATTGGCCGATTAGTTTCTTTGTTAAAAGAATCCGGAAAACTTGAGAATACATTTATTCTGTTTATTTCCGATAACGGTGGTTTGTATAAAGTAACTAAACAATGGCCCCTTCGTGCCGGAAAAGGAGCTTACTATGAAGGAGGAATTCGCGAACCTATGTTTGTTTTTTGGAAAGGAAAAATAGCGTCGGCCACAAAAAAAGATATTCCTGTGAGCAATCTCGATTTTTTCCCAACAATTTTGGAAGTCGCTGGAATTGAAAAACCAGAAGACAAGCTACTTGATGGTCAATCCATTTTACCTGTTTTAACTGAAAATGAGGAATTAGCTGAACGCCCTCTTTTCTGGCACTTTCCCATTTATCTGGAAGGAGGAAACGAAGAAACGCAGGATCCTGTTTTCCGAACAAGACCAGGTTCGGCAATTCGTTTGGGCGACTGGAAATTGATTCAGTATTTTGAAAATAACGATATTGAACTGTATAATTTGAAAGATGATTTGAGCGAAAAACATAATCTTGCAAGTGCAAATCCTAAAAAAATGAAGGAATTATTAGGTATGTTGGAAAAATGGAGATTCAATACCAATGCACCGGTTCCTAAAGAATTGAATCCTGAATATACTGGAGAATAGGTAACTAAGTGTCATTTCGAAAGAGGTACGACTGAGAAATCGCTTCCAATTTAGAAGTTGGCTACAGATTTCTCACCGCGTTGGAAATGACAGAACGTGAGAATGAAAAATATAGACCACATGAAACATAAACTAACGCTATTATTTTGCCTTTTCTTTTTAACCGGAAATATTCTGTTTGCGCAGAACTCAAAACCCAACTTTATTTTAATTGTAGCCGATGACCTAGGGTTTGCAGACTTAAGCCTAAACGGTAGCAAACAAATTGCAACACCAAATATCGATAAGTTGGCGGCAGGTGGAATTAACTTCACCAACGGATATGTTTCGGCACCGGTTTGCAGCCCGTCGCGGGCAGGTTTATTAACCGGACGAAATCAGGTAACTTTTGGGCATGATAATAATTTGGGTGGCAACCAACCTGGTTTTGACCCGCAATATTTAGGACTTCCACTAACCGAAACTACAATTGCCAGTCGTTTAAAAAAACTTGGTTATGTAAGCGGAATAGTTGGCAAGTGGCATTTAGGAGATGAGCCACAGTTTCACCCCTTAAAAAGGGGATTTGATGAAATGTGGGGATACACCGGTGGCGGACACGATTATTTTTCATCAAAATCCGAAGGGAAAGGCTACCAGTCACCAATAGAAAGTAACTATAAAAAACCACAACCAATAACCTACATTACCGATGATAAAGGCGATGAGTGTGTCGATTTTATTAAACGTCATACAAACGAACCTTTCTTTTTGTATGCCGCATTTAATGCACCACATGCACCCATGCAAGCTACCGAAGCTGATTTAGAGTTGTTCAAACACATTAAAAATGAAAAGCGAAGAACATATTGTGCGATGGTACATCGTTTGGATGTAAATGTTGGAAGGATTATGGAAACCCTGAAAGAAATGGAAGTTGCCGAAAATACGCTGGTTGTTTTCATTAGTGATAATGGGGGACCATGCGATAGTAATGCCTCTTTAAATGTTCCTTTTAACGGGCAAAAAGGCATATTGTTGGAAGGTGGAATTCATGTGCCCTTTATAATGAATTGGCCCGGCAAATTACCTGCCGGAAAAATCTATGAAAATCCTGTTGTATCGCTCGATTTTGCAGCTACTTTTTTCGATTTGGCAGGGGGCGAATTAACAAAAGATGTAAAATTTGACGGTGTAAATCTTATGCCTTTTCTGTTGGGTAAAAAGGAGGGACTTCCGCACGAATCATTTAACTGGCGTTTTACAATAAGTGCAGCAATTCGCGAAGGCAATTGGAAATTGATTCGTCTGCCCGATCGTTTACCACTACTTTTCGATTTATCAAAAGACATTTCGGAACAAAACAATGTGGCACTTCAGAACCTGGAAATTACTGAATCGCTTTTGAAAAAATTAGGCGAATGGGATGTACGATTAATGCATCCGTTATTCTTGGAGGGTGCAGTTTGGAAAAAAAGACAATTGCAACTGTATGATGCAAATTATCAGTTAATACAGCCTGAATAAATAGTATAATTTTTATTAACGTTCTCTTAGATTGCTCCCTTTTGTAAATTGCAGTATATTTTTCTTGAGAATACCTACTTTGTATATATAACAATTTGAATATCTTTGTTGCCATTGTATTTAACCTAAATCAATTAAAGCAATTTCTTTATGAAATTATCTCTGGTTTTATTATTTCTAATTTTGATTCTTACGGCGTCTGCTGAAAATTTATATTCACCGAAAGGCGATACCACTGTAAATACCTTTAACAAAGATTTTGTTTACCATGTTAAAAAAGCACAATCGAGCATCATTATCGACGGTGTAATTGAAGAAGCTGATTGGATGGTGGCACAAAAGGCTGACAAATTCTTTAAAGTTCTTCCCACCGATTCAGGTTATGCATCGCAGCCTTCAACCATGTTAATGACATATGATGATAAGGCCTTGTATATAGCCCAAATATTTTACGACACCATTCCTGGTAAACGAATTATGGAATCGTATCGTCGTGATTTTAACTTTGGCAATAACGATAATCTATTGATATTTTTTGATACTTTTCTCGATCAAACCAATGGTTTTTCGTTTGGTGTTTCGGCCTCGGGTGCAAAGTGGGATGGAACAATGAGCGACGGTCACAGCATTTCGTTGGATTGGGATTGCAAATGGGAATCGAAAACGAAACATTACGATGATCGTTGGGTAACCGAAATGCGTATTCCTTTTAAATCGGTTCGTTACCCCAAGGGAAGCCAGGTGTGGAATACAAATTTTAGCCGCCTGGATTTAAAGTCGAATGAAAAATCGGCTTGGGCGCCCGTTCCGCGTCAGTTTCCAACGGCTTCGTTGGCATACACAGGTAGAATGAAATTTGAAGAACCTTTGCCAAAATCGAAAACACAGTTTTCATTTATACCATATCTTTTAGGAGGAGCTGCAAAAAATCACGAAGATGGAACAGATACGGAATATCGGAAGGATTTTGGTTTCGATGCCAAAGTTGGAATATCTTCATCGATGACACTTGATTTAACGTACAATCCTGATTTTGCGCAGGTTGAAGTGGATAGACAGGTAACCAACATTGATCGTTTTGAGTTGCTTTTTCCCGAAAAACGCCAATTCTTTTTGGAAAACAGCGACTTGTTTTCAAGCTATGGATATCATACTGTTACTCCGTTTTTCTCGCGCAGAATTGGTTTAGATGCTCCCGTTTTGGCGGGTGCCCGGCTAAGCGGTAAAATTGGTAACGATTGGCGAATCGGTTTTATTAATATGACCACAGAAGAAACGGATGATTATTTGGCGCGAAACTTTACTGTTGCTTCGGTACAAAAAAAAGTATTTACACGATCCAATATTGGTTTTATTGCGGTAAATAAAGAGTATCTCGATGTCCCTTCAGATACAAATATGTTCAATCGGGTGCTGGGATTTGATTATAATCTGGCTAGTAAAGATAATCTGTGGGATGGTAAATTCTTTTACCACCGTTCTTTTCAACCCGATAATCCAGATAAACAATATGCTCAGGGAGCTACTATAAAATACAGTACAAAACATGTTACTGCAGGTATTTATCAAACTTCGGTTGGCGAAAATTATAGCGCAGAATCAGGGTATGTTAGACGAACCGGTTATAACTTCCTGGGAGTAATGGGAGGGTATAAATTTGTACCTAACTCAAGAATTGTAAGTCATGGGCCTGACCTAAAATTTGATAACTATTTCAACAGTGATTATAAAAACATTGAACACGAATACGAGTTGGAATATGAATTTGAGTTTCAAGATCGCTCGGGTTTAAGCGTAAGTTATGCCGACCATTATGTGAAGCTTCAGAATGATTTTAATCCTTCACACGACGATGAATACTATTTGCCTGCTGGTGCTGAATATGATTTTGGCGGTGTGACTGTTGCATACGAATCGACACGAAAAACAATGTTTAATTGGGAATTAGAAGCGACAAAGGGAACTTTTTACAGTGGCGATATTCAATATGTTCAAGGTGAAATCGGTTATCGTTTTCAACCCTATGTAAATCTTTCGGTGAACTTTAATTATACTGATATGGATTTGGGTGATCCATTTGACCGTACCCAATTTTTATTGGTTGGGCCAAAGGTGGATATAACGTTTAGCGAAAAAATATTTTGGTCAACTTTTGTTCAGTACAACGAACAAATTCAGAATCTGAATATTAATTCTCGTTTTCAGTGGCGTTACCAGCCTGTCTCTGATATTTATCTGGTGTATACCGATAACTATTTTACCGGAAACTGGAATGGCCGAAACCGCGCAATTGTTTTAAAAATGACCTACTGGTTAAATTAGGAGAAAGTAATCAGCGATCAGTCGCAGTATTCAGTTACTGTAGCTCATCAAATTCCATGAATCATTATTCCTCTTTTCACCAATTTTACATGTCATAAAGATTTCTTACCTAATTGTTAAACCACTTTTGGGGGATCGTTTAAATTTTAATCATCAAGAAAATAAATTATCTTTGCAATCCTTAAAACAATTTGACTATTAATTGTTTAAGATTTTAGATTTTGTAACAATAAAAACTCACTAGTAAGATGAAAGTAACAGTAGTTGGAGCTGGAAATGTTGGAGCAACTTGCGCTCAGATTGTAGCTGAAAAGAACATTGTACAAGAGGTTGTTCTTTTAGATATTAAAGAAGGTGTTTCAGAAGGGAAAGCCTTGGACTTGTGGCAAACTGCCCCAATTAATTGGTATGATACACGTACAGTAGGTTCAACAAATGATTACGCAAAAACTGCCGATTCAGACGTTGTTGTTATTACTTCAGGTGTTCCTCGTAAACCAGGAATGAGCCGCGATGATTTAATTTCGATTAACGCTGGAATTGTAAAAAGCGTTACTGAAAACATTGTAAAATATTCGCCAAATGCAAAAATTATTATCGTTTCAAATCCTTTGGACGTAATGACTTATGCGGCTTCTGTAACAGCAAAATTGCCTAAAAATCAGGTGATGGGAATGGCTGGTATTTTAGATACAGCTCGTTACCGTGCTTTTTTAGCTGAAGCATTGGAAGTTTCGCCACGCGATATTTCTGCCTTATTAATGGGTGGACACGGAGATACTATGGTACCACTTCCACGTTACACTACAGTAGCAGGTATTCCTGTAACTGAGTTGATTGACGCTGATAAATTGGAAGCAATTGTTGATCGCACCAAAAAAGGTGGCGGCGAATTGGTTAACCTTATGGGAACTTCGGCTTGGTATGCACCAGGTTCGGCAGCTGCTCAAATGGTTGAGGCAATTGTAATGGATCAAAAACGTGTTTTCCCTTGCTGTGTGAAATTAGAAGGCGAGTGGGGATTAAACGACATGTTTGTTGGAGCTCCTGTTGTATTAGGTAAAAATGGTGTTGAAAGAGTAATTGAAGTTGCTTTAAACGAAGAAGAAAAACAACTACTTTACGATTCGGCAAACTCTGTAAAAGGAGTTATGGATGTTCTTGACGGAATGAATATTTTGTAAGCAATAAATAAATTCATATACAAAGCGGTTGATTCTTCGGGGTCAGTCGCTTTTTTATTTTTATAATTGTCTCTTGAATTGGGGTGATAAGTAAGAATCTTCAACTTTGCTATTTACAATAAAAAACTACTTTTACTTTATGCGATATAAAATACCCATCGAAATAGTTGAGCTTGAACACGAAAACTACCACCTTGTGTGTACTTCTGTTTTTTCGGATGGGGAAAAGGGGAAGTGGGTGATTGATACAGGTGCCTCAAAAACGGTTTTCGATAATAATTTAGCCGGCTATTTTTTGCTAAGCGAAGAGGAGTCTGAAGAATTGCATTCGGCCGGAATAAACGATCAAACAATAAAAACATCGATTGGGTATCTAAATCCATTTTTAATTGGCAGTCTGAAAGTGGCGCAAATGAAAGTTGCATTGCTGGATATGTCGCACATTAACGAACTTTATTCGAAAGCAGCTGACTTGCAGATTTGCGGATTAATTGGCAGCGATTTTCTGTTGAAACACAAGGCGGTAATAGACTACAAGAGAAAGAGGCTGGTATTAACAGAATCTAAAAATTAGTACTTATTGTCCGGTATATATCAATTACCTTTAATTTTTGAATTGCAAAGAATTTACAATCGATGTTAATTCTTCTTTTTGAATATCGTTTGTATATGTTATTGTAACATTCATAAAATAGCTATTTCGAATTAGGGTATAATGTGTTTGTCTCATTTCCAAATCGTTTATATTTAAAGTATTGTCGAGTGTTCGGCATTCAATATTATTTTTCAATTTCGTTTTCTTAATTTCAGAAAATGTTGCGGGTACATTCTCATATTGTTTTTTTATTTGGCTCAAGTAGTCGATTTCATTTTTAAAATTTGGATATCTTGAGTTGTGTTCGACAATAATGGCAAGGTTAGGTTTGAACGAATCGTCCTTATTCTCTTT
>JBFFMM010000163.1:0-6728 GCA_041554075.1 Draconibacterium sp. | reverse complement strand
CGCGATTACGATGTATTTGTTGGTAAAACAATGGAATTCAAAGTTGTTAAAATTAACCACGAATACCGTAACGTTGTTGTTTCGCACACAGCGCTTATTGAGGCCGAACTGGAACAACAGAAAAAAGAAATTATCAGCAAACTTGAAAAAGGACAAGTTCTTGAAGGAACTGTTAAGAACGTTACTTCTTACGGTGTATTCATGGATCTTGGTGGTGTTGACGGATTAATCCACATTACCGACCTTTCTTGGGGACGTATTTCTCACCCAAGCGAGATTGTAGAATTAGATCAGAAATTGAACGTTGTAATTCTTGATTTCGATGATGACAAAAAACGTATTGCTCTTGGCTTGAAACAACTTACTCCTCACCCATGGGATAACCTTGATGCTGAGTTGAAAGTTGGAGATAAAGTGAAAGGTAAAGTTGTTGTTATTGCTGACTACGGTGCATTCGTAGAGATTGCAACCGGTGTAGAAGGCTTGATCCACGTTTCAGAAATGAGTTGGAGTCAGCACTTACGCAGCGCACAGGATTTCTTAAGTGTAGGCGATGAAGTGGAAGCTTCAATCCTTACTTTAGACCGCGATGAGCGTAAAATGTCGCTGGGGATGAAACAGTTGAAAGAAGATCCTTGGGCTAAAATCGATACTGAATTCGGTGTTGGTAGCAAGCACACTGCAAAAGTTCGCAACTTCACCAACTTTGGTGTATTTGTAGAAATTGCTGAAGGAGTTGACGGATTGATTCACATTTCAGACTTAAGCTGGACGAAAAAAATCAAACACCCATCAGAATTCACTGCAATTGGTGAGCCGATTGAAGTTGTTGTTCTTGACATTGACAAAGACAACCGTCGTTTGAGCCTTGGACACAAACAACTGGAAGAAAATCCATGGGATGTATTTGAAACAATCTTTACTTCTGATTCAATCCACGAAGGAACAGTGGTTGAATTAATGGACAAAGGTGCCGTTATTGCACTTCCATACGGAGTTGAAGGTTTTGCCACTCCTCGTCACTTAGTGAAAGAAGATGGTACTTCTGTGAAGCAAGACGAAAAGCTGGACTTCAAAGTTATTGAGTTCAACAAGTCAGCGAAAAGAATTATCGTTTCTCACTCAAGAATTTTCGAAGATGTGAAGCGTGCTGAAGAAGGAGCAAAACGTAGAACTCAGAAAGGGACTACTAAACGTTCGATGAAATCAGTAAGCGATAATATCGAGAAAACAACTCTTGGCGATATCAGCGAATTGGCTGCATTAAAATCGCAAATGGAGAAGAACGAAAAAAAAGATAAATAAATCAGTTGGTCTATTTAAACCGAATTTCGTAAATTGAAGCATGGTATTTGAAATTCGAAAGAACGGAAAGTTTACTTTAGTTAAGGTAAACACCGATAGATTAGATACAAACAATGCACCCGACCTGAAATCGGAACTGGTTGTTGTTAACAACGAAGGCGAAAAAAACATTGTCCTTGATTTAAGTAGTGTTAACTACTGCGATTCGTCAGGATTAAGGGCCGTTTTAGTAGCCAACCGGATTTGTGAAGACGCAATTGGAGCTTTTGTTCTTTGCGGTTTGCAACCCGATGTAGAGAACCTTGTAAAAATTTCGATGCTTCATACCGTTTTGTTAATTACAGATACGGTAGAAGAAGCAGAGAAATTATTGGAGAAGAAAGAAAATCTGTAAAGCAGGTATGTCTTTCGAATTAACCATACTAGGTAGTAACTCAGCATTACCAACTTCGAATAGATATCCAACAGCCCAGGTACTTGATGTACCTGGGCTTTGTTTTTTAATCGATTGTGGCGAAGGAACCCAAATGCAAATCCGCCGCAACAAGATTAGCTTTAGTAAAATCCGCCACATTTTTATTTCCCACCTGCATGGCGACCACTTTTATGGTTTAATTGGGTTAATATCAACCATGAATTTGATGGGAATAAAAACCGACCTGCATATTTATGCACCATCAGAACTAAAAGATTTAATCCAACCCCAACTGAATCACATCAGGGGAGAAATGACAGTAAAACCCATTTTCCATCCGTTGAATTTCAAAAAACCACAGCTAATTCTTGAAACCAAAACCATTGAAATTTATTCGTTTCCTGTAAAACACAGCATACCAACTTCCGGCTTTCTTTTTAAGGAAAAACCAAAATCGGCCAATATCAAAAAGGATCTGGTTAAGGCATACAAAATTCCGATTGCAAAAATTAAAGACATTAAAGCCGGTGCTAATTTTGTAACGGAAGATGGTAGTACTATTTCAAATGAAAATCTAACAATTCCGCCAATTCCTCCGAAATCCTATGCTTTTTGCACCGATACAGCATTTCATCCGCCAATTGCAGAAATTATTAAAGGTGTTGATTTATTGTACCACGAAGCTACTTTTTTGGAGAAGCTAAAAGATTTAGCAGAAAAAACAATGCATTCTACGGCTAAACAAGCCGCTGAAATGGCACAACTGGCAAAAGCAAAAAAACTAGTAATTGGGCACTTTTCGGCACGTTTTAAAAATACCGACGATTTTGTAAAAGAAGCAAAAGAGGTTTTTCCTGAAACTGAAGCGGCGATTGAAGGTAAAACCTTTCGATTTTAGCCTTGAAAATTCCCATCATCATCATCAAAAAATCCTTTATCAAAATTTACCAAATACAATTTTTCGGTCGGACGCGTAAAAGCAGTATATAACCAACGATAATATTCGGTGTCGAGCATATCTTCGGTCACATAGCCATGATCGACAAAAACAGCCTTCCACTGCCCACCCTGAGCTTTATGACATGTTAATGCATACGCATATTTTACTTGTAACGCATTAAAGTAAGGATTTGACTTAATTTTCTCCCAGCGTTTCTTTTTATTGCGTTCGTCGGCATAATCTTCCGAAACCGCATGAAATAATTCTTTGTTTTTTTCATATGGAAAAGATGCCGTTTCAATACTCAGCGTTTCGAGAAATATTTTGCAATCGAGTTCTACATTTTCGTAATCGACAAAACGCAAGCTTACATTGGCAAACCGAAAACCATATAATTCTTCGTAGCTATAAATAGAAATAATTTCAGCAATATCGCCATTGGCAATAAAATCGAGTTCCAAATCTGCTTCACCTTCTGCCCAGAAATAATTATTTTTTACAACCATCAGTAAATCTCCACGTTCAATTTCGTTCTCTTTGTAAAGAATAGAACCGCGAATTCCTTTATTGTAAATGTTCGCTCGTTTATTTGAACGTGTTACAATGGTAGTATCAAAAAAGCCATGTTTATCGTAACACGACGAAAGATTCTCAATTAAGTCGGCTCCGGAAATTCGTTCGACGTCGTCAAAATTTTCAATATCAATTGGAAAAAAACCGGTGTTGTTAAAATCGTCGCCAATTAGATTTCTAATTTCAGTAGCATTACTTAAAATTCCCGATCCTTTGGCCTGACGAACAACATCTGTTAATTCCACTTCCTTGACACTAAAACCATAACTTTCTAATGTTGAGGCTTCAAGGGCCGGACTAATACTCAGGCCTACCGGAGGTAATTGTGCTGTGTCGCCAACTAAAACCAAACGGCAATTTTCGCCCGAATACACAAATTCCAGCAAATCATCGAGCACCCGCCCACTACCAAAAACTGAATTTTCACTTAACTCATTCGAAATCATTGAAGCCTCATCAACAATAAAGTAAGTATTCTTATAGAGATTTTTATCCAGTACAAATTTTCCCATCCCATCAGACGAAGTTTTTTGCCTGTAAATTTTCTTATGAATAGTAAATGCTGGCATTCCCGAGTACCCCGACATAACTTTGGCTGCTCTTCCGGTGGGGGCCATTAAAACGGAACGAATTTTGAGGGAAGATAATGCTTGTGTAAGAGAAAAAATCATTGTAGTTTTACCAGTACCAGCATAGCCTTTGATTAACATTATTTCATCGGGCTCGCGAGATACAATATATTCTGCCAAAACGTTGATTAAACGAGATTGACAAGAAGTTGGAGAAAAGGGCAGTTTTTCGGTTAATACAACTTTTAAATGATTTTTGATCATACTGGATAAAATAACTTTCTGTAAAGGAAGCTAATTTATTTTTTTTTTTAAATTTGCAGGCAAACGAAAAAAAAACTTATAAATAAATAAAAATGAGAACCGTAATTCAAATTTTACTATTCCTGGCAGCAGTTGCTCTAACTTACTTTATATATCAAAGTATTCAGCGACCAATCGAGTTTGGTAAAGCAAAACAAGTACGCTATGATGCAACAGTTGCTAAACTTAAAGATATTAGAAAAGCTGAATTAGCTTACAAAGATGTGTATGGAGAGTTTACAGGCAGCTGGGATACACTTATTCATTTTATAACTACTGACTCTGTTCGCAATGTAAAAGCAATTGGTGAGCTTACAGATAGTATGATTGAAGCAAAGATTTCAGAGAAAAAAGCCATTGAAATGGGATTGATTATACGTGACACTGTTAAAGTTGGTGTAATTGATGCTCTGTTTGGTGGAAATTACGATGCCAACAGTTTACGATTCGTTCCAGTTCCTGGCGAACCATCAGAGTTTCATTTAGGAGCAACAATTATTACCACTGGTTCAGGCATTAAAGTTCCGGTGTTCGAAGCGAAGGCTCATTTCAACGTAATTTTGAGAGGACTTGATCGCCAATTGGTTATCAACCTTAACGATCAACAAAGAACAAACGATAAATATCCTGGACTGCGCGTAGGTTCGTTAACAGAAACTACAAACAATGCGGGTAACTGGGAGTAATCCACATGTATGATTTTGTAGAGGAATCTTTTAAAATAGAAGATACATTTGAATATATATTATCCATTCAGGTTAGCCTGAATGGATTTTCTTTTTCTGTATTCCAGGCAAATAGCAATAAAATACTTGTTTTTAAAAGTATCCCATTGAAAATTAGTGGCGAGAATTTAATTGCCCGCCGATTTAAAGAATGGGTCAATTCGGAAGAATTGTTACAAAAAACGTTTCAGAAAACAAGAGTAATTGTCTTCAGCAATAAGTTTACGCTGATCCCAAAATCCATCTATAAAAATGAATTAAACGAAGAACTTGCGCACCTGTTTTTCAAAGAAGGTAATCAGTTGCAATTTGCTGAAAACCTGGTTGAAAAAATTAATGCCAAATTATTATTCAACTTGCCCGAAGGATTGAACGATGCACTGCAAGAAACAATTGGCGAGTGCGACATTATACACCCCATAAAATCAGTAATTAGTAATATATCTGACAAAGAAGGAGAAAAGCTAGTATTACTATTTAATGACAAGTATTTATTTCTTTTGCTTAGTAGAAATGAAAAACTATTGCTTGCCAATGGGTTTAAAATAAACCACGAAAACGATGTGGTATACTATGTACTTACCACACTAAAACAGTTTAACATTCAAGCAAAATGCACCAAACTCTTTTATGCAGGACAATCAGCGTATTCTGCTCAAACAAGTATCAATTTGGGTAAATACTTTTTTTCTGTCGAACTTTTTTTACCACTTACGTTTGATCAGGAAACAAAACCATCGGATGAATTAATTGCTGAAAATTTCGCATTATATCTTTAAGTTATGAGAATTGTAGGAGGAAAATATAAAGGAAGGATTTTCAGGCCAAATAAATCCTTTAAAGCCCGACCAACCACTGACATTGCAAAAGAAGGACTGTTTAACATACTTGAAAATCGTTATGAATTCTCGAATAAAAGCGTGCTCGACCTTTTTTCAGGTACGGGAAGTATGGGCTACGAATTTTTAAGTCGCGGTTGCGAAAATGCTACTTTGGTCGAAATTCACTTTAATCACTATAAGTTTATTATGGAAGTGATAAAAACCCTGCAAATTGATAATATTCGGGTTTTTAAAGCTGACGTTTTTAAATTCGTTAAAAAGACTCCGGAGACATTCAACATTATTTTTGCCGATCCGCCGTTTGATTTACAACGTTTTATGGAAGTCCCCGATGCTATTTTAGATGCTGACATTTTGGCTCCCGAAGGTTTACTTATTGTGGAACACGCAAAAGAAATTCAATTTACTTCTCACCCAAATTTTAAAGAAGTAAGAAAGTATGGGAAGGTAAACTTTAGCTTTTTTGAAAACTAAACCACTATGCATTGAAAATACATAGGTTTCAGATTTCGAATGAAATTCGATGTAATAAAAGATAGCAATGAATGATGAATATCGATTAACGATTTCGGATTGATGATTTTAAAGAAAAAATTACCAAAAATGTTGAAATGCACTTCTTCATTCGTTATTCGTTAATCATCATTCTACATTGAAAATGAATTTATAGAAACTAAAGTTGCTGCAATAAATTGCAGGGTTTTAACCATTGATCGGAAAACAAAACTCTTCTACACAAAAGCAAAAGCGTTTACAAAATCAAATTAGAATTCTTTTTAGCCTAATCAATCTTTCTTTTAATTCCACAACCTACAGGTTTTGTTTCAGGAATAGCAACTTTTTCACCATTCCCCAAACTTGAGATTGCATTTTTCAAATAAGCCTGTTTTACTTCTTCTGCACTTTTATAACTATCGTCGATTGCACCTTTGTAGGCCAATTTAAATTCACCGTCGAACAAAAATGCATGAGGGGTTGTTTGTCCGCCAAAAGCATTGGCTATCTGGCTTTCTTTATCCACCGCATAACGAAAGTTATAGCCCTTGTCTTTCGCTT
>JBFFMM010000162.1:0-6883 GCA_041554075.1 Draconibacterium sp. | reverse complement strand
GAGTTTTACCAATACTATAAAAGAGGTAAAACTTTTTCCGACCATTTGTATTTTATACGAGGGAATAAAGACTCCCGTATTCATGTAGATAATATTATAAATCACATCGACCCTAAATTCTCCACTGGTTATGACCTAACAATTGCAAAAATTATGGCTTACGAACAATTAAAGAAACATGCCGGTAACGAAATTGAGAAGCTAAATAACCAGGTTTTATTTAATTCAGAAGCAGAATGGACTGGTCAGAGAGTAGACGCGGCCGAACTAATTTATGCCCTTGTTAGCGTTGGGGTGATTAACCACGGTAAAATTGGGATTAAAGAACTTGCCCGGCTATTCGAAAAAATATTCACCATTGAATTGGATGACATTTATAGAATCTTCCAGGACATTCAGGGACGGACAACAGTAAAAACCAAGTTTTTAGACCAATTAAAGGAAGCCCTTTTGAAAAGGTTAGACGACCTGGATAAATAAGAGCTCGTATCGTTTTCAATAGAAACTTCAGTATTGAATAAAATATAACTAAGAATTGAATTATCTTTGAAATGAAAACAAAAGAAATAATTCCCCTGTCAGCAGGGTGAAAGACATATTAAGATTGTAGAGCGTTAGCTTTATTCTTGAACTGAAAACCGCTAATTTTCAATAACACTACAAGAGTAAGTAAAACGCCCGCGCATTGCGTGGGCTGAACTTATTTGTAGTGTGGGTTCTTAGCGGTACCCCAGTTCAGGTATTGTTTCAGTTCCACGCTCTTTTTTTGTACCTTTCCGTTGAGGAACTGAACGGGAACAACAAAATTCAAAACATGGCGTTCACAGAAAAAAACATCAAATACGCTGATTTAATTGTCCCTATTAAGAAATGTCCTTTAGGAGAATCGGTTTCGGATTGTCCGTTTACAAATTACTGGAAAATTGAAGACGTGGAAAAACAAATCCTTTTGGTTGATGAGCTACCTGAAGAAAAGTTGGACGAACTCCGTGCTTTTCACCGCAAATGTTTAAACATTAAAATTGAAAGGGCACAGGAAGAATCGGCACGTATTTACGAAAATTTTTAAAATTGAAGTTTTATTTATAATCCTTGCAGAACTCCTGCAAATAGGCAGTTTCAAAAATTTTCAAACATGCCCTGTTAAAAAAAAAACAATTCCCCATTGGGAACACCTTGGGAATAATATCCGGTTTGATTTTCAATATTTGGTATCATTCAAAACGTATCATTTAAAATTGAAAAGTTATGCCAACAGAAATTGTAACAACCGACGATTTACGTGAATTCAAAATCGAATTGCTTAAAGAATTCAAACAACTTCTTGCCATCCATCACGGACAACCTTCTAAAAAGTGGTTAAAATCTTTTGAAGTAAGAAAACTCCTTGGAATCTCTCCGGGAACACTCCAAAACCTAAGGATTAATGGCACTTTACCCTTTACCAAAATAGGAGGTGTAATTTTCTATGACAGCGAAGACATCAACAAAATGATGCAGGAAAATCTGGTGCAGAACCGGTTTGATTTCCGTCGTGGAAAATGAACTACATCAGGCACCTTAATTCTTTCTTTGAATTTATTGGAAATGATAACCGTTTAACGGCTTATCATATCAGCCTTTATATGGCATTGTTCTGCTTTTGGAACATGAATCGTTTTCGTAACCCGTTCTCAGTTGATCGGGAAGAATTAATGCAACTCGCACGGATTGGTTCCAGAAACACCTATGCTAAATGTATGAAACAGCTTCACCAATGGGGATATATCGAATATACCGCAAGTGGAAACCTGCATACCGGATGGAAAGTTTCCTGTACCACATTTGATACAGGAACTGATACAGGAAGCGAGACAGGAGATGGGACAGGAAGTGGGACGGTATATAAAGAAACAAACAGTACAAGCATTACAAACGGGAATAAACAGGCTCATCCCAAAATATTTAAAAATGGAAGAGAAAGAAAATCTAATCGGACAAACCCTCTCCATGTCAACATCGACAAAGACTACTCCGAACCCCTATGAGGAAATTGCTGAAATCCGTGATAGGATGTATCTGTTCAATTTTACTACTTGCCGGGAGTGGATGGAGAAGCAGGGGAAATTGAAATTCGGGGAACATTTTACACTGTTTTCTGAGGATTTCGGATTGATTTACAAGCTGATTGTTTATGCTATTGAAGACAAAACAGAGGCGGGAAAGCGAAACCTGGATTTGAAAAAAGGCATCCTTTTAACGGGCCCAATCGGTTGCGGTAAAACATCGCTTATGGCACTGGTAAGATTCTTTTTTCAGCGCGGAAAACAATACCAAATCAAATCTACACGCGACATTAGTTTTGAGTTCGAGAAAGAAGGTTACAAAGTGATTAATCGTTACAGCAAAAATCCGCTAAACTTAAGCTATACCAACCCAGTCCCAAACATTTTTTGTTTTGATGATTTGGGTGTGGAACAAACTCAAAAACACTTCGGGAATGAGTGCAATGTTATGGCAGAAATCCTACTCAGTCGCTACGATTTGTTTATCTCAAAAGGAATTCCAACGCACCTAACCACCAATCTTTCCGCAACTGAAATTGAAGAAAAATACGGCAACCGTGTGCGCAGTCGAATGCGGGAGATGTTTAATTTGCTTGCGTTTGATAAGGGTAGTATTGATAAGCGGAGATGAAATTGTTGTGTATTATCAACATAGTAGCTATATTTGTTGAAGATAATCAACAAATGAAAACTAAGAAAAACATAATTTTTCCAAAGCATCAAAGAATCCTGGAGCGTTTAGGAGAAAATATTAAGTTGGCACGTAAAAGGAGAAAATTAACAACGGTTCAGGTTTCAGAACGTGCAGGCATTGACAGGACAACCTTGTACCAAATAGAAAAAGGAAATCCAAAAGTATCAATGGGAGCTTACTTTAATGTATTGAGGGTTTTAGGCTTGCAAGACGATTTTTTGAAGTTGGCTGCCGATGACGAATTTGGCAGAAAATTACAGGATTTGGAGCTTTTATAATGAAATTTAAAAATTAAAATGGCATCAGATAAAACTGACATACACGTATATGCACATTGGAAAGCGATGACCGAACCAAAGCTTATGGGCATACTTTCTGCTCATGCAGCTAAAGGAAGAAAGGCATTCAGCTTTGAGTACTCAAAAGAATGGATTAATTCGAAACAAAGAATACTGTTAGACCCGGATATTCAGTTCTACAGTGGTCCTCAATTCCCAAATAATAAAGAAAATTTTGGTATTTTTTTGGACAGTATGCCCGATACGTGGGGAAGAACATTGATGAAACGCAGGGCAGCCCAGGAAGCGTCAGAAAAAGGGGAAAGGGCAAAAACATTGTACGAAGTCGATTATTTGCTTGGTGTATTGGATGAAAGCCGTATGGGGGCATTGCGTTTTAAAACTGAACCCAAAGGGCCATTTTTAGATAACAACGACCGCTCTCCAACACCTCCATGGTCATCAGTTCGGGAATTGCAGGAGGCTGCAAAAAATATCGAGAATGAAACAGATAACGATGCAGTGAAAAAATGGTTGGCGATATTAATTGCCCCCGGTTCATCGCTTGGGGGAGCGCGACCTAAAGCCAACATCATTGACAAACATAAAAATCTCTGGATAGCAAAATTCCCTGCAAAGAATGACACAACTGATAAAGCAGCCTGGGAATACCTGGCCTTCCAATTAGCGCTAAAGGCGGGTATAATCATGTCCGAATGTAAAATTCAAAAAATAGGCGGAAACTATAATACGTTTTTTACCAAACGTTTCGACCGGGAAAAGGAACAGCGTATTCATTTTGCATCGGCAATGACTATGACCGGGAATTCTGAAGATACAATCAGGGATAACCCAGCCAGTTATTTAGAATTGGCAGAGTTTATTCAAAATTTTGGCACAAAGGTGAACGAAAATCTGGAGCAGCTGTGGCGAAGGGTTGTTTTTAATATTGCAATATCCAATACTGATGACCATCTGCGAAATCATGGTTTTATTCTAAGCGATAGAGGATGGGTATTATCACCGGCCTACGATTTAAACCCATCGATTGATAAAGATGGTTTAGCATTGAATATTGATATGGACAACAATGCATTAGACTATGATTTAGCCAAAAGTGTTGGCGAATTTTTTCGTCTAAATAATAGTCAAATGGATAAGATAATTGATGATATTATTGCAGTTGTGAGAACTTGGAAACAGCTTGCAAAGGCTATTGGTATTCCAAACAACGAACAAAATATTATGGCTAAAGCTTTTAATGTCTAATCTAATCGAGATATGCTTTTTAGTGTGTCAATAAATTATTAGGGTTATCCCAGTGCTCTGGCACATTCCCTTCACAGCCTCAAACGCTCCTTTAACCTGTTCATGCTTCACAGAGCCAGTCACTAATTCACCTGCTCGGGAAAAGAGCCTCATCCTAATTGTAATACCAAATAGGACTTAAATAGTTTTAGAGGTTTTGGGTTTAGACAAGGCAAAAAAATGAGACAAAGCATTGTTCTGTTGATATTTTAAACGAAGCATAAACTCAAAAGAATGAAATTATAAGGTTCATTTGGTGTTACTATTGGTATCAGCACCGCACGGCAAAAGTATTCCTTCCATTTCGTTCCGCTCAACCCAACACAATTCCTTTTCGCCCATTCTGGCTTGGCAGCCCAAAATCCATCCCTGAAAGCCAGAAGCGGACTTCATTCCATCTCATTCAGGAATACATTTGCACTTCCCATCGTGAATAAAAAAAGTGGTGATTTAATACCTTTTTTATAGGTTTCCTTTCCTTTGCCCCGGCACATTCCACTAGCAGTCTTCAACACACCTACATCCGTTCGTGCCTCACAGAACCGGTGTTGTTTCGCCTGTCCGCGTGAAGAGCCTTGGGCAACCCACGGCAAAAGAACCCCGTCCGTTGCACTACCGTGCTACATTTGCCTGAAGCCTACGCACAGATTTCTATTTTTCAGGTTAATGCAATTTAAAAGCTTGAAACGACCGTGAGTTTTAGTTATTTATAATTCAAATTCATTGGGAGTTACATCGAATACCATTAAAATTAATAATACTATGAGATGAAAACAAAAAAAGAAAACCAAAGTTCGCCGTCCTTCCCACAAGCCTGCGCACGGAAAAATGAAAGGCTAAAATGAATGCCCCGGGTTACAAGTTTTTAAGGTAGTATAAATAAATATCAGCGTCCGGTGCAGCCTTGCATTTTATCCCGGACGGCAATCCATCAGCTTTCTTTTCTTTTTTTTCTTTTTTTCTTCTCTTTTGAGGTAATAGTTATTTTACCAATTAAAACCAAACAAAGGATTTGAAAATGCCAAAGTTGATAAGTTTACAAGGTAAACTTCAAACCATTTCAAGGCCCACCAAATTGTATTAATCAGATATTCTTCTTATTAACAATAATATATTCCCCATTGGGAACACCTTGGGAAATAGTTTCAAACTGTCCTTGCATATTTGCGAAAATGGATTTGTACAAAAACGTTGTTGAATCCACAAATCAATAATTAAAACAAAACGCAAATGTTTGGATTAAACGAAATCAGCTGGGCAGAGTTTTTAAGGTTTATTGGATTAAGCCTGTTTGTTTGGTATCTGTTTTTACTTTCCATGGCATGGATAAAATCCAGAAGTAAAAACAATACAGTCAACTTCGAAGATTACCATTCAGAAGATACCCAATACGAAACCTTACAACCCATTGTGGTTTCTTCAAAAAACTTTCCATCAGAAATCATTCCAGTAAACCCGGTTGAAAACATCCCGTTACAAGCTTCACTTTATGAAGAAAACGGGTATGACGAAGGAGGTGTAGGAATCGAACACTTTTTGGAAGAGGACAGCCCCATGCTTGCCAAAATGATGTCGGATATTCAGTATCACCAATAATCAATTTAAAATTCAAAATCATGAAGAAAAAGATTCAAAGAGTTGTTCAAAGAAATTTGGCTTTTGCGGCCTTATTCATTTTGGGAGTTTACAACAGCCTGGCCCAAAGTTCCGCCGGAATCGACCAGGCAACATCCGAAGTCAGTAGCTATGTTGACCCGGTTGCTAACCTGATAATTGCCATTGGTGCAGTGGTCGGTTTAATCGGCGGTGTGCGTGTGTACATCAAATGGCAAAGTGGCGACCAGGACACCCAAAAAGCAATCATGGGTTGGTTTGGAGCTTGCCTGTTTTTAATTCTTGTTGGTGTTGTAATCAGGTCATTCTTCTCATGAAAACTTACACCATCCAAAAAATTGATACCAACCTTTACATTAAAGGTTTTTCAGGGCCGCTGGTTTTTTCGGCCCTGTATGGTATCATCGCTGCACTGCTTTTGTTTGTCCTGCTATATATTTCTGTTGGAACTTTCATTTCAGTAATTATTTGTGTACCGACATTCTTCGCCTACCTGTACCGGCTTAACCAAATTCAGAAAAAATACGGACATGCAGGCTGGGGCAAAAAACGGATTGCCAAACAACTACCCGAATTTATCACCATCAAAAAACGGATTTATCAAACCCGGTAATCATGAAAGTAAAACCCATCGAAAAAAGCTTGCCCATCCTTGGTTTTAACGGCGATGTTGTTGTTTCCAATAACCTCGACATGGGTTTTGGGCTAAGATTGGAACTACCGGAACTTCTATCGTGTAGCAGTGAACATTTGTATATGCTTCATGATACGTTCCAACGTGCAATCAATTTTTTGCCGGAAAACACTTTGTTGCATAAACAGGATTTCTTTTTTGTGCAACACTTCCATTCACAAAAGGAAGCCGGTAAAAGAATAAACAAGTTCAGCCTTAATCTTAACTACATGCAGCACTTTCAAAGTAGGCCGTTCCTGAAACATGAATG
>JBFFMM010000161.1:0-6930 GCA_041554075.1 Draconibacterium sp. | reverse complement strand
AGGAGGCACTTATTACATCCGGGTTTTTCCCTATTTCCTGTTTAAATGCCTGCCGGCTGGTTCCCAGTTTCTCAGCATTCTTTACCACCAAAATATTTTCCTTATGAAATCCCGGATTTTGATGGTGTAACAAGCTAACCTGTTTTTTTACGATTATGGTGCAAGCTATCAGGGCAATAAAAATCACAAACTGAAACGACACCAGAATATTCCGGTATCCCGATTTTGTATTCCACCGCATGGCAAGCCCTTTAATAATTTCATTTGGATTAAAACGGGCAATAACAAACGACGGGAAGATTCCTGCCATTGCAACAACGAATAAAAGTATAGCCAGCATTATTGCCATACCCTGCCACGTAAAAAACTGCAAGAACTGAATATTTAATCCTACATAAGAATTAAGAACCGATAATCCGAATGAAAGCAGAACAACAGCTCCAACCAGGGCTACGAAACATTGTAAAAAGGTTTCGAATAAAACTTGTAGAATGATCTTGCCTTTTCCTGAACCTACTATTTTTTTAATACCGATTTCTTTTGCACGTAACGAAGCCCTTGCTGTAGTTAAGTTTATGAAATTGAAGCAGGCAATTATAATAATCATTATGCCGATGAATCCGAGTGCATAAAGAAGCTGTTTGTTACCATAAATTGCGGCACTATCGGTAAAAGTTGAATTTAAGTGAACCTTTTTCAACGGTTGTAAACTATGTTCTACAAAATTACCTGTATTCGTAAAATCCTCATACGACATTCCATTCCGTTCCATCATTGGAATATAATACGAAATAGTTAACTCCTGCAGCTTTTTATTCATTGTGCTTAGGTCGGTATTCTCCTGTACGAGAACATAAGTAAACATATCGCGAAAGTTTCCCCAGCGCATTAAGTCATAATCCGAACTAAAACTAATACTCGAAAATGAAGCAAGCATATCGAACTGAAGATGCGAATTGTCCGGAATTTTGTCCAGAATACCCGTTACCACATACAATTCTCCATCATTCAATTCAATTGATTTTCCGATTGCATCAGCATTGCCAAAATACTTTTCACTAAAATCCGGGGTAATTACAACCGTGTTGGGCATTGCCAGAACCGCGTTCTGATCTCCTTTTAACAAAGGAAAATCAAAAATCCGGAATACGTTGGCATCGGCATACCAAAAATTCTTTTCCATGTATTTATTTTCTCCAACCCTTACTACAACGTTCTTCCGGAAATAGATTCGGGTGGCATCTTCAACTTCAGGAAGGTTTTCTTTGGCGGTCATGGCAAGCGGAGCTTCTGAGTTGGAAAGTGCTTCCTGGGTATCTCCCATTCTTACTTTTGTTACACAACGATATATTCGGTCTGCCTTTGTGTTAAAACGGTCGAAATTAGACTCATGAAAAAAGTAAGAGGCTATAAATAGAAAAGCTGCAAACCCCAATATCAACCCAAATATATTTATTGCCGACTGGTATTTGTCTTTCAGAATGCTTCTAATTGCTGTTTTAATTAATAGTTTAATCATCGTTTATTATTTTACAGTAAGCTTTAATCTACTAGTATTCAATATTTTAACCACAAGTAAGCGCTTCGCCATCAAGGATCTTCGCTCTCCTCTATTCATACCTGAGTGCCTCCACCGGATTTCGTGTTGCCGCCCGCCAACTTTGCCAGCTAACGGTCAACAATGCAATTCCCAAAGCCAACATCCCGGCTAAGGCAAAAATCCACCAACTCAAATTCGTTTTGTAGGCAAAGTTTTCGAGCCATTTATTCATGGCGTAGTATGCAATTGGTGTTGCTATTACAAAAGCAATGGCTACCCATTTAATAAAGTCTTTGTTGAGCATTGCTAATATTTCTGAAATGCGTGCACCATTTACTTTTCGGATGCCGATTTCTTTGGTACGGTTTTGAATGGTAAATGAAATCATCCCAAAAATTCCGAGAACAGACAAAAAAATTGCAATTCCTGACAAGGCCGTAATAATTTTGGCGGTGTTGATTTCAGATTTGTAATTAGCACTAATCCTGTCATCCATAAACTGCATACTAAAAGGATATTCAGGAGCAATCTGATTCCATACGTTTTTTATATTGGTAATAGCCTGCGAATAATCTCCTTTATTAAGTCTGACAATAATATTATAATACCCCCAATCGCGAATAAAATACATGATAGGCTTGGACGTTTCCCTCAATGTAAAGTACTGCATATCATCAATAACCCCAATAATTTCAAGCTCGTCATCCGGGGTAAAAGCATTGTTTATGCCAGCCAATTTTTGGCCAACCGGATTTTGCAGGCCGAACAATTTTACAGCCGATTGATTAATTATGATTTTATCTTTCTTGTCTGATTCTCTGTTTACATCAAAATTACGACCTTCTGCAAACCTTGCACCCACTGCTTTTAAAAAGTCGTGATCGATTACAATCTGGGCAATATTTTGGCTTTCGCTTTTATCCTGTCTTGGCAATCTTCCGGGCGAATAATTATTAATGTAGCCTGCAGGAGCATTTTGCGTTACTCCAATCGTGCTGACCATTGGTATTTTGGAAACCTCGAATTTAAACCGTTCGTATCGTTGTTGCATATTTTCACTATACGGGTTGGTTATAATAAGTACATTTTCTTTATCGAAGCCAATTTTGGCATTAAGCATAAGTTGCAACTGATTGTTAATTACAATACTTGCAACAATTAATACAGAAGCAATGCCTAACTGAAAAATGACAAACGAACCACGGATTCGTTGTTGCTGTTTTTTATTCTTCCGTTTTAAAATTCCTCCCTGGTTTTTAATGGCATCCGATGGATTAAACGAATTAAAGAACAGAATAGGGTAAACTGTAGAAAACAGAATAGTTGCCAGAAGTAGGATTGCAAGGAAAACAACCAAAGAAAAACTAAATGAAATGGATTTGCCGACCAATGCATTGATATAAGGTAGGGCAAACGTTGTCAATACAATTGCCCCGAGCAGCGATACTGCCAACAGGATGAATGTTTCCATTACCTGCTCAAGTGCCAGCTTAAAACGCGATGCCCCATTAATCTTACGGATTCCAGTTTCCTTTATTTTCTTTCGGTATGTAGCTGTAAGATTACTGATGTAGTTGGTAATGGCAATTCCCAGAATCAAAAAAGCAATAACTATTAGCCCGATAACAACTTTATAATCTCCTTTTATTGCATTATCCCAGCGTGTTCCCACCGATTGTAAATGAATGTCACCCAAGGGCTCAAGATACAATTCAAATTTCCGGTCATTATCTGCAATTTCATTACCTTCTGCGAAAACATCTGTTAATTGGTCTTCGATTGTTGCAATATTACTTTTTTCAGGAACCAAAAAATAATAATAGAATGCAGTCATATACCACTTGGTGAGCAGGTCGTTATTTAAGATTTTATAGCTCGAAACAGATACTATCATATTCATTTTGAAATGCGATTGTGCGGGTAACTCCTCCACAATTCCGGTAATTGTAAAATTCTGGTTGTCAAGATGAACGTTTTTACCCATCGCATTTTCGTATCCAAAATATTTTTCTGCTATCGATTTGGTAACAACTATACTCAATGGTGCTTTCAAAGCATCCCCGGGGTTTCCGTATAAGAAATTAAAGTCGAAAATTTTCAGAATCTCCGGGTCTCCATACAATATATCTGTTTCAATAAACGGTTGATTGTTTACCGAAATATATCGCTCATCAGACCCTATCTGCAATCGGGAATATTTTCCAATTCCAGTAACCGAACCAAGTTTATCGCTAAAAACACCGGGGAAAGAACAGTTAACCATTCCACTTCCGGAAGTTGCTCTTACGTTTAACCGGTATATCTGCCGGAAGTTGCTGTTGTATTTATCGAAAGCAAACTCATCGGTTGCATATAGATAAACCAAAACGGCACAGCAAAAGGCTATACTAAAACTAACGATAGTAAATGTTGTTGACAGCTTTCGTCTTAGTATGTTCCTAATTAGTATTTTTAGTTTTAACATAGTTTTTCGGTTTAACTATTTACATTTTCAACCAAATATTCAAAATTGACTTATTCATACCTGAGTGCCTCAACCGGATTCTGCGTAGCAGCCCGCCAACTTTGCCAACTAACAGTTAGCAATGCAATTCCCAATGCCAATACTCCGGCCAGGGCAAAAATCCACCAGCTTAAAGTAGTTTTATAGGCAAAGTTTTCGAGCCATTTATTCATGGCGTAGTAGGCAATTGGTGTTGCTATTACAAAAGCAATGGCTACCCATTTAATAAAGTCTTTGTTGAGCATTGCTAATATTTCTGAAATGCGTGCACCATTTACTTTTCGGATGCCGATTTCTTTCGTACGTTTTATTATGGTGTAAAAGCTAATGGCGTATAATCCCACACAGGCAATTATTACCGACACTAACGACAACAATAGCAACATCCTTTTAGCTTGTTGGTCTTTAAAATAGTGCTGCGCAATAATTTCATCATGAAAAGTATATTGCATCGGTTGTGTTAACCCTAATTCTTTTCTTTCGCTGCTAATTACATCCAGGGCTTCTGATATCTGATTATTCCTGACTTTTACAAATATGTTTCCAAAATTCTCGATCCGCGTAATTACCAATGGCTGCAAAGCATGGTATAACGAACGGTAATTAAAGTCTTTCACAATTCCAATTATGTCATATAAAGTTCCATCCAGGTATAGTTTTCTCCCGATTAACGAGCCCTGTTTCCGATATTCCTTTGCAGCCGTTTCATTTAAAAGGACAGCCTCAAAATCCGTTTGGCGCTCCTTTTCAAAGAATCGTCCTTCCATCAATTGAATATTGAAGGTCTTAAAGAATTCATCATCGACCGGCAAAACGGTAGTATGAAAATAATTTTGGTCTTCCTGTGTTTCAAAAAAAGCACCGTTCATACTTGGATCTTCTCCAAAATACACATCGCTGGTAGCAACCGACTGAATTGCCGTATGATTTTTTATCTCTTCAATAAAAGTACTTCTGGTTTCCGGTGCCACATCCCACATTGTCAGGGAAATCACATTGTCTGTATCGTAACCCCGGTCTATATTAACCATAAAGTTTATTTGTTTTTGCACAAAAACCGAACTCAAAATAATGATTGCTGATAGCACAAACTGTAGCACTACAAAACCATCTTTTAACAGAAAATTTCTTTTATCAGGTGTTTCCTTTTTTATCAGCACTAATGTTTCTTTTTTGGCGACAAGAGTGATAGGAAGAATGTTTGTTAGGAGGTTAAAAAGTAGTAGACCCACAAAAATTGAGGCAATTAAAATAGTTAATTTATCAGCTTTGGTATTTACTTCCAGACCCAGATATTGGCTAAGCGGAACCTCCCCCAAGCGAAACAAGATAAAAGCAATAGCAAAGCCCGTTACCCAAAACAATACCGATTCGACAAAGAACTGCGTGGCAATTTGTTTAGTACCGGCACCGCTGGTTTTACGTATTCCAATTTCTTTAAACCGCGTTGACAGGTTGGCGATTGTAAGGTTAGTAAAATTGAATGAAGAAATAAGCAAAATAAATACCGCCAGAACAATTGCTCCATATACATAAGTTTTACTCGATGTTACAGCAGGGTCGAACCGGTGTTTGCCAAAATGTATAGCTGTTAAAGGCTCGGCGTTAAAGAAAATATAAGTGTTATCTGCATATTTCAGATCTTCCCAGTTTTTTGCAGCAGCTCCATCTAAACCATCGTCGTAATGCGCATAAACAGATTTCGTTAATTTAAAATTCAAATTATCGATATCTGCAATCGGCGTGGAAGTCTTTATGTAAGTAAAATAATTCTGTGCCCCCCATCCGTCCTGGTCTGGATTTACTTCAGCGATGGATTGAATGATTTTTGTTTGTAGGTGAAAGTTTTGTGGTAGATCTTCAAAAACACCCGTAATTACACAGTCCTCGCCGCGTAATTGAACTACTTTATTTAGTGCATTTTCAGCAGACCCAAAATGTTGATTGGCCACACTTTGTGCAATGGCAATGTTGTCAGGTGATTCAAATGGATTGTCTAAATCTTTTTGAATTCCAATACCAAAAAAGTTAAAAAATTCAGGGTCGGCAAAAAACAACGTTCCCAATTCAATCGATTCAGTGTTATGAAGTATTGATGCTTCACCTCTTGCTAAAAGCCGTATAGCGCTTTCAATCTCAGGTATTTCATTTAAAACCGTCTCGGCCATCTGAGAACTTGTAACTGCAAAATCGGCTTCGTTTCCGTTTAACTGCCCCTGCATTAAACAGCGGTAAATACGGTTATGATCAGGGATAAATTTATCAAAGCTTGTTTCGTAAAAAACATAACCCACAGAAAATAAAATAACTGCGAACGATACACTTAGACCAAATAATTTAGCGAAGGATAAAACGCTATTTTTTCGCGCATTTCTAAAGGCTACTTTTATGTCAGAATAATTTATCATGATTTTTTATTTATACTCCAATTTTTCCATCCTAAAAAATCGGGATCTCCGCACTTTTCACTATTCGTATCGAAGTGCTTCAACAGGATTTCGCGTAGCTGCCCGCCAGCTCTGCCAACTCACGGTTAGTAATGCAATTCCTAATGCCAGCACTCCTGCCAAAGCAAAAATCCACCAACTTAAAGTGGTTTTGTAGGCAAAGTTTTCGAGCCATTTATGCATGGTGTAGTAAGCAATTGGCGTGGCAATTACAAAAGCAATGGTGACCCATTTTAGGAAATCCCTGTTGAGCAATACTAAAATCTCGGAAACCTTTGCCCCTGTAACCTTTCGGACACCAATTTCTTTCGTACGGTATTGTACAACCAACAATGAGAGCGCAAATAACCCAAGGCTGGATAAAATAATACTTAACGCTGAAAATATGTACATTAAAAATGTTAGTTTTTGTTCTGTCTTGTATTGGTTTTCAATTGCTT
>JBFFMM010000160.1:0-6962 GCA_041554075.1 Draconibacterium sp. | reverse complement strand
CCAAGCGAATGATTGTAGTAGCACCAACAGGTGTTGCCGCCATAAATGCAGGTGGAGTTACAATTCACTCCTTTTTTCAGTTGTCGTTTGCGCCGCAGGTTGGTGCTGAAAACGAACAGACGCGGCAAAAACGTTACACCAAAGATAAAATCAATATCATCCGTAGTCTCGATTTGTTAGTGATTGACGAAATAAGTATGGTACGCGCCGATATTCTTGATGCTATTGACCGGGTGATGCGCCGCTTTAAAGATTATCGAAAACCTTTTGGAGGAGCACAAGTACTTATGATTGGTGATTTGCAACAACTGGCGCCGATTGTAAAAAACACAGAGTGGGGCTTGCTCAAACGCGAGTACGAAACCGTTTATTTTTTTAGCAGCAAAATATTAAAACAAACGTCTTTTGTGAGTATCGAACTTACACACGTTTTTCGTCAACAAGACGATCGTTTTATTTCTATCCTGAACAAAGTACGCGACAATAAACTGGATGAGGAAACGGTGACTGCTTTAAATCAGCGGCATATTCCGGGATTTGTTCCTGGCGATGAAGAAGGATACATTACACTTTGTACTCACAATATTCAAGCGCAACGAATTAACGATTCTAAATTGCGTGAAATACATACGAACACAGCGGTATTTACTGCAAGTGTAAATGGTAACTTTCCAGAATATTCTTTTCCAACAGAATATGAGTTGAAGTTAAAAAGTGGGGCACAGGTAATGTTCGTAAAAAATGATCCCGATCCTGAAAAACAGTTCTACAACGGTAAAATTGGAAAGGTTACCCGGATTGATGATGACACTGTTTATGTGCAGTGCCCGGGAGAAGAACATGAGATTGCGGTTTCTCCACTACTTTGGGAAAATGTGAAGTACTCGATTGACAAAGAAACCGCAGAAATAAAAGAGGAAGTAGAAGGAGCATTTAAACAAATGCCCTTAAAATTGGCGTGGGCAATAACAATCCATAAAAGTCAGGGGCTTACTTTTGAAAAGGCGGTGATTGATGCAGAGGCTTCGTTCGCGCACGGGCAGGTTTATGTGGCACTAAGTAGGTGCAAAACTTTGGAAGGGATGGTATTGAGCACACCCATTTCGCAACGAAGCATTATAAATGACCGCACGGTTGGTGGTTTTATAAAGGAAGTAGAAGAACATCAACCCGGCGATCAGGAATTGTTAAATGCAAAACTGGCCTATCAAAAGGAATTACTTGCCGAACTTTTTCGATTTAACCGTACCAGTTATTTAGTGAATGCAATAAATAAACTGGCCGATGAAAACCAAGGAAGTTTCCCTGATATTTTACTCGACTTGTTTAAAAAGATGTTTCTTTCGGTTCGATCAGAATTACAGGAAGTTGCTGATAAATTTCAGAAACAATTGGAAAAATACCTAAAGGAAAATCCGGATGCTGAGAAGAATGATGCTTTGTTGGAGCGGGTTTCAAAAGCCTCAGCTTATTTTAGCGAGAAACTAGAGGCGAATATTGTGATTCCGCTAAACGCAGCCGATCTGGAGATTGACAATAAAGCGGTAAAAAAGCAGCTTAAATATACAATCGATAATTTGTTGCTGGAAGTTGAACCCAAACTGGCCGGATTTGAGGTTTGCAAAGAAGGTTTTAATGTAAAAGCTTTGTTAAACGAACAGGCAAAAGCAGCACTGGATACAAAAACGGCCAAGTCGAAAGCAAAAAAGGCAAAGCCGATTCAAGATACTGAAAATATTCCTCACCCCGAGCTGTATAAAACCCTGCGCGCCTGGCGTTACGAAAAATCGACGGAAAGTGGAATTCCGGCGTATATGATTTTTTCTCAGAAAGCGTTGATTGAATTGGTAAATTATTTACCGGTTGATTTGAAATCACTCCAATTAATTAATGGTTTGGGGGCAAAAAAAATAGACAGTTATGGCTCCGATATTCTTCAGATTATTCAGCTTTATTGCGATGAAAACAATATCGAACGCGGTTTAATTCCACTCAAGGAAAATCCTAAAAAAGAGAAAAAGCCAAAAGTTGATACAAAGAAAGTTAGCTTTGAGTTGTTGCAAGCAGGAAAAACCATCGACGAGATTGCAACAGAACGGGCACTCACAAAAAATACCATCGAAAGTCATTTGGCACATTACGTAAAACTGGGTGAGTTGGATGTGAACCAGTTTGTAGAGGAAGCTAAACTCAAAAAAATTACTGCTTATTTTGAAAAAACAGATAACAAAAGTTTTGGTGAGGCAAAGGCACATTTTAAAGATGAGGTGAGTTATGGTGAGTTACGAATGGCTTTGAGTTATTTGGAGAGTTTGTTATAAATTTAAGCCAGAAACAGGTACTTAAGATTATTTGTGTAATGTAATAAAAATCAGTACTTTGCTTCTGATTTTAAAAAACCATGAAACGAATAATCGGAATACTGATTTTCAGTCTGTTGTTGATGGGAGAGGTCTATCCCCAACAGTATGGTTTTACCAATTATTCCATTAACGAAGGTCTTTCGCAGAGTGTCGTCAACTGCATTTTTCAAGATTCAAAAGGATATATCTGGACAGGAACCCAGAACGGTTTGGACCGTTTCGATGGTCGGGCATTTAAATTGTTTCGTTTCGATCCAACCGACTCTAATTCCATTTCCAACAACTGGATTTATGCCATCTCGGAAGATCCTGAAGGAAACCTGTGGATCGGCACCAAAGGCGGTTTGCACAAGTATATTCGCAGTGAAAACAGATTTGAAAAGATTCAGTACCAAACCGGTTTTCAGTCGGACATTACGGAATATAGCTATGATAATATCTGTTTAAAAAATGGAAAAATCCTGATTAATACGCCACCGGTACTTTCAGTTTATGATCCGGTAACGAAAAATATCGAACATTATACAACTGATTTTCCTTACGATGCATCGGTGAAAGATGTGAAAATTCCGGTTTTGGAGACCGAGAATGGTATTGTTTGGGTAGCAACTCCACAAGGATTAGCCTCCTTTGATCCTGAATCGAAGAAATTCAGCTATTATACTTTTAGGAATAGCAGACACGAAAATTTCAGTGAACCCAATGTCAGTGCTCTTTTTCAGGATAAAACCGGGAGAATTTGGATTGGAACAGATTCAGGTTTGTTCCGACTAAATAACTCTTCGGGAATGGCAGAAGAGGTATCGTTTACACAGGAAAGTGGTACTCCGTTTGTTTTCGAAACTTGCATCAGAAATATTGTTCTGGATAATTCAGGGAACATGTTTATCGCTACTGAAGGCAATGGACTGTATCTTATTTCCTCAACATCCGAAGAGGAATATAGTATTCGGAATTTTACGATTGAGAATAGCCAAATTGGGCACAATATTGTGCAGTGTTTGTTAATCGATAAATCGGAAAACTTGTGGGTGGGTACCTTGTCGGGAATAAGTAAAACGGATTTGAAAAAGAAAAAATTTAAACTCTATAGGAACACTTACCGCCCTGATGCTACAAACCTATTGGGTAATGTTATTGCCGGGATGTATAAAAACAACGATGGTATTATTTGGGTGGGCAACTGGGGGCAGGGCTTGAATCTTGTAAATCCCGAAACCAATGAAGTTGAACATTTTTCTACGCAACAATCGGGTAATCACTATCTTCCTAACGATTTTGTTCATGTTATTTTTAAAGATTCAGGAGGTCACATCTGGTTGGGAACTCGTGATGGGATTTTTGTTTACGATAAACCGCGAAATCGATTTCAATCGTGGAATGAGTATTTTAACAGACCCAATCTTCCAAGCTTTGAAAACACCCGGATTTACGACATTATTGAAGACGTGAATACTAATTGTTGGATTGCAACATCAAATGGTTTGTATAAAGTTAATGTTGAAGCTTCGGAGGTGGAGGTTTTTAATACCGATGAAGAGTTTAATCATCGATTAAGTGCCAACTTGATTTACAGTTTGTTGGAAGATTCGGAAGGATTGATTTGGATAGCCACAATAAACGGTTTGGATGTTTATAATCCTCAAACAAGAGAAATAAGATACTTTAAAAAAGAAACGGAAGGTCTGAACAGTAATTTTATTATTTCGCTTTGCGAAGATGCCGATGGCAACATTTGGGTAGGTTCGAATGCTTATGCTAATATTTTTGATAAACAGAGTTCAAAATTTGGCCACTTTGGCGAAAAGCAGGGTTTGCCAAGCAACTATATTTATGCCATCAAAAAAGATCATAGTAACAATTTGTGGCTTGCAACAGGCAGCGGATTATGCAAGTTTTCCCCTGAAAGTAACGAACTCGAAATTTACACGCAGGAAGATGGTTTGCAAAGTCTCGAATTTAATTTGAGGGCAGCTTGTATGTGTTCCGATGGGCAAATGATGTTTGGTGGCATGAATGGATTTAACACTTTTTATCCCGACTCGATGGCCGGAAATCCTTATGTGCCAAATCTGGTATTTACTTCGTTTCGAAAAACTACGAACGGAATTCAGGAGGAGATTACTATTGAACAGGGAGCGAAGGTAATTTTGCCGCACAATGTACAATCGTTTACCATTGAGTTTGCGGCGCTTGAATTCACCAACCCACTAAAAAACAGCTACGCCTACAAAATGGAAGGGGTTTCAACGAAGTGGAATGATATAGGTAACCGTAGATTCGTACCGTTTTTTGCCTTGCCTGCAGGCGAATATAAGTTTAGTGTAAAAGGTTCAAATAGCGATGGTGTTTGGGCCGATAAAGTAATAAGCTTTTCGTTGGTGGTGCTTCCTCCCTGGTGGAGAAGTGTGTATGCTTACTGGGCTTATTTGCTTCTTATAACACTAACGGTAATTACCTTTATTAAAATACGAGAGCGGAAATTGAAAAACGATAAAATCGTATTGAAACAAAAAGTGGAGGAAAGAACTTTGCAAATTGAGGAACAGAATCAATTAATCACTTCGCAAAACAAGGCGCTAAAAGAACTCAATAAAACAAAGGATAAATTTTTCTCTATAATTGGCCACGACCTGGGAAATCACTTTAACATTATTATTGGTTTTTCTGAAGTTTTGCTTTCCGGGTTTCGAAAAATGGAAGATGAGAAAGTAGAACTGCACTTACAAAGTATCCATAATTCGTCGAAACAAGCGCACGATTTACTTGGGAACCTTTTAACCTGGGCAAGGGTGCAGCGAAATGCGATGCAGTTTAAACCCGAAAATTTTGATGTGAATGGTAAAGTGCGGGAGCTAATTCTTTTTCATGAAGAGACAGCTTTAAAAAAGAACATATTAATTGACGTGTTTACCAAGCAAAAAATAGTGGTGAATGCCGATGTAAATATGTTTTCAACCGTGTATCGGAATTTGCTTGCCAATGCACTTAAATTTACACCTGTTGATGGTGAGATTTCAATTTACACCAAAATAAAAAACGGGTTTTGTGAAATAGAAATCTGCGATACCGGCGTGGGAATTCCCCGGGAAAATATTGACAAGATATTTAAAATCGACAGCAATGTTTCATCAAAAGGAACCGAAGGCGAGAAAGGAACTGGCTTAGGACTTGTAATTTGTAAAGAGTTTGTAAAAAAACACGGTGGGCAAATTTGGGTGGAAAGTGAAGTCGGCGTGGGGAGTAAGTTCCATTTTACTTTGCCTGTGGGAGATCAGTAACTTAAACGGAATAAAAAAAACGGCAAGTAACTTAATACTGCTTGCCGTTTTTTATTGCGATACTAAATGTTAATTAAATATCGTATAAATCTTTTCCGTCAACTTCAAATTGAGTTAAACTGATGTCGGTCATTGGGTGAGATACGAGTTGATTCAGTAAGTCGGGACCAATGGTTGCCGATTGCGATCCGACCATACTAACCCTGTGAATCTGGTCGACAGTTTTAAAGCTGGCAGCCAATACTTTGGTTGGCAGATTAAATTCCTTAATGTTTTTTACAATGTCGGAAACTACTTCAATTCCATGCGATGAAATATTGTCGAGACGGCTAACGTAAGGTGCAACAAAATCGGCACCGGAACGCGAAGCAACCAGCGCCTGCTGTTGAGTGAAAATGGCTGTTGCAGTAACATTAATACCTGCATCTTTTAACATTCGCATGGCTTTGTAGCCCTCAATTGACACCGGAATTTTAGCATAGTAGTTATTTCCCAGATTAAAATACTCTTTGTATTTTTTTGCTTCTGCAACCATTTCTTCAGCCTGGTTTGAGAGCATCTGAACGTGGATCATTCCTTTCCCCACAATATTTATAACTTCAGTAATTGCCTTTGAAAGTTTTAATCCCGACTGTTTTAATATCGTCGGATTGGTGGTTACTCCTTCCAGCGGAAAAAAGGAGTACAATTGTTTTAACGATTCAATGTCTGCTGTGTCTGCCAAATAAATCATAATGTCTTGTGTTAAATGAAAAAACGTAAGTTTAAAGTGTAAGTTCTTGGCAAGATTAGAGGGTACAAAGATAAGAAGTAATCGGTCGGCAACCCTTTAGATACAAAGATTGCCGACCAATGTTATGTGAATTTAATGCATCTTAAATCCCAGGAGCATTCTCCAATAAATAGGCTTCGGCTTCCACATTCCAAAGTCCTTTTGTTTTGGCTACAATTTTTGCCAATTCAGCATAAAATGGATTCTCTTTTCCCAATTCTTCAAAATCGGAAATAGCAGTTAGCGGAAGATTTTTGTGGGTGTACACCAGTTTTTTCCCTCCCGGAATATTGGGAAGATCGAGTGTGGTGCTAATTACTGAATTTAAACCGCCAACATGTGTTACCAAACCTGCAGGATCGAGACCTTTGCTCATACAATCCAGCGCTTCTACCATGTCGTCGTTGTTACCACCCGATGTTCCAACAATATGAGTTGATGCATAATGCACGTTGTAAAAGTTCATTTTTGCAGAAAATTCAGTGTTGCTTGGTCCGGCAAAAAAGTTCAAACAACCGTCGTTTGCTAAAATGGCATCGCCTTGTT
>JBFFMM010000159.1:0-6979 GCA_041554075.1 Draconibacterium sp. | reverse complement strand
TATGTAAGGTGGGGAATTGGCACTTATTATTCTATTGAGGTTGTAACTCTTTTACCTCTTTCTGTATTTCTTACATTAGCATCATTAAGGTCATACAAACTTAAAAATATACTTGCTGTATTGGTATGCATATCCACACTTTCAATGACCATACACAAACTCGACCGGCAAAACAATAAAGTTCCCTGGCTACTTAGTCCGGCAAAAGTTAAAATATACGACAAACGCTTTTATATAGCCCCGTTTGACATAAAAGCGGTAAATAAGTTACTGAAACTTATCCCAAAAAATGCAAGTTTAAGTGCTTCCAATAAGTTACTACCTCATTTGGCACAGCGAGAAAAAATCTATTTCTTCCCCAACGTATCAGATGCCAAATATTTGGTATTCTCAGTATACGACAATCATTATCTTTATTCACATGCCCTTAACGACCAATTTCGACAAGAATATTTTTCATCCGATGAATGGGAGTTGATCGCACATGAATTTCCGGTATTCCTGTTTAAAAAAATATCCACTTCCAACAGCTTAAAAACAAAACCAATAATATGGGACGACACAGTTAATCTTTTGTGCAATTTCGATGGTGGAGCAGAAAATTGGAAACCACTTTTATCGGAAAAAGAAACAAACGAAATGAAACATCTTCTATCGGAAGAAAAATCAAGGAGTGGGCAAAAAAGCGTTAAGCTCACCCAAAAATTAAAGTATGCACCAAAAATTAAGTTATCCGGCATCAAGCCAAAGGATCATGTAGAAATTAGCATTTGGTATAATAGTTTGAATGAGAATACGATTCACCTGGTGGCAGAAGGCATTGATAATTACAAGCACCACTGTTCAAAACCTGACTCTCTTGATAACCAAGGATGGAAACGTCTTGTTCTGAGTTTCTGGGTTCCGGATAACAAACCTGCCTCAGAGGCTTCCACTTTTTTCTGGAATAGCGGATCTGAACCTGCCTATATTGACGACATTCAGGTTACAATTAAAGCACTGGGAATTAAATAGGAAAATTACGGTTGGCACAATTCTTCAGTAATTATACTCACGCATTAAATCAACCTATTGAATTCATTTAGTGATAATATAAAACATAACTTTTTTGTTTCTTTGAAAAATATTAATCTTTTATGGTCTTTAGCAGCATTATATTTCTTTATGTATTCTTACCACTGTTTCTAATCAGCTACCATGTGGTTGGAACCAGATTCAAAAATGCTGTCCTTCTTTTTGCGAGTATTGCATTTTATACTTGGGGAGCACCTGTATTTATATTCCTGCTTATTTTATCATTGACTGTCAACTTTTACATTGTACGACAAATTTACCGATCAAACAGGAGAAAAACGTACCTGCTTTTTTCTGTGTTAATAAATATTGGTCTTCTTGTATACTTTAAGTATGCCAACTTTTTTATTAATAATGTTAATTTTTTACTCCTCTCCATCGGACTAAAAACAATAGAATGGACTAAAGTTGCATTGCCGATTGGTATTTCATTTTTCACATTTCAATCGCTAACTTATACGATTGATGTATACCGCAATGTGCACAAACCATTAGATAAAATTGGGGATTACCTGCTTTACATCCTTATGTTTCCCCAGCTAATTGCCGGACCTATTGTACGTTTTAATACCGTAGCCGACGATATCAACGACCGTAAAGCGTACGAAACCATTGAGAATAAACTAATCGGGCTCCACCGCTTTGTAATAGGACTTTCTAAAAAAGTTCTTATAGCCAACGTGCTGGGAGAACAGGTCGATTATATATACCGACTTCCGCTTGACCAGGTAGACACTACTTATGCCTGGATAGCTATTGTTGCCTACTCATTTCAAATTTATTATGATTTTAGTGGTTACTCTGACATGGCCATTGGATTGGGAAAAATCATTGGATTCAAATTTCCCGAGAATTTCAATAATCCCTACATCTCGCAAAATATCTCCGAGTTTTGGCGTCGCTGGCACATCACTCTTGGAGAATTTATGAAATATTATTTGTACATCCCGCTCGGAGGTAACCGTGTTTCATCCAAATCAAGACTTTACATAAATCTTGCAACCGTATTTCTTCTTTCGGGTTTATGGCATGGTGCATCGTGGAACTTTGTAATATGGGGAGCATGGCATGGCTTATTTCTAATTCTCGATCGTATTTTCCTGATTAAACTTTTCAGCAAGGTTAATAAGTCTATACGAGTTGCTTTTACTTATACCGTTGTACTTGTCGGATGGGTTTTCTTTCGTATTGAAGATTTTACGACTGCCACTCAATACATTGGCAAAATGTTTTCATTTCAATTTTCCAATACTCCGCAGTTCTTTGATAAAGAATTTTTAACTACCCTGACAATTGGATTTATCTTTGCCTTTATTACATTGCTAAAACCAGGAAAAAAATTGGAACAAAAAATATATTCGCCACAACTAAATACCGGTGGCCACTTTTTATTTCTGATAACATCAGTACTTTTTCTTATAATTTGTACAGCTTACATAACCGCTTCAGGGTTCAATCCCTTCATATATTTTAGGTTTTAATGAAAATAAAAGGATTTAAAATAGCATTGTTCTTATTTTTCGGAATCATTTTAATACTTCCGTTAATTTTCAGTTTCACCAAGCTTAACAGCAAGATAGAACTAAAAGGAGATGTTGCATTAATTGAAAAACCCAAATTAACAGCCCATAAATGGGTGGATGGAAGTTATCAAAATCAATTCGAAAAGTACATAAATGATCATGTTGGATTCCGTCCCATTTTTGTGCGCATTAGAAATCAAGTGCAGTACTCCTTATTTAACGAAGCAAAAGCTGCAGGAGTAATTGAAGGGAAGGAAAAATATCTTTATGAAAAGAATTACATAAAAGCTTTTAACGGTGATGATTTTTTAGGCTCTGATACCATTTATCAGAGAACACAAAGACTCAAAACATTACAAGACTCTCTTTCTAATTTCGGGAAAACACTACTTGTTTGTCTCGCGCCCGGGAAAGGTTCGTTTTATCCAGAATATTTCCCCGACAATTTAATCAAACCTAAAACTGACTCGACTAACTATAAAAGGTATTCATACTATTTAAATAAAACAGGTGTTAACTTTCTTGATTTTAACAAATGGTTTCTGGAAATGAAAGATACCTCGCAGTTTATTTTATACCCCAAATACGGAATTCACTGGAGTTATTATGGTATGGTACTGGCCACCGACTCGCTTATTCATCATGTTGAAAAACTGGTAAACAAAGATTTGCCCAATCTTATTATTGGCAAAAATAATTTTTCGAGAAAACTCAAACCGATGGATTACGATATTGCCGACGGGATGAATTTATTGTGGCAACTTCCTTCCCCCCCCATGTGCTACCCCGAAACAAAATGGGAAGATGCAGCCGAAAAATCGCAGCCAAAAACCATATTAATTGGAGACAGTTTTTATTGGAGTATGTTCCAGGAAGGTATCTGGAAAAATTCATTTAGCCCGGGAGGATTCTGGTTCTATAACCGACAAATTTATCCCGATAGCTTTACAAAACCATTAGAAGTTAAAGATGTAAATTATTGGCAATACATATCGAATAATGATTTATTTATTCTTTTGGTAACCGAAGCTAACTTACCAAAGTTCTCTTGGGGTTTTACCAACACAGCACTTTCTGCGTTTAATAATAAAAATTTTAGCCCGTTTGATGCGTTAAGAGCAAAAGCATTGCAAGAAGAATTAGAACTGGAGAAGCAGATAAACAGCATCCGATCTAATAAAAAATGGATGGAAGATATTAGCAAAAAAGCAAGCAAGAATAACATTGGCATTGATTCTATGCTTGTTCTTGATGCTAAATGGATGATTGATTACCGAAAAAAACAGCAAAATAAATAAACGGAGGTTTTAGTTTGAATTTTCAGAATTATATTTCAACTTTAAATCAGTAAACAATTAATATATGGCAAAATCGCTGGTAAATTCAAATGCTAAATTTGGCACATGGCCGGTTTTTCTTACGGCACTCTCTACCATTTTGGGTGCGATTTTATTTCTTCGCTTTGGCTGGGCAGTTGGGCAAGTTGGATTTATAGGTGTTATCGGAATTGTTATATTGGGGCACCTTGTAACCATACCAACTGCATTTGCTGTTGCCGAAATTGCCACAAACCAACGCGTGCAAGGTGGAGGTGCTTATTTTATTATCAGCCGTTCGTTTGGACTAAACATTGGAGGAGCCATCGGAATTGCTCTTTATTTGTCGCAAGCCATTAGTGTGGCCTTTTACGTTATTGCTTTTGGCGAGGCTTTCGAACCTTTAATCAACTGGATAAGTGACCAATACAACTTTTATATTCCGGACAGACGATGGATTTCCATTCCAACGATGGTGCTCTTATCCTTGCTTATTTTAACAAAAGGTGCCAACGTGGGAATGAAGGCCTTGTACTTTGTTGTGGCTATTTTGATCACTTCACTTGTTATGTTTTTCATGGGTGAGTCATCCATAAAACCTGAGGTTGTTAATTTTCACAGTACAGTCCCCAATCATCTGCCTTTCTTTTTTGTGTTTACCATCATTTTTCCGGCATTTACAGGATTAGCAGCTGGTTTGGGCTTATCGGGCGATTTAAAAGATCCCAAAAAATCGATACCCAAAGGAACCCTTTGGGCAACTGTTGTTGGGATGCTGGTTTATGTGGCCATTGCCTATAAATTTACAATTTCAGCTTCGCCCGAAGATTTGGTTTCCGACCAGTTAATTATGACTAAAATTGCCATTTGGGGCCCTATAATTCCCATCGGACTGGCAGCTGCATCATTAAGTTCAGCTTTAGGTTCGATAATGGTTGCGCCGCGCACATTGCAGGCCATTGGCTTCGACGATATTTTCCCTCAAGGTTCAGTAAACCGCTGGTTTGCAAAAGGTCGAAAAAAAGACAACGAACCTCTTAATGGATCTTTAATTACAATCATAATCGCATTTGTCTTTGTAATAATCGGCGATGTTAATTTTGTAGCCCAAATTATCTCGATGTTTTTTATGGTAACCTACGGCGCCATTTGTCTGATTTCCTTTTTGGAACATTTTGCTGCCGATCCGGCTTATCGTCCCACTTTCCGTTCAAACTGGTATTTGTCATTACTTGGTGCTTTGTTTTCGTTTTGGTTAATGTTTAAAATGAATGCTACTTATGCAGCCGTTTCTACAATAATAATGGCTGTTATTTATTACGTTATCATGCTAAATAACGAAGAAAACCAGGGGCTGAACAAACTTTTTCGTGGGGTAATTTTTCAGCTTAGCAGGAGTTTGCAAATTATGCTTCAACGTGCCGATAACGACAAGGACAAAAGTTGGCGTCCCTTTGGTGTTTGCATTTCGCACGATACTTTTAAACGTCGTTCGGCCTTCGACATCATGCGCTGGATTTCGTATAAATATGGCTTCGGAACCTACATTCATTTTATAAAAGGTTTGTTGAACGAAAAAACAACTGAGGAATCTAAACAAGTACTCAACCGATTAATTCAACTATCGTCGGGAAGTAAAAACCGGGTTTACCTCGATACAATCATTTCACCTTCCTACACATCGGCAATTGCTCAGGTGGTGCAACTATCAGGCATTTCAGGAAAAGGAAATAACCTCATTCTTTTTGAATTTTCGAGAACTGATCCGGGAAATTTAAAGGAAATTACCGGAAATTACAGCCTTGTTGAATCAGCCGGTTTTGACATTTGTATTCTGAATACTTCGTACAAAAGTTTTGGCTACAAAAACGAAATTCACATTTGGATTAGCCCCGAAGATTATGTAAACGCCAACCTGATGATTTTGCTGGGTTACATTATTTTGGGACACCCCGATTGGAAAAAAGGAAAGATAAAAATATTTGCATTGTACCCCGAAGAAGCCATTGAAGAAAAACGAAAACAATTGCTCGAATTAATAAAAGCAGGTCGTTTGCCAATCAGTCCATCAAATATTTCGATGGTGCCATTTGAAACCGGTAACCGTAAAAATGTAATTATGAAATATTCAGCCGATGCCGATTTAACGCTTATCGGATTCTCGAGTGATGCACTTAAAAATATTGAAGAATTGAGCGAAGGGTACAACGACTTAGGCAACATCCTGTTTGTGAGCTCAAACCGGGCAAAAGCAATAAACTAATTGCCAGTTACGTTTTTGATAACACATTTTTAGTTTAATTTTGTCGTACATCAAAAAGCTGTTATGGAAAGAATAGCCATATTCCCGGGGTCGTTTGATCCCTTTACAATTGGACACGAATCTATCGTTCGTCGGGCAATTTCAATGTTCGATAAGATTTATATTATGATTGGTTTTAATGCCAACAAAACATCGTTTTTCCCCATTGAGAAGCGGTTAAAATGGATCAACCAGGTTTTTAAAAATGAAGCCACTGTAAGTGTTCGGCTACACGAAGGATTAACCGTTGATTTTTGCAAAGAAGTTGGTGCACAATACATTTTACGTGGCATTCGTACCTCATCTGATTTTGAATACGAACGTGCAATTGCCCAGATTAACAAAAAAATGCACCCCGAAATTGAATCGGTATTTTTATTGACATTGCCGGAACACACGCCAATTGCTGCAACAATTATTCGCGATATTGTATCTCACGGTGGCGATGCCAGCATGTTTTTACCAAAAGGATTAGATATGAACGAATTTAAAGTTCACAAGTAAATTCAAAATTCTATTGATGCGTATTTCCTTAATTTTAATTTTGTTTTGTTTGCTCCCATTTGTTGATTTCGCAACTACAATCCGCTGCTCGAATTCAGATTACGCGGGGAAACAATTGCGCTTTTACAAACTCTTCGACCCTATTTCGGGTGAGAAAGAATTGGCTTTCACACTCCAATTTGATGGGGATGGTAAATGCTCGACAGATGTGAATATTGCTCAAACCATTTATACCTTTTCTGAATTTGGAATATATCGGG
>JBFFMM010000158.1:0-7090 GCA_041554075.1 Draconibacterium sp. | reverse complement strand
TCGCTGGAGGCACATGGCATTGCGGTTCGTGGCCACAATGTAATCTGGCCATCGTGGAGGTTTTCTCCTTCTACATTAAAAACATTAGAAACGAATCCAGTTGCATTACGCGCTGCAATTGATAAACGTTTTGATGAGGTTACAAAATTTACAAGTGGTCGTTTAGTAGATTGGGATGTGATTAATGAGCCCTATTCCGAGCATGACATAATGGATATTTTGGGCAACGAAGTTATGGCCGACTGGTTTAAAAGGGTAAAAAACAACGATCGCACGGTTAAGTTATACCTTAATGATTATTCAATTATTTCGGGTGGTGGAAGTAATAAGGCAAAACAGGATTCTTATTATAACCTTGTAAAATATATCGATGATAAAGGCGGACAGGTTGATGGAATTGGAATGCAGGGACATTTTGGTAGCGAACTCACTTCAATTACTAAAGTATATTCAATTCTAGATCGTTTTGCTGAATTAGGCAAGGAGATTAAAATTACAGAACACGATATTAATGTCACACAACGAGAAGTTCAGGCTGAATATACACGCGATTTTCTAACCATTTGTTTTAGTCACGAAAGTGTAAAATCGTTCCTGTTTTGGGGATTTTGGGCCAACAGTCACTGGTTACCCGAGGGTGCTTTGTTTGATTCAGAGTGGAATATCAGACCACATGGTGAAGCCTACAAAGATTTGGTTTTTAATCAGTGGTGGACTCAAAAAACGGAAAGTAATACTGATTCGTTGGGAAAAGCTACATTCGATGGATTTTTGGGAACCTATAAATACACCATTAAATCGGGAGACAAGGAACGCACCGGAACATTTGAAATCGATAATTCAAAACAGCGTGGAAAAGAGAATTCGTTAGTACTTTCTTTTGATTCAACTGTTCCCGATAATATTAAAATTACCGCGGATAAACCCGCATATTTATGTGAAGACGAAAACATAACCTTAAAAACTGCCAATATTGAAGGAGTTGCATGTAAATGGTTTCGAAACGATACACTATTAACAGAACAAACAGCATCCTTAATAACAGGAGAAGCAGGGGTTTATGCGGTAAAAATATGTAAGGGGGATATCGAAGTTCGGTCACCTGCTTTCGAATTAATGGTCAATAAAATGCCGGAAGCTGAAATTATTGCCTCAGGCGATCTCAGTTTTTGCCCTGGCGGAGAAGTAGAACTTTCGGCAAAAGTTGCCAACAATGTTTCTTACGATTGGATTAAAGGCAACACTAAAATTCAAGGATCGGTGCCGGCAATCGATGTTAGTCAAACCGGCAGTTACACTTTAATTGCCAGTGCCAATGGCTGCACGACAAAATCAACTTCAGTCGATATTAAGGTTTATTCTGTAAACGATGCAGAATGTGTAACCGGCATCGATGAAAATCAGCTTCAGTTCAAGGTTTATCCGAACCCGTTTAATGGTTCGTTTGTACTTGAAACCGGTTTGATGAAAAATGAAAAGATTACTGCCGAATTATTTAATGCGCTGGGTGCTTTGATTAAGAATATTGAATTGGATCAGTTTTCAGGAAAAACAATAATCCATGTCGATAATCCGGGATTTTATACACTCAGGGTGAGCGAAAAAAATAATATCAAAATCTTCAAACTTATTGGAAACTAGTGATTAAATTGTTTGAAAACAAATCAACATACACCAATAAAAAGTAAACAAGCTTAAATATTATATATCTTCTTTAGAGGGGTTTATTCGAGTTGTTTGCATTACGAAATTAAATAATGCCTTGTATAACTTTCCTATAACTCCTATTTTCATTAATTCCCTTTGTTAAATATATTTGGAAATAAATTCATAAAAAATACATGGCCAAACTGTATTACCATCTATTTGTCGTTTTCATTTGTTTGGTTTTATTTGTGTCAAAAATTTCCTTTTGTGATGGGCAGAATGTTGTAAAGGAACAAAAAACAATTGTTGGTGTAAATCCTTTGGATACCCTTACAACTGACACAACAAGAATTGTAGATGATGTTCCTTTGGATATTGCTCAAAATCGGGGTTTGTTTATAAAAACACCCGATGACAAAGTACAAATGAGAATTCTGGGTTCCGTTAGATATTTGGTTGTTTTTGATGGATTGAACCTGTCATCGAAAAATTCGTTTAGTACCTATGAGATTCCAACAGGAAATTTAAATAAATCTCTGCCAAATTATTATAATGGTCTGGACCAGAAACGCTTAGGTTTTGAGGTAATCCGAAAAACCAAGGGCGATGATATTTTTATTCGCTTAGAAACTGATTTTGCAGGATCAAATGGTTTTAGAATACGTCACGCATATGGAACGTATTCCCGTTTCTTATTTGGTCAGACCTGGAGCTTATTTTCGCATGTAAATGCGATGCCAGCTATGGTAGATTTTGCAGGACCCACATCTTCAGTGCTTACCAGAACACCACAAATAAGATATATAGCTCCTGATTTTTTAAATGGTACAAATTTGACCGTTGGGTTAGAATACATCATTCCCAACTTGAATTTACCGGATTCAATCGATGCTGAAAAATTTCAGCTAATTCCTGATATTACTTTCCGTATCGATAAGGTTTTTAAATGGGGATCTGCTCAATTGTCGGGAGTAATCCCAATGCTTTCGGGTCGGAACAGTAATGGAAATTACTTCTTAAGACCTGGTTGGGGGCTATCAGGGTCGGCTGTTGTTAATTCATGGGCAAATGGGAAATGGTATTTCCAGGGAGTTGCGGGGCAAGCGATTACAAGGTATTTTAACGATCTAACCAGCAGTGGACTGGATATTCTCATTAGTTATAATGGTGAAGTTAGAGCTCCAATTGCATCTGGCTTTTATACTACATATCAGTATAGTTGGAGTCCAATATTGTTATCAAACTTTACTTATGGTCTGTTACAGGTAGAAAAATTTAATTTTACTGAGGATGTCGCCTACTTTAGAGGTCAATCAATACGAGTCAATACGTTTTGGGATGTGACTGAAGGAGCCAAAATTGGTGCTGAAGCTATCTGAGGTGAAAGAGTGGATAAAAACAAAGAAAGGGGTGATGCATTGAGATTAAACATATTATTTTATTACGATTTTTAAACGTGTGATAGCTTTTGTTGAGTTTACGTTCATAATGAAAAAGCAGAGTGAAAAATAGCTTTTTATGTGTCGGAAATTAATGGAAATTCGTTGTTTGTTTGATAGTCTCATTACTAAACAAAAATCCAAATTCTTTGTTTTAGTGAAATACAAATAACTAAACTGATGGCATTTAACGAAAACCTGGCATCCCGAATCAGGGAACGACTCGCAGACCTTCCAAATATTGAAGAAAAAGCAATGATGGGTGGTTTAACTTTTATGGTAAACGACAAAATGTGCGTGGGTATCATCAAGGATGAAATGATGTGCCGGATTGATCCGGAGTTGCAGGAAAAAGTTTTGGAAATGAGAGGGTGCCGAATGATGGATTTTACAAAACTCCCCATGAAAGGTTATATCATGATTTACGACTCCGGAATGAAAACAAACAAGGAATTTGACTACTGGATAGACCTTGCCCTCGATTTTAACAAATATGCAAAATCTTCAAAGCGGAAGAAAAAAAAGAATAATTCAAATTAAATTATCAAACTTATGGAATTACAAATTAATATGTTGGCAGTCCTGGTTGCGGTGATCGCAAATTTTGTACTTGGATTTATTTGGTACACCCCTTTGTTTGGGAAAGTATGGGCAAAAGAAATGGGTCATGATCCCAATGAAAAACCGGATAAAACGGCCATGTTTAAAGGTATGGCTTTTATGATTATCGGAAACTTTTTATTGGCTTATGTTCTGTCGCACAACATTGCAGCCTGGTTATTTGTGCCGGGTATAAAAGAAATGGGCGCATTTACAAGTGCTTTTAATACAGCAATTTTTACATGGCTGGGTTTTTATCTTCCCGGCCAGTTGGGAGCAACAGTGTGGGAGAAAAATTCGTGGAAACTTTTTGCCATTAATACCGGATATCACCTGGCCTCATTGCTGGTTGTTGCTTTTGTAATTACCTACTGGCTATGGTAATTTGTAACATTTAAAATTTCACTGGTAATAATTAGGGATCAATCACACGTATGATCCAGGGGACTCTACTGTGATTGTCCCTGTGTTGAGCCAAACCTAAAGGGGGTTCAAAGCTGTGCCGTTTCAATCCCTTTTTTATTCCTGATCCTTGTTCTTTGTTGAAGATAATTGCGGTTTATAGATGCTGGTATGTGTGTCAATCTGTTTATTTTTATGGTTTTTGTTCCTTTTTAGGAGCTTCTTTGTTCCTTTTTCATCGTTATTTTCAGATTTAGAGCATAGATAGCCTGTTCCGGGTAAATTGTCCGGTTAATTTTACTGTAAACGCAATAAAACAACAGTGCTACACTGCTATTTTCAATAGCCCCGGTTCAATGGGTGATGCCCTGTCTTTTGTCCATTTTTCAACCACCAGCAGTGCCCCTTGCATACACGATGGGCACAAATCAATGTCGCGCCCGTAAACAATTTTGATTACTTCCCGTACAGTAAGTTTTGGCTTAATTCCCGGCTCGGGGTGTTGCAACAGTTTTCGTATATCTTTGAGTTGTTTTGTTTTTACCCTTGTGGCTAAAAAACCATAATGCCTGATGCGTGTAAAACGGTAAGGTACAATATGGCAAAGAAACCTTTGTATAAATTGCACTCCGGTTAACTCCATGTACTTTTGTTTGTTCCCGTCTACGCGGTCGAGATAAGTAAAACCTACCGTTGTGCCCGATATTTCTTTTATCCGGTAATTGCTGATGGCTATTTTATGGGTGTACCTCCCCAGATATTCCAGCACGCTATCGGGGCCACGGAACGGTTTTTTGCAGTTGACTACCCAGTTGGTTTTGTAAAGCCTGTCCTTTAACTCCGACCATACCTTTGGGTATAGCAATACGGTTTGTTTTCCTGTGGCCTTTAACTTCCCTGTTTTGTAACAGCGGTGAAGGTGATCCAAAAACTTTCCCCTAAACTTATTGGCAACCGCCGGAACATAAAAAAGGAAATCACCCTTTCCCTTGCTGGTCTTCCACCGACCCGATCTGTCGATGCCGCCTGCCGGAACAATGCAATGCACATGGGGATGGTACAACAGCTTTTGGGTCCAGGTGTGGAGTATGGCAATCATCCCGGTTTTAGCCATCATCTGTTGTCGGGGATCCTGTGCAAACTCATTGATGGTTTCCCACGCGCAGCGAAACAGCAGATTGTAAAGCAGACTTTGATTCTGCAGAAACAGTCCCCGAAGTTCCGATGGAAGGGTAAACACCACATGAAAGTATTGTACCGGGAGCAGGTCGTACGACCGCTCGAGTATCCACCGTTCCTTGTTGATGCCCTGGCAAGTGGGACAATGCCGGTTGCCGCACGAGTTGTAGTGTTTCTTCAGTTCACCGCAATTGGTACAGGCAGTCCAGTGTCCACCCATTGCCTGGGTACGGCACCGGAGGATGTCGTCAACTACTTTTTGCTGGTAACCGGTCAGTGTATACTGCTGCTTATGCTCATTAATAAACTGTTCGAAAACCTTGCCAAGCGTATGCTTTACATCTCCCATTTGTCGATTGGGCTAAAGGCATGCTCCAGTGGTACTTCGCTAATATGAAGGTAAACCATTGTGGTTTGCACCGAGCTGTGCCCCATAAGGTATTGCAGGGTTTTGATATTCATGCCATGTTCAATGCAGTGTGAGGCAAAACAGTGTCTTAACACATGCATGTTCACCTCTTTTCGGATACCGGCCTTTTTTACAGCCGCATTCAGTGCATGGCGTAACCCTTCATTACTCATTGGTTCTCCTTTTCGGCGGCCGTTAAAAAGGTAGCCTTTAGGTCGGCAAGTCATGTAATATTCCCGAAGCTCTTCCAGTACTTTCCCCGAAAGAACCGTATACCTGTCTTTTTTCCCCTTCCCGTTTAAAATACGTATCCTGCATTTACCGTCTTTGGTATCAATATCCTCAGGCTTTAGGCGAATCAGTTCACAACGGCGCAACCCTGAACAATACATGAGCCGGAACATGACCCGGTGTTTGGGATTGGTGCAGGAATTAAAAAGATCGATGAGTTCTTCCCGGCTAATAATCCGGGGTAGTGTTTTTTCTTCTTTAGGATAAGGAATTAACCCAGCGGTATCAACATCGCCCAGCATGTGTTGGTAATACCAACGTAGTCCTGCAACATAGATTTTTATGGTCCGCCAGTTGCGTTGCTTTTCATCCTTCAGGTCATGCAGAAAATCAATTATTTGGTCGATTTCAAGATTTTGTGGAACCTCTTCATGAAAATCCATGAGAAATTCAACACTACGTAAATAACTGGTAACCGTTTGCGAAGAGCGGTGCGCTACAACTAATCGCTTCCTGAAATGGTTTAATACACTTTTCCCTTGGGGAGTTGAAGAATACCTTGTATCTTCAATCTCAGATTTTTTTTCTCATAATAATAATTGAAATATTTATGAAATGTACTCCAAATTACCTTATGAAAAAGAAATCTCGAATCCTGATGGTGAAAGCTACCTTTAGGTTTGGTTCAACACCTGAACAAAAAATTGAGGTATTGTATAATCATGTAATTGCTTATTGCAATACTGGTATTTCTTTTGCAAAAACAAAGGGTACATCGGCACTAGACTATGGCAAATACATTGGTAATTTGTTTTTACCATTTTGGAATCCAGAGGATGGATTTAGTGTCTTTGCCAATGGACTAATGTTTATGCTTGCTGGAATGCATCCAGACAATGAAATGCAAATAATTGAACGGAGTGACAAAATGCTTCGATTTAAAATGAAAAACGTTGATTTTGCTTTTCAACAAGGACCAGCTTTTGGTATTAGTTACGAAGAGCTTCTTGAATGTTCTGAAGGTATTTTAACAACCATTGCAGAGCACATGACCGTATCTTTCTCGCATAAGGTTACTGACAAGATTTGGTATGAAGTAACGCTCAAAGCGAAATAACTCTTGAAAGATGAAAACTAACTTTTTAAAACTCTGTTTTTTATTCATCACTACACTTTTACCTAT
>JBFFMM010000157.1:0-7095 GCA_041554075.1 Draconibacterium sp. | reverse complement strand
ATGGTTGAGCAAATGGGGTTTTCGTCGAACTCGGTTTTAAGCGAAAGCAAAGCTACAAAAATGGTTATTATTGCCGATGCCGGATTAATAGCAAACAAGGTAAATTATTCGGGTAAATCGCCACAAATTCAGCAATTGGGTTACGACCGTGTTGCCAAAAGATCATGGGGAAACAAAGAGTTTCTGTTAAACACGGTTTTTTATTTGAACGACGATCGTGGCATCATGCAATTGCGTAACCGCACGCTAAAAATGCGTTTGCTCGATCAGGTAAAATTACGCGACGAAAAGGTATTTTGGCAGTGGTTAAATATTGTGTTGCCTTTGTTGTTGGTTTTGTTGTTTGGAGCGGGGTATAATATTATTCGTCGATATAAGTATTCGAAAAAGTAAGGAAGTTTAGGTGTCGCGGATTCCGATTCGCGATTTGTGTTAATGGCGGATGGGAATTGGTCAGACCCAAAGGAACCACCGCCAACTGGCAGGGATTGGAGTGGTAGCTTGCTACAGTTTTTTACAGTGACGACCGACAAGCAGGTGCGACCGGAGGAAGCAAGCGGCTTGGTGTTGGCGGAACTGAAAAATGCAAGGCAACTTTAACGAAAAGCCCGGCAGCCAGCTTGTAAAAGCAAATTTTTATGTTGACTGGAGAATTTGAGAATGGGTTGACTGTTAGTGGCTTGTCCTGTTTAAAACACTGTCGATAAAAGCTGTGAAAAACGCCGAAGTGTAAATAGGTAAATAACATTAAAGTTTGTATATTCGTGTACTTGGATTCGAGGAAAAATCCATGGGATAGACCAAATTTATAGTTCAGTAAGAAATAAAGAAAATAAAATATAATTATGAAGTTTGTAGTTTCAAGCACCGAATTATTGAGCCATCTTTCTGCAATTAGTAAAGTAATTAGCAGTAAAAGTACGATGCCAATTCTTGATAACTTTTTGTTTCAGCTTAGCGAAACAGAATTAACCATTACCGCTTCCGATTTGGAATCGACACTGATTACCAGTCTTGAATTGGAAAATATTGAAGGTGTAGGAGCAGTTGCTATTCCTGCAAAATTAATTACTGATACTTTAAAAGAGTTTCCCGAGCAGCCTCTTACTTTTCAGATTGATGATAGTTCGTTTAATGTTGAGATTTTTTCGGACAATGGTAAATTCAATATTATGGGGCAAAATGCCGAGGATTTTCCGGAACAACCTCAGTTGGATGAAGAAGGTTCATCGTCGATTAATGTTAGCCACGTAGCTTTACAAAAAGGTATTGAAAAAACATTGTTTGCCACAGCCGACGATGAGTTGCGCCCGGTAATGAATGGTATTTACATTGAGCTTACTCCTGACTACATTAGTTTTGTTGCATCGGATGCACACAAATTGGTGCGTTACCGCAGAATGGATGCCAAGGCCGAGTTTGAGTCGTCGTTTATTCTTCCGAAAAAGCCGGCTGCTTTGTTGAGAAACCTGTTGCCAAAAGAGGAATTTGATGTTAAACTGGAGTTTGATGATAAAAACGCCTATTTTGTTTTAAGTAACTACAAATTAATTTGTCGTTTGGTGGAAGGAAACTACCCGAGTTACAATTCGGTAATTCCAACCAACAATCCAAACAGCATGACAATTGATCGTTTGAATTTTGTAAATACGGTAAAAAGGGTATCGGTTTTCTCGAACGCTGCCAGTAACCTTATTAAACTAAATATCAACGAAAATCAATTGATTGTTTCGGCACAGGATATCGATTTCTCTATTTCGGCAGTTGAGCGTTTAAATTGCGAGTACGAAGGAGAAGAAATTGAAATTGGTTTTAAATCAACTTTCTTACAAGAAATATTGACTAATATTTCGACATCGGATGTTAAGGTTGAAATGAGCGATCCAACACGTGCAGGTCTTTTACTCCCCGCCGAGAATGAAGAAGACGAGGATATGTTAATGTTACTTATGCCGATGATGATCAACGCATAACAATAAAAAAATAATCTTTAGAAGGTATCTGTTAAACATTTTGTGAGGTTTGCAGATACCTTTTTTTATAATAGAAAAAACATGCAACTTCAATTAAAAAATCCAATTGTTTTTCTCGATCTGGAAACAACCGGAATTAATATTGTCACCGATCGAATTGTGGAAATTGCGTTGATAAAAGTAAATGTTGACGGAACAGAAGAAGAAAAGTTATTACGTATAAATCCGGAAATGCCTATTCCGATCGAGTCGTCGTTAATACATGGAATTTACGACGAGGATGTAAAGGATGCGCCTACTTTTAAGTCGGTGGCTAAAACACTGGCGAAATTTATTGAAGGCTGCGATTTGGGCGGCTTTAATTCCAATCGTTTCGACATACCTCTTTTAGCTGAAGAATTTTTAAGAGCAGAAGTAGATGTGGACATGAAAAAGCGCAAATTTATTGATGTGCAGGCGATTTTTCATAAAATGGAAAAGCGTACCCTGGCAGCGGCTTATAAATTTTACTGCGATCAGGATTTGGTTGATGCGCACAGTGCCATGGCCGATACCAAGGCAACTTACGAAGTGTTAAAAGCTCAGTTGGATAGATACGAGAATGTTGAGTTTGAGGACAAAGGCAAAAAATCAGTCCCGATTGTAAACGATATTGATAAGCTGAGTGATTTTTCGTCGTACGACAAAAATGTTGATTTTGTTGGTCGGATTGTGTATGATGAGAATGGAGTGGAAGTATTTAACTTTGGAAAGAATAAAGGTATTCCGGTAGAAAAAGTACTGCAAGAACAGCCTGGTTATTTTGGCTGGATTTTAAACAGTGAGTTTCCGCTTTATACGAAAAAGGTACTCACTCAATTGAAATTAAAGATGATGAACAAGTAGTAATCAGTATTCAGTGTTCAGTTTGCAAAGAAGAAAGTGAATGAGTTATTGAGAAAATGAGTACTGAAAAATGCAGGGGAAAGAGACTGTTTGAAATTACAATGTTTTGTAAAACTGAAGAAGGTTGAGCGATTGAGGATTTGCTTCCAACTTCGTGCTTCCCGCTTCTAACTTTTTGAATTATGAAAATAATTTGCATAGGAAGAAATTATGTGGCGCATGCCAGAGAGTTGGGTAATGATGTGCCAGAAGAACCCATTTTTTTTATGAAGCCCGACACGGCTTTGCTTCGGAACAACGATCCGTTTTATATTCCGGAATGGACAAACGAAGTGCACCACGAAATTGAATTGGTGATAAAAATTAACCGCATTGGCAAAAACATTGAAAAACGTTTTGCACACCGTTATTACGACGAAATTGGCCTCGGGATTGACTTTACCGCTCGCGATGTGCAGGCAGAGTTAAAAGCCAAAGGTTTGCCTTGGGAAAAAGCCAAAGCTTTTGATCACGCTGCTGTTATAAGTAGTACTTTTTTTTCAAAATCGATTTTCCCCGATGATGAGGCAATTAATTTCAAATTAAAAATTAATGACAAAACGGTGCAAGAATCAAATTCGGGTTTTATGATGTTTAGCTTCGATGAATTAATTGCACATATTTCGAAATATGTTACCTTAAAAATTGGCGATTTAATTTATACAGGAACACCGGCAAATGTTGGTCCCGTTAAAATTGGAGATCATCTGGAAGGTTACCTGGAAGACAAAAAGCTACTTGATTTTCAAATTAAATAATAGTGAAATGACAAGCTTAAACGAAATTGAAAAATTTTTGGAACCCCGAAAATTTGCGATTGCAGGGGTATCAAGAAACGAAAAGAAATTTGGAGGTGCAATTTTTAAAGAATTAATAGAGAAAAGTTTCGATCTTTATCCTGTGAATCCCAATGCTGAAGAGATTCAGGGAATAAAATGTTATAAATCGGTAAAAGATTTGCCGGAAGAAGTTACTCATCTTTTAATTGTTACACCGAAAACAAAAACAGCTGGGCTTGCAAACGAAGCTGTTGAAAAGGGGATGGAAATGGTTTGGATTCAACAAAAATCGGATACGCCGGAAGCGATTGAAATTCTTAATAAAGCAGGGATCCCGCTTGTCTGTAAAAAGTGCATTATGATGTTTGCCGATCCAATAAAAGGTTTCCATAGTTTTCACCGTTCACTAGTAAAATTGTTTGGAGCTTATCCTAAAATGGTAGCTCCATCGGTAAATTAATTGGATTTATGAAAGACCACCATTTTGAATTGGAACTTCAGGTTCGCGATTACGAATGCGATTTACAGGGAATTGTAAATAATGCTGTTTACCAGAATTATTTGGAACACTGCCGCCATAAATTTCTGAATTATGCCGATGTGGATTTTGCCCAACTACACAACGATGGAATTGATGCTGTGGTGATTAAAGCAGAGCTGGATTATAAATTTCCACTTCGTCCGGGCGATGATTTTTTAATCCGTTTAAAAATGGGAAAACAAGGTCGTTTGCGTGTGATTTTCGATCAGCAAGTAATCCGTATGGCCGATAAAAAACTGATGGTAAATGCACGAATAACTACTGTGCTTACCCGAGGTGGGCGGCCCATTTCGCCAGATATTTTGGTTGATAAATTTAAAGCTGTTGGTGTTGTAATGGAAGAGGTTTAGTTCAACCATCTTCCTCCCAATCGCTCGGGAGTACCCCTCCTGAATGGAGGAGGAATTCTTTTCAAATACTCATTGATTTTAAAAGATGATCTTAGCTCAAATATTTTCCCTCATTTAAGAGGAAAGGAGGGGAGCACGTTTTGTTTTATTTTAATTTTTCCTCAATTCGAAATTCCACAGGATTAATTCCACTCATTTTTAGTGCCGATTTAAATCCTTCATTCATCATGCGGCCTAAACGCATGGGCAGGTCCAAAAGGGCAGGGTAGCTGTTTTTGTCATCAGGAACTTTATAAAAATGCAAGCAGGTTTTTACCGACGATGAAAGGTAAATGCGGCAGGCCATTGGACGGGCCTCGTAGGCAACACAAGCCCCTTCGCTTAAAAGCGGGCAGGGGTGTTTCGAATTCAAAAGTGCATCTCCATCGAGTTTTTCCAATTTTTGCTGCTTTTGTTTGGCCTTCTTTTTTATTATGGAAATGGTTTCTTCATCAAAATAGTGCTTGATATAATTATTTAAGTAATCGAGTTCGTAATCCAGTGCAAAAACCGGCTGGTGACAGCACCATTCGCAACCTATTTTGCATTCGATGCTTTGTCCTTGTTGTTTGGCTAAAGAAGAAAGCGAGTCGTTTAAGCCATCAATTGCTGTGTACATTTCCTGAATGGCAGAATACAATACAATTTCATCAGCTCCGGCTTCAATAGCTTTCATCCCGAGTTGGAAACCATCGTTGTAAAAGGCTTTTTCAAAATTTTCGATTTGTGAATCAGTACTCATTATTTCGCTTTTTGGCGAAGATAAGCAAGAGGAAAGGAATACTGAAAAAAGAGAATAAAAAAATCTTCCCACGAATGAGAAGATTTTCTGAACATTGTTTAATTGAGTCAAACAATCTGCTGCGTTTTATAACTGTATTTCTGTTCTTATTTTGGTTCGGTTGATAAACCAAATTATGCTTGTTACAAGAAATAGGAAAAGTGAATACAATGGAGCAACTAGAGATGCTTTTAATCCACTCGCCACCAAAGATGGAGAAATGTCGCGTGTAATTTCAAGTGCAGAGAATGCACTGTACATGCCCATGGTTCTGTAGAATAAGGCGAAAAGTAATCCAAATCCGCCGATAAACAGAATTGTTGAATTCCATTTATCCAGTTTTCTATAATCACGATTTTTAGAGCGAAAGTTCTTCATAAAACGAATGGTTAAAACAATTACTAAAATCCACAGAATGTAATGTAGCGTCATAAAGAATGGTCCGCCTTCCGAAAAATTCTCTTTTAATAAATCTGCAATTGACATGGCTTAAAGTTTTTGGTTAATGATAATTTGTTAAGTATTTGAATTGTTGAGTAAGAATCTATTGTTCATTACTCTTAGCTAAAGCAACTAATCCTCCCATTGCTCCTAAATTCATTGATTCAAGAGCTGAGCTTGGAACAATTACCATGGATCCTTTTTCTTTTAATCCTTCAAAAAGCATGTTCATACCACGAAGATGTAAGGCAACTGGGTTGTTTTTATATTGTTCACTTGCTTTTGCAAATTTCTCAGCGATTTCGGTTTCGGCAGTACCTAAAATTACCCTGGCCTGGCGTTCGCGTTCAGCCTGAGCCTGTTTACTCATGGCATCGGCAAGACTTTTGGGAATGACTACGTCTTTAATACCAACTGTTTGGCAGGTAATTCCCCATGGATTGGTATGTTCGTCGAGTGTAGTTTGCATTGCGTCCGCTATTTTCTCGCGGTTTTGCAAAAGATCTGCAAGGTCGTGTTTCCCAATTATTTCGCGGAGGGCAGTTTGTGCAATGTAACCCACTGCACGAATATATTCTTGAACTTCGAGTGCTGCTTTTTCTGCATCCCAAACGGTCCAGTAAACAATCGCATCCACATTTACAGGTACTGTGTCTTTGGTTAGTGTTTCTTCAGCTTTAAAATCAGTTACTCTGATTCGTTGGTCAATGTAGCTGTCAACCTTGTCAACAATTGGAATAATAATAAATGGGCCAGGGCCTTTTAATCCTGTAAATTTTCCCATACGCAGAACCACTGCTTTTTCCCATTGATCGGCAATGTGAATTGATGTTGCGATTAGAATAGAAAATGCAACAGCAACAATTAGCACAACAATATTTATTTGTTGAAAATAGAAAAGCATGCCAACAATGCTGAGCATTACAATAAGCAAAGTGGCGGAAATGGGGTTAAAAAATCGAAGATTTCTAGATTTGTATTGCATGACGTTAGATTTTAAAGGTTATTATTTTTTGCCGTTTTGCATGGCATTTAATTCTGTGATTAAATCGTTAGTTGTAAATCCGTAGCTGGAAGCAATGGTAAGGAATTCGCGACAGATGCTGTGTAATTTTTGCTGTTTCTCCTTCGGAGTAATCTTAAAGTCACTATCACCAATAAATGTCCCCGAGCCCAAATGTGTTTCAAGAATATTCTGGATTTCGAGTTCTTTGTAGGCTTTAGATACAGTATTCAAATTCACTTTTAGTTCTACCGCCAAACCTCT
>JBFFMM010000156.1:0-7121 GCA_041554075.1 Draconibacterium sp. | reverse complement strand
AATTGACACATGGGATTTATTGAAAGAACTAAAATCAATTGAAGATAAATTAGATGGTGAGTCAAATGACAAAATTAAAATCGAAAGAAAAGTATTAGCCTTTTCAATAAATAATGGTGACTTATACCCAAAAGCTCAAAGAGTAGATGTTAATGGAGATGTAAAAGTATTTCCTGACTTAGATAAATTTACGATTGATGAAATCGAATACCTCAAAATAAGATTAGTTTCAACAAAAAATTCGGTAATAAAAAGCCGATATGCACACATTCTTTGGAGTATTACAAAAAATAATCAGTATGCAAAAAATAAAAATATTTTTAGCTCTGTTATTGTTTGCAACAATAACAGTAGAGGCTTCAATAACCAACGATACGATATTTATTGAAGAAAAAATCACACTACAAACGAAAACAGGAGAAATCTTCGGGACTTTAACAACATCCGAAAAGTTTAACAAAATTCCTGTTGCGCTAATTATTTCAGGATCAGGACCGACAGACAGAGACGGAAATAACCCAATGATGAAAAATAATTCGTTGAAAATGCTAGCATCAGAATTATCAAAAAATGGTATCGCAACATTGAGATATGATAAAAGAGGCGTTGCAGAAAGCAAGGCAGCAGGAAAAAATGAAATAGACTTTCGTTTTGACGACATTGTTAACGATGCAAAAGAATGGATTCAACTATTAAAGCAAAACAAACGGTTTTCAAAAATTATTGTCATCGGACACAGCGAGGGTTCATTAATAGGAATGATAGCTGGAGCAACGGCAGACAAATATATTTCTATTGCAGGTGCAGGTCAATCAGCAGACAAAATTTTAAAAGAACAATTGAGTTCTCAACCAAAAGAAGTTCAGGATTTATCTTTCCCCATGATTGACAGCTTAAAAAACGGAAAAACTATTGATAACGTGCCTCCAATGCTTAATTCACTTTTCAGGCCAACTGTTCAACCATATATGATTTCGTGGTTTAAATATGACCCTCAAAATGAAATTAAGAAGCTATCTATTCCGACACTTATTTTACAAGGTACGAATGACATTCAAGTTTCAATTGAAGATGCCAAATGGCTTTCAAATGCAAACCCTAAAGCCGACCTGGTACTTATTAATAACATGAATCACATTTTTAGAATTATAGACGGAGACAGAGAAGCAAACATAGCAACGTATTATAAGGGTGATTTACCGATTGCAAATGAATTAGTAAAAAGTATTACGACCTTTATTCTCAAGGACTGACTGAATGTTATACAAGACCAAAACTGTGAAGGTAGAACGACAATCGGAAAAATGTTGGCTGAAAATATCGATTAAACTTTCTCTAACCTAGATGAAGAGATTCAAAATTATTACAAAAAGCCAATTGAACGGATTCAAGATAAATTTTTAACAAGGAACAGATATCTAGAAAAAGCCAGCATTGTGTTAGATAAGTTATTGCCAAAAACATTGATCCCGCAAAATTCTAGCACACCATCAGGATTAAAAATTTCATATCTTCAGGAATATACAAGATATAATGACAAAGATTTATTTTCATCTTGTCAAAATGATTCATTTGAGAATATAAAGGATCCATTAACGTTTTATGACGTGGACTCAAATCCTATAACAGAAAGATTAAATGAACCTAAAAGAAAGAGACATTAAAAGAGATTCGAGCGGATTAAAACAATTTCATCGATTCTTATACCAACTTTGGTTTTTAGTCCGCAGATAATTGAAAACCATAAATTGGTTAATGCCGATATACTAATATAGGAGAAAACTGAGCGAAGCGAAAGTATGCGACATTTTATTACATAATCGGTATTACAAGCAGGTGACTATGAATGAATATTCATAGTCACCTGCTGAATTCGTAAATCTACCTATTTCTTTTCCTTCAAATTTAGTTTCAGATTTAACTCATCCAACTGTGCCGTTGCAACCGGTGCAGGCGAGTCAATCATCACATCGCGACCTGAATTGTTTTTTGGGAAAGCAATTACGTCGCGGATAGTATCTAATCCGGCGAATAACGACACCAAACGATCGAAACCGAAAGCGATACCAGCATGTGGCGGCGCACCGTACTTAAAAGCGTTCATCAGGAAGCCAAACTGAGCTTCGGCCTCTTCTTTAGTAAAACCAAGCAGTTTAAACATTTTAGCCTGCAGTTCGGCATCGAAAATACGAACCGAACCACCACCAATTTCCACACCGTTAATAACAAGGTCGTAAGCGTTGGCACGTACTTTCCCCGGGTCAGTATCCATTAATGCAATATCCTCGGGTTTTGGCGCTGTAAACGGGTGATGCATGGCATGAAAACGCTGTGTATCTTCGTCCCACTCCAACAAAGGAAAATCAACCACCCAAAGTGGTTTAAAGGTGTTTTTATCGAGTAAGTTCAGTTGTTTGGCCATTTCCAAACGAAGGTCGCCCAATGCGCCCTGCATTTTTTCTTTATCGCCCGAAAGAACCAAAATCAAATCACCTGCTTCGGCACCTGTTTTTTCGGCCCAAACTTTTAAATCGTCTTGCGAGTAAAATTTATCTACCGACGATTTATATGAACCATCTTGGTTGCATTTTACATATACCAACCCTTTGGCTCCAACTTGCGGACGTTGCACCCATTTGGTCAGTCCGTCCAATTGTTTGCGTGTATATTCGGCACAACCTTTGGCACAAATAGCCCCAATGAATTCAGCCGAATCAAATACCACAAAGTTATTTCCTTTTACGGTTTCGGTAATATCGCTAATGCACATTTCGAAACGTGTGTCAGGTTTATCGGAACCATATTTTTCCATGGCCTCAGAATAAGGCATCCACGGAAAATCTTCCACCTCTACATTTAAGGTTTCCTTAAACATGTGTTTGGTTAATCCTTCAAACATTTCCAGCACGTCTTTTTGTTCAACAAACGACATTTCACAATCGATTTGTGTAAACTCCGGCTGACGGTCGGCACGTAAATCCTCGTCGCGGAAACATTTTACAATCTGAAAATAGCGGTCGAAACCGGCCACCATTAACAACTGTTTAAAAGTTTGTGGCGATTGTGGCAAAGCATAAAACTGCCCCTCATTCATGCGCGAAGGAACAATAAAATCGCGAGCCCCTTCCGGAGTTGACTTAATCAAAACAGGAGTTTCTGTTTCAATAAAATCCTGATCATTTAAATAGTTACGAACGGCGTGAGCCATTTTTGAACGAAGTACCAGGTTTTCGCGAACGGCATTACGCCGTAAATCAAGGTAACGGTACTTCATTCGTAAATCGTCGCCACCATCGGTTTTATCCTCAATCGTAAACGGAGGAATTGCCGAAGGGCTTAAAACATTAATTCCAGTTAAAGCTATTTCAACCTCTCCGGTTGGCATATTTTTGTTTTTACTCTGACGCTCACGAACTACTCCAGTGGCTTGAATTACAAATTCTCTTCCCAGTTCATCCAATTGTTCTTTTATTGAATCATTGGTTTCTTCATCGATTACCAATTGTGTAATTCCGTATCGGTCGCGCAAATCAACAAATGTCATAGCACCTAAATCGCGGATACGTTGCACCCATCCGGCCAATGTTACTTCTGTATTTATATTATCGATGCGCAGTTCGCCACACGTATGAGTTCTATACATGATATCTTTCTTTTAATTAGGTTGCGAAAATAAGGATATTTTGGGAATAATATTTGAAACCTTTGACAGCTTTTCATTGAATTAATGAAGATTAGCGAAGTTCTTTGTGAAACTTAGTAAAACCTTGGTGTGCTTTGTACATAAAAAGCTAAACAACTAAGTTGCTCAAAGCAGGCACAAAGTATCGCAAAGATTTATTTACTTCGCAGAATAAGAAGTTAAGAATATGATTGAACCGTTTAACGACGAATATTTTATGAAAAAAGCCTTTGCAGAAGCTTTGCAGGCTTTTGAAGAGGGAGAAATTCCGGTTGGTGCCGTTGTGGTTTCCAATGGAAAAATTATTGCCCGTGCACACAATTTAACCGAAACGTTAAACGATGTAACAGCGCATGCCGAGATGCAGGCAATTACTGCAGCTGCAAACCTGTTGGGAGGGAAATACCTGAACGATTGCACCTTGTATGTAACATTAGAACCCTGTGTGATGTGTGCCGGAGCTTTGGCCTGGGCACAAATTGGCAAAATAGTATTTGGAGCTGCGGACGAGAAACGTGGTTACCAAAAATTGGCAGCAAAAGTCCCCCATCCAAAAACAGAAATTATTGGCGGAATTCTGGAAACCGAATGCAGAGAGTTAATGCAGGAGTTTTTTAAGGAGAAACGCTGAGCACAAACATTTCCCCACCTTCTTCTTTCAAGGAGGGGTGGCTGAGCCAGATTCAACATCTCATTAAAACTAAAAGCGCTAATGGCGAAGACGGGGTGGTTCTCTTCATCATTGAGAATTCGGACCACCTCCCCTAACTGCGTTAGGTACTCCTCCTTGAAGGAGGAGAAAATTCACATTTATAAGTTATTCCACATCCATACTCAAACTTCCTTTACCCGCAGCGTCAAACGCTTTTATTTTAACATTGCCCGGCACTAAAACAGGCTCTTTATAAACAGTTGAGTTCCGATTAGGCTCTGTTCCATCTGTTGTATAACGAATAATTAATCCGGGATAAGTTGAATTAGCATGGAGCACGCCATCAATAATTTTACCACCCGGAGCCGGAACATGATAATTGTAGCCGCCATTTAGCAGAAGCAGACGAGGCAACTCTTTCTGAGCCAATGTATTTGCAAAGACATTCCAGCCTTTGTTCCAGCTTTTTTCTCTTTCTTCTTTGTTTGAAATGGTTTCCCATTTGCGCTCCGGAGACCAGGCACTTTCAGCAAATCCCATTAGTTTTGGAAGAATTCGTAACATTAAATCATCTTCTCCATCTTTTATGGTTTCAGCCCAAATCTGGGCTTGTACACCGATAATATTCTTTTTTGCGTCGGGCTGAATCCTTTCCAAACCGGCGTAGGCTTTTTCGGGATCAATCTCAGCACCCATTGCCGATTGAACAGTAGTTTTAAATACATCAAAAGGTGCAACCTGCCAAGCATCGCGTACATTACACATTCCTCCCCAATATAAACCCGGTTCGCGCGGATCTTTGTTATACGCCAAATCGAAATAGAAATTGGAAACATTACATAGAATTACCGGATAACCTGCATTGGCTAAACGATATGACAGTTCGGTATTTGATCCCAGTGTATTCCAAACATAAGGATACACTTCTTTCCCGGCAAATTCAGGATTGGGATTATAGCGACCACTTTCATCTTTTAATAAAGCGACCTCTTCCCAGCCTCCAACTTTTAAGTTTTTGCTTTTTAACATTTCAACAATCTTCCGTGTTCCATAGGCTTGCAAATTTTTGGGATCTTTGTACTCTGGAAATTCTTTCATTAACTTGGCACACATGGGCGATTCACTCCACGAACCTTCAGGAACTTCGTCTCCTCCGGTATGTAAGAAATCAAGATCCACACCAGCTTCCTTGTATATTTCAATGATATCGTCCACTACCGTTTCGTAAAATTTGTAAGTTGAAGGACGTGCCACATTAACAATGTTATCGGAATACCACTGTGCTGAACGGTATTTAGAAGTTTCTTCGGGGTCGATCAAACGAAATTCGTTGGCTTTTTCTTCATTGCCCAAAGTCATATATTTTTCGTAACGTGCTTCCATCGCTTTTATGGCAGCACGCGAATGTCCGGGAAATCCAATTTCTGGAATTACTCTTATATGACGCGATTTTGCATATTTAATAATCTCAATAAATTCCGCTCGCGAATAAAAACCACTTCCAAAGCTGCCTTCAGCAAAAGCTTCAGGTCCAGAACCATAAGACGGATGCAGCGCATTAGCATCTTTTGTGGTGTGCCCGCGATGGCTTCCGATCTCCGTTAACTCGGGCAACTCCTCTATCTCAATTCGCCAACCCTCATCTTCGGTAATATAAAAAAGCAAATTATTGATCTTGTAAAATGAAAGTATATCAATGACCTTTTTTACAGTTTCTTTGGTTTGAAAATTTCGAGCCACATCCAAATGCATTCCGCGATATTCAAAACGGGGAGCATCCTTTATTAGCAATTCATTAAGCACTACGGGAACTTCTGTTCCCAAAAATAAATCAATGGGTAAAAGGGCAATTAAACTCTGAATTCCATAAAAAACACCGGCCGCGTCACTTCCTTTTATAACTACTGATTTGTTTTTCTTTACCTCCAATTCGTAAGCTTCTTTCGTTTTTCCATTCACCGAAATAGCATCAAGTCCAAGATAAACACAGTTTTCAGCAGCCTCAGTTGCTTCTGATATTGAAAAATCGGCCTGAAACGTTTCTCTTAAAAATTCAGCCAAATAAGTAGCCTCATTTTCCAGACCTTTTTCGTAAAGCACTTCTACTTGTTCGTCGAAAACTACTTTCCCTCCGATAACTTTAAAACTTGCCGGACTGGGCACCAATGGCAACAACTCAGAACCATCCAATTCTGAGAGATTTTTATTATTATTGAACTGCCAGGCTGCTGTTGGAATGGGCTCTTTATCGTTTTTATGTCGGTTAATTTGTTCCGGCAAAGTGAAAGGTAAAATAGTATAATCCTTTGCTGCAAGCACCTCTGTTTCATTTCCGTTTTTGTCGTAAAAAACAAAATAAGGACCAACGGCTGCATCACTTTCTTTTATAAACCAGGCTTCACTTTCGTATTCAATCTCCTTGGTTTCGCCCGGCCTAAGTGTAAAACCTTCTGCTGGTGAAAGTTTAAACCAATCGCCACTAATGTGTTCAACTTTGGTGTTGTTGTTCGAACTTAATGGATCGCGCGGGGCCTGATTATAAAAAAGCGCCCAATTACTTTCGTTAAAAGTATATTCACTATTATTTTCAATTATAAACTTTGCCTTTACTTTGGCGTCCTCAGAATAGTTGTTGCTAATTATTTCCCACGAAAGTTTTATTTCGTCCGCTGTTGGAACTTTTTGCGTACAACTTTCAAACATTAGTATTAAAATTAAGCTGAATATTAAAACAAGATTTTTCCACATAACAGTATTTTTATATATGTTTGACATACTAATTTTTTT
>JBFFMM010000155.1:0-7189 GCA_041554075.1 Draconibacterium sp. | reverse complement strand
TCTATTGATAGTGAGACAAAGAAAGATAATGGTGGGCTTTACAACAATTTGTTTGATGCACATCCACCTTTCCAAATTGATGGTAATTTTGGAGCAACTTCAGGAATTACAGAAATGCTTTTACAGTCGCATCTGAGAGATGAAAACGGTGATTATTATTTGGATATTCTACCGGCACTTCCTTCTGCACTGGCAACAGGAAAAATTACCGGAATAAAAGCACGAGGCGGTTTTGAAGTTTCAATTGATTGGAACAACGGCGCCTTGGTTTCAGTGGATGTAAAATCGATTCTTGGGAATAAATTGAATATACGTTATAGAGGAGAGTTGATGTCTCTGGAAACAACAAAAGGAGATAATTATTCATTTAACATAGATAATTTTGAAAACTAGCTTCGGACTTCTGACTCCGGGCTTCAAACTTTTTATAATATGAAAGCATTGGTTCTTGACAAATATATGGAACTGAATTATCGCGATTTCCCTAAACCGGGAATAGCTGCCAATGAAGTTTTAGTGCGTGTAAAAGCATGTGGCATTTGTGGTAGCGATGTGCACGGAATGGATGGCAGCACCGGGCGCAGACAACCTCCCATTATTATGGGACATGAAGCTTCCGGCGAAATTGCTGAACTCGGACAGGATGTTGAAGGTTGGCAAGTTGGCGATCGTGTAACTTTCGATTCAACCATTTACCCCTTAAACGACTGGTACACTTTGCAGGGGCGTTATAACATTAGCGACAACAGAAAGGTGCTGGGTGTTTCTCCAATGGAATATAAAAAACATGGGGCGTTTGCCGAATATGTTGCAATGCCGGCACACATTCTATACAAAGTGCCTAAAAACGTTTCTTTTGAGCAGGCGGCCATGGTTGAACCGGTTGCTGTTGCTGCTCATGCAATTAATATTTCGAAAATTAAACCCGGGCAGAGTGCTGTGGTTGTGGGTGCTGGTATGGTCGGTACTTTTGTAGTGAAAATGCTTGAAATTGCAGGAGCTTACCCAATTATTGCAATAGATTTAGATGAAGGAAAGTTGCAGTTGGCAAAAGAATTTGGGGCAACACACACCTTTTTAAGTACAAGCGATAATCTCGGCAAAATGATAATGGAACTCACTAAAAACCGTGGTGCTGATTTTGGATTTGAAGTAGTAGGTATGTCGGAAACAGTAAATCTGTGCATCAACAGTTTACGAAAAGGTGGTACGGCTGTTTTAGTCGGAAACTTAAACCCTGAAATCACGATACCTCTTCAAAAAATCGTTACCACTGAAATTTCGTTGTTAGGTAGTTGTGCCATTAATGGAGAATACGCAATGGTACTTGATTTAATGTCATCGGGAAAAGTGAAGGTGGATAAAATGATTTCTGCAGTTGCTCCGCTCGCTGAAGGAGCAGGGTGGTTTGAACGACTGTATAATAAGGAAGCAGGATTAAATAAAGTAATACTCACGCCATGAAAACTTATAACATTGCTATACTTGGCTGCGGGAAAGTAGCCCATCTTCATGCGAAAGCAATCATGAATCTGCCAAACGCAAAACTGGTAGGAGCCTGGAGTCGAACGCCGAAAACGGCAGAAGAGTTTGCTGCAAAATACCAGGTTTCAAGTTTTTCCGATGTTGATAAATTAATTCGCAATGAAAAGGTTGATTTGGCCATTGTTTGCACTCCACATCCGTTTCACCTCGAGCCAACAGTTGCAGCAGCGAATGCCGGTGCAAATATTTTGGTTGAAAAACCACTGGCATCGACTTTGGAAGATGCCGATAAAATGATTGCAGCTTGTAAACATGCCGGGGTTAAACTGGGTGTAATAAGTCAGCGGCGTTGGTATGAACCGGTAAAACGTGTAAAAGAAGCCATTAAAGCCGGAAAAATTGGGAAACCTGTTTTTGGAACAATTAATATGTTGGGATGGCGCGATAAGGAGTATTACGATGCCGATGAGTGGCGAGGTACCTGGAAAATGGAGGGTGGTGGTGTTTTGGTAAATCAGGCACCGCACCAATTGGATATTTTGCTTTGGTTCATGGGCGAAATAGAGGAGGTTTATGGTCACTGGCAAAATTTAAACCATCCGTATATTGAAGTGGAAGATACGGCAGTGGCAATTGTAAAATTCAAAAATGGTGGTATCGGAAATATAATTGTAAGTAATTCCGAGAAACCCGGAATTTACGGGAAAGTTCATGTTCATGGAGAAAATGGAGCTTCGGTTGGTGTTCAAACCGATGGAGGAGCCATGTTTATTGCCGGTATGTCGGGGATTTTAGAACCACCGGTAAATGATATTTGGTCGATACCGGGAGAGGAAAAACTGTTGGACAAATGGGTGGAAGAAGATTCTGCACACTTTAAAAACATCGATCCAACGGTTTATTACATGGAACGGCAGATTGAAGATTATTTGCAGGCATTAAAAACGAACTCAGAACCATTGGTGAATGGTGAAGAGGGAAGAAGAACAGTTGAGTTGTTTACTGCTATTTATCGTTCAACGCGCGACAATAAACCAATCAAATTTCCACTTAAACCTGAAAATAGCTTTGATATGGATGGGAGGATTGTAATAAAATAAAGGTGTTCTTCAACTTGCGAATGCCTTGTATTCTCTTTCGTGCAGCACAGTCGTTCGCACTTTTGAAATTTGTAATTTTAGAGGATATTTCTAGGCATTTTGGAAGTAGGAGTAGGCTTTCCACTGATATTGGTGACTTATAGATGGAATATCCTTCAAAATATTTGGAAAATTGAAATCAAGACTATACTTTTCCATCACAAACCCTTATTTTTTATCTTTTTGTTTTTTAAAATGGGCAGCTTTTTGGACGAAAGTTGCCCTTTTGTGTCTTGTTGTGAACGAAAGAAGACATAAAAGAGCTGTAAGAAGGATACTTATTGAGAGTATAATTATACCATTAGATTATGGAAAGCACCAACAACACCCATTGTTTCTGTTTATCCATTATCGGGCATTCATTAAGGATGATAAAAAATTAGGAAGAGAAAAGGCAGGTTATCCTGCCTTTTTTATTTCATATCGTTCTTGAGAAAAGCAGCTGTTTTTTTTATCGATTCTGAGATGGGAATGTAACTGTACGACAACATTTGAGTTATTTTAGAACCATCAAACTTGTTGAGTTGGTTTCTTCCTGATGCAGCTTCTTTTGTTATAAATGCTGGTTTTTGAGTAATCAAGCTAATTAAACTGGCAGCTCGCCAAACAAAGGCCAAAAGAAAATCGTTTGCCCAAATTGTTGGAGCAGGTTTGTTTAATGCAGTGGCAATTTGAGAAAAAACACTTTGGTAACTTAAGTTCTCAGCACTTAGCAGAAAGCGCTGGTTTTTACATTTTTCAAAATTAGATTCGTTCATTAAAAGTAACATTGGTCGTACAACGTCATGAACATCAACAAATCCGGTCACCCCTTTTGTATAGAATTTCATGCCATCCCACACCGTTTTAAAAATTTTGGCACTTCCACTTTCCCATTTGGCGGGGCCAAAAATTATCGAAGGATTTACAATAACTGCGTCAAGTCCTTCTTCCATCCCTCGCCAAATTTCAGTTTCGGAAAAAAATTTACTTTCTGAGTAACCCGAATTTTTTTTGGAAGGTACCCAGTTGGTTTCTTCATTAATTGCATCGCCATTTTGTAGTTTACCAAGGGCTGCAATCGAACTTACATGGCATAATTTTTTTACCCCGTTTTCAATGGCTGCGTCAACTAAATTGCGGGTTCCCTCCACGTTGTTCGAAATCATTTTTTGTCTCTCTTTCGAATCAAACGATACAATGGCGGCACAATGATATATTTCGGTAACACCTGCCAGTATTTTTTCAAGCGAAAAGTAGTCGAGGATATCGCCATTTACCCATTCAATTTTATCAAATAGTTCTTGTGGGGTTTTGGTGTAATAAGAAAAAGTTTTTAGTACCTGATTTAAATTGCTGGTTTCGCGTTTTAAAGCCTTTACTTTTTTCCCGGCTTTTGTGAGTTCAAAAAGCAAATGTGCTCCAACCAATCCTGTCCCGCCTGTTACAAATATCATTCTGATTGTATTAGCTATTCCATGGTGTTACCGCTTTGGTGCCAAAATGTTTGGCCGTAAGTTTGTCTATGGAAACTTTAAAAACTCCCACGTTTTTAACTGCCGGAGTTCCAAATTTAAATTCCCGTTTGCTGTATTGTTTCATGAGCAAACCAAGACAGCGGTATTTTTCATCAAAATCTTCAATAAATTCAACCGTTCCTTCTACAATTACCGATTGTGATTTTACGCGGTAGCTGCACCCCACTTGCACATCCTGATAGGCAAGTTCTTCACCCAAGGTCCAATTTATACAAACCTTTGGATTTTTCTGAATGGTTTCCCACATGCGACCTTCCTGTGCAGAATGAAGAATTACGGAATCGCCGTCAAGGGCAAAATTCATAGGTAAAACATAGGGAATATCACCGTTTGACATGGCTAAAAAACAAGTTTTACAAGCTGTTATTATTTTTTCAATTTCCGTTCTTTCTTCAATAAAAATAGTTCGCATAAATATAAAATTAGTTAAACGTTCGGTTGCCTAAATGTTTCGCCAAATCTTTTTCCAGACGTTTCAGGTTCATGTAGGTCGATTGTTCTTCAATAACCTTGTCAAAATCGTTTGCAGTAGCAGCTGCGTCAATGGCTTTTTCAATGCCTGCCATCATCACTTTAATTTTTCTGAATTTGTATTCATTTACAATTTTAGGGATAAGAATATCCAAAATATCTTCTTCCTTTTCAGTAAATGCTCCGGCTTTGGTCCAGCGTTTACTTTCGGTGTGTTTATCAGATAACAAGTCGGTTACAAACTTGCTTACCTGATTTTCAGAGTGATAAATAAAATGCTTCCAGGGATCGAAATTTTCGTTATCGAGGTTATCTCTTATCTCGTAAAAAATCAGCTGAAACATTTTGTTCTCCGATACCAACTCATCCGTTTCCAGCTCATCTACCATGTATTCACCTACTGAAATCAGATGTACTTCTTTTGTTTCTTCATCCTCTGCCTCAAATACCTTCGCATTACAGTGTTTTAATAGAAAGCGCAAAAACTCTCTTTCCTCAATTAGTAAACGCGATGGTTTTTCTGCCGGTACAGCTGGTTGCTGTTGTAACTGATGTGCTGCTTTTTGTGATCTTTCGCGCAGTTCCTTTTTCTGGAAATCTTCGCTTTGTTTGTATTTCTGTCTTCTAACTTCGGTGTACAATACTTGTTCGTCAACACCTAGCAAGCGGCTACATTCCTTAATATATACCGAGCGCGTAATCGAATCAGGAATTACGGCTACCGATCCAATTACATCGGTTATAAGGCGTGCTTTTGCCACCGGATCATTTTCGGTACTTTTTAAAAGAAGACGTGTTTTAAACTGTATAAAATCGGTTTCGTGTTCTTTTATATATTCCAGATAACCGGTAGAACCCATTTTTTTTGCAAACGAGTCAGGGTCTTCTCCATCGGGAAGCAACAAAACTTTCACGTTCATACCCTCCTCTAAAACCAAATCAATTCCACGAAGTGAGGCTTTTATTCCGGCAGCATCGCCATCGTAAATGATTGTAATATTTGGCGTGAAACGACGTATTAAACGAATTTGATCGGGAGTTAAAGCCGTTCCCGATGAGGCAACAACATTTTCAATACCAGCCTGGTGCATCGATAAAACATCGGTGTACCCTTCAACCAAATAACATTTGTCGGTGCGGGTCATTTCGCGTTTTGCCTGATAAATACCATAAAGGACTTTGCTTTTGTGGTATATTTCCGATTCAGGTGAATTCAGGTATTTGGCTATTTTTTTGTCGTTGGTTAATGTTCGGCCACCAAAAGCTGTAACACGTCCGGCCAGATTGTGAATAGGAAACATAACACGTCCCGCAAAACGGTCGCGCATCCAATCGTCTCTTTTTATCGTCAATCCTGTTTTTTCAAGAAATTCAATTTTATAACCTTGCTTTTGGGCGGCTTCAGTAAAAGGAGTTTTTCCATCGGGCGCAAAACCAACTTCAAATTTTTTCAGTATATCGTCGCGGAAACTACGTTCACGAAAATAACTCAACCCAATGGTTCGGCCTTCATTTTCTTCCCATAAATAACGTGTAAAAAACTTTTGGGCGAATCCGGAAACAATCATCAAACTTTCGCGAGCGTCTTTTAATTGCTTTTGTTCGTCTGTTTCTTCTTCTTCGCGAACTTCAATATTGTATTTTTTTGCCAGCCATTTTAATGCTTCAGGATAGGTGAGATTCTCGTGTTCCATAATGAAATTCACCGAGTTACCTCCTTTGCCGCAGCCAAAACATTTAAAAATTCCCTTTGCCGGTGATACCGTAAACGAAGGTGTTTTTTCGTTGTGAAAGGGGCACAGTCCAAGCATGTTAACGCCTCTTTTCCTGAGGGTTACAAAATCAGAAACCACGTCCGAAATCTCCGCCGCGTCAATTATCCTATCTATAGTAGCATGGTCAATCATCAGTACAAAAATACCAGAAAACAATTGAATCGATGAGGTATTTTTGTTTTTTTAAATCAAATCGTTTTTATGTTGTATTTTTAAGCAAAACTTTGGCTTTAATGAAAAAACTTGTTGTACTCTCGGGAGCAGGAATGAGTCAGGAAAGTGGATTAAAAACTTTCAGAGACATGGGTGGATTATGGGAGAGTTACGATGTTACCGAAGTTGCAACTCCCGAAGCATGGGAAAAAAATCCCGAATTGGTTCTGCGTTTTTATAATCAGCGTAGAAAACAACTTTTTGAAGTTGAACCTAATGTCGGGCATCTTGGAATTGCAGATTTGGAAAAATGGTTTGATGTAGAAGTTGTAACTCAAAATGTCGATAATCTGCACGAGAGAGCAGGCAGCTCAAAAGTTTTGCATCTTCACGGAGAACTAATGAAAGCGAGGAGCACCGAAAATCCATTTTTGGTGTATGACCTGGAACATTGGGCGTTGGATATGGGCGATTTATGTGAGATGGGAAGTCAACTAAGACCGCACATTGTTTGGTTTGGCGAGGGAGTGACTGAAATTCCAAAAGCGATGAGAATTGTGGAGAAAGCTGATATTCTGGTGGTGGTTGGAACTTCGTTGGCGGTGTATCCGGCAGCTAGTTTGGTGAATTATATTCAACCCGGAACGCC
>JBFFMM010000154.1:0-7257 GCA_041554075.1 Draconibacterium sp. | reverse complement strand
TGACGCCAAAGCATTTTTTCGTCCCCGTTTAAGCGATTTACACGATCCATTTCTGATGAAAGACATGGACAAAGCTGTGGAACGTTTGAATATTGCTGTTGAAAAGCAAGAAAAAGTAATTGTTTATGGTGATTACGATGTGGATGGAACCACTTCGGTTGCTATGGTGTATGCTTTTTTGAAGCAACGAATTAACGACATTGAATATTATATTCCGGATCGTTACAGCGAAGGATATGGAATTTCGCCAAAGAGTATCGACTATGCAGAAGAAAGTGGTTGTACTTTGATTGTGGCGCTGGATTGTGGGATTAAAGCCGTTGCAAAAATTGCAGATGCGAAACAGCGAGGTATTGATTTTATTATTTGTGATCACCATAATCCTGACGATGAAGTGCCGCCTGCCGTAGCGGTTCTCGACCCAAAACAAAGCGATTGTAATTACCCCTATAAAGAATTGTCGGGCTGCGGTGTTGGGTTTAAACTGTTACAAGCTTATTGTCAGAAAAACGAAGTTGAATTAGAAGAAATATATGATCTGTTGGATTTGGCTGCCGTTAGTATAGCTGCTGATATTGTTCCGATTACAGGAGAGAACAGAGTGTTGGCTTATTATGGCTTGAAAAAGTTGAATTCGAATCCAGGTATTGGATTGCAAACCATAATAAACTTTGCCGGAATAAACGGAACAGAGATAACCATTAGCGACATTGTGTTTAAAATTGGCCCGCGTTTAAATGCTTCGGGCAGAATTGAACACGGTAAAAAATCGGTACAAATTCTGGTTTCCGACGATGAAGACAAATCGGATTTATTGGGTGAAGAAATCGATTCGTTTAATGAAATTCGTAAAACACTTGATCGCGATATTACTCAGGATGCTTTGGATACCATTGAGAACGATGAAGAGTTGAAAGCGATGAACAGCACCGTATTGTATAATCGCGACTGGCACAAAGGTGTTGTTGGAATTGTGGCTTCGAGGGTAACCGAACATTTTTACCGACCAACTATTATTTTAACCGAATCAAATGGTTTGGCAACTGGCTCTGCACGATCCATCCGCGATTTTGATTTATATGAAGCCATTGGGCAATGTAGCGATTTGCTGGAATCGTATGGTGGACATATGTATGCTGCTGGTTTAACCATGCGAATTGAAAATATTCCTGAGTTTCGAAGACGTTTCGAGGAGATTGTTACCAAACAAATTACCGATCAGCAACAAATTCAAAGCATTGAGATAGATGCCAAAATTCCACTGAGCGAAATTACACCACGTTTCTATCGTATTTTGAAACAATTTGCGCCATTTGGCCCACACAATATGACACCCGTTTTTGTTACTGAGGATGTTTTTGACGCCGGAACAAGCCGTTTGGTGGGGCGAAATCAGGAACACTTAAAATTGGATTTGGTAGAGCCGGACGTAAATTCAGGCATTTTCCCGGGTATTGCTTTTAATCAGTCTGACGCTTACGAAGTAATAACTTCAGGTTCTCCTTTCGATGTTTGTTATTCGATTAACGAGAATGAATATCGCGGAAAACGTAATCTGCAGTTGTTTATTCGTGATATTAAAAAGCGCGATTTCTTGGATTAATCTGATTTCTTAGTTATAAGGGAACCCGTTTTAAATCATTCAATTCTGAAATTACTTTTACTCCGGTACTTTGCAGCCTTTCTTTCGATTGGTGTCCATCGGCAATTAATATACAATCAATTCCCAGTTGTTGCGCCACCTCAAAATCGTGAATGGTGTCGCCAATCATAGTCGATTTTTCTTTATTTATGTTGAATTGTGCAATCAGTTGTTCGCCACGTTCAATTTTAGAAACGGCATAGTGGTCGTTTAATCCAGCTACTCCTTCAAAATAGTCGAAAATGCCTTGGTGTTTTAAGGTTTCAATTAGCATGTTTTGCTGCATAGCCGAAAGTACAAACTGACGAATTCCTTTTTCTTTAAAATAGGTAAGTAGTTCAATGGCTGATTTATGCAACAAACAGTTCTTTACTCCTGCATTGTACTTTTCAATAAATTCGTGGGCTGGAATGGCAAAATCTTCTTTGCTAAAATCAAATCCAACTGCTTCATAATAATCGCGAACAGGAAAAGAAAATACGGCTTTGTATGATTTGTGGATCACCGGATTTAGACCTCGCTTTTTGAGTAATTTATTGATAGTTGAAATACAAAAGTCAAGGTCATTTAGCAATGTCCCATTCCAATCCCAAATAATAGATTGCATAACTAAGCTTCGGTCACTTTTAGCTGGTTAATAACAGGGTTGGCATAAATTCGAAGGAAGCGTTCAGTGATATCGGTAATCGGGTAGTCAACGTGCACATTTGCCTGCTCTACCATCATTCTGAATTTTCGTTCCTCTTCGGCAGTGTATTTATCTTTAAACCGGTGTTCTTGCATTAACATATCGTAGGCCACATAGTTACTGGGCCAAAGTTTAAAGTTGCGGTAAATCTGAGCATCGATCAAATCACCTAAATCTTTTAAATATTTATTGCGCTGTTCGGCATTGTCGGTAACTGTAAAATGAGTTTCAATGGGATCCCCAAAAACAAAACGCATTCTTCCTTTTGGTGTAAACATACCCATCGACATACTTTTTAAATCGTCTTTGTCGGTTTTTTTAGCACCGTAATGTTCTTTTTTAATCAGCTCTTTCATTTTTGCCAAACCACAAGGTTCAATTTCATATGAAATAGAAACCGGAACAATATTCAGTTCGTTAAAACCATCTGATATTCCACCCGGATTGCTCATGTTTAGCATTTTAAGAACGCTTAGCTGGGTTTGGTCGTTTCCGTCTTTGGTTCGTCCTTCGCGCTGCGCAATCCAAACCGACATTTTATCTTCGGTAATTGATTTACGGATGAACTTAGAAACTTTATCCGATGCTTTCATCAAATCACGCGGAGGAAGACTTCTTTTTATGACAAATGAACGGTTCAATTTTACCATGTGCTCAATCCATTCATACAATAACAAATTGTCTCCAATGGCAATTTGTGTTGTATTCATTCCATATTCAAAAATCAGAAAATTAAGAATGGCTGCATCCAGAATAATATCCCGATGGTTGGAAATAAAGAGATAAGGTTTCGTTTTGTCCAGTTTTTCAATACCGGTACACTTTAGCCCGTCCGATGATTTATCGATTAGCCAATGCAAAAGGTCGTAAATAAATACTCCCTGAAGTTGTTTAATACTTCGTATTCTGCGAAGTTGGAATTTTACCATTTCAACCTTGGGCCGGTATTTAAACAAATGCATTAAAACTTTATCGAAAGTTTTATCCTTCACCAAACGACGCATTTTTTCTTTTACTTCACTGTCGTAGTATGGACGAATATCGTCGAAATTAGTATGAACCATATTGAATATTTAACTAGGCAAAGTAACGCATTCAAAATTAAAATTTCAACCTGAGTTGAATTTTTAACTCTGTTTTATCATTCCCTTCAATTTCATTTAGACCTGAACTTATTGATTCACGGTCGGTCCAGTGCGTGTTGGCTAGTTTTGCCCAACATTCTATTTTATCCGATATTTTGTATTTCAAATTGAAATAAGTTCGAAATCCGTGTCCGTAATAGGCCGGGATTGAAAAGGTATAAAGAATATCGTTTTCGTAGGCGTAAATTCTGGAGTCGTAACTTTCTGTAGAAAACCACGCAACCCGCGCTGAAAGATTTAAAGGACAATTGGGGGCTGTGTATTGGATGTCCTGAAAAACAAGGTAACCATTTTCTTGTTTTTGACCCTTGTAGTAAACATGCTCAAAACGTGTTTTCAATGTAAATGCTTCCCATGGTTTGTATTGAAAATGAAATCTCGTTTTTTGTGTTCGTTCAGGAAGATTCACATATAATTTTTCTTCCTTAAATTTTTCTTCTTTTTCTTCGTTCTTAAATCGAATGTAAAATGAAAAATTTTCTGAAAAGTGGAAATCGACTTGTGCGAAAATATCCCAGGCTTTTGATGGACCGGCTGTGGAGTAATTTATCCACTTGGATTGATAAACATCGGAATAGCCCGAAATGGTAATGTGTTTAGCAGGAAGAAATTTCGCCCCAAAATACAAACCCGATTCATTGTTAACCGAACTTCCTTCAGCAAAAGTGTTGGCCCATAGTGCATGGTAGTTTTTATCGAAATGACGGAAAAGCGCTGAAAAGCTGAGTTGGTCGTTGAGGTGGGCAACTGCTCCCTGAAGAAATGCTTTCCCTTTTGATTTTGAAACTGCAGCTTCGCCAAAAAGCTGGTACTTTCCTTTGCTGAAAAGATAATCAATTCCCCCGGTATAGTTTTCGGAGCCACTAAACCGGAACAAATTGTAGAGTTGCGAACTTCGGATATATGGTTTGTCGAAGTGCTGGTGCAAAAATGTTGCTCCTATTTTTAGGTTAGTAAATTGCCATGAAAATGTTCCTCCTGCGTTTGTGTTTTTCACTGTATTCTCGTCTTCTATTTCGCTTTGGGTGCGATGATATCCTGAAGTTTGGAGACTGGTAAAATGGGATCCGTTAGATTCGTTAAAGTCAAGGTTTCCATCTACGTTGTTATAAGAATAGAACAAACTGATTTTACTCCTGCCCAGGTTGAGTGTGCTTGCTGCTCCTCTGAAATAGAAGTTTTCATCCACCGAAGTATAAGCTCGCACGCCCTGTCCTGTTTTTGAAATCCCCAATACATTCTCTGATTTCCCGGAAGTATAACCTTGCCAAAGTACCAGCCCCTGACCGGCACGTACCAAATAGTCGCCAAGCGATACGTTCTCAATGGTTTTGTTCAGTTTAAAACTTAAATGCCCTGAGTAAAAATCGAAACCTCGCTTGTTGGAAGCTTTGAAAAAGGTTTCGCCCGGATCTTTTTCCGCAGTTAATCCTGCGGAAAGTTTATCACGAACTACAAAATTGTATCGGGCATAATACCTGAACCGGTTCCCTTCATAAGGTATAGTTCCATCTTCTTTGGTTTTGTACCCTTTTGCTTGTTGAATATTTCCCAAACCACGCAATAATAGTTGGTGTCGTCCGTATTTTAATTCTTCTTTTAATAATTTTGATTTTGGTTCCGTTTCTCCAAAACGAATAAACACTTCCATTTTTTGTAAAATGTTGCGGTTAAATCCATCAATTGTATTTAACTCGTAAATGGAGTAAGCCGGGCCAAAACTATCAATGTATTCCAGCAGTTTCTGTATTTGAACAGCGTTCAGTAAATAAAGTCGCGAAAGTTCAGCCGCATTTGTTGAGTTAATGTTTATGGGATGTTCTGCCAAACCTTCCAAGTCTTCAACTATCAGCGCTACATCCATTCCTTCTTCCAGATTGTCGAGATGCGATTCTATAATAGCCTCAATAATTTCATTGGGACTTGTTTCTTGAGCATATAGTAGCATAGGGATAAACCCCAGAATTAGAATTGTAATATGTTTCCAAACTTTTTTCATTTTAAATTATACTGAATGGAAACAGATGGTGAAAGCCCTAAATGGCCGTGGTAGCTAAAGGCAAAATCGGTAGTAATTTTCCCAAAAGAATACCCTATTCCTGTTGTGTATTGAACCGGTCGCCCTGAAATGCCAAAACGCAATGCCATGTTTTTTACAGGAGAGAATTCTAATCCTGATTTTACAACGAAAGGTGAATCTGAATATTTTTGTACTTCAGCGCTGACTACTACTAAATCCGAAAACTGAAAGTGCCCACCCAATCGATAAATGGCTGGCATTTTTTGTTTGCCTTCGGGCAGTTTAAATCCATTTTTCACAGGGTTAAAAACGTGAGCGCCCAAAGTGAGTTGTTCGGTGGTTTTTAAGGTTAATCCACATTCAAAAGTGGCAAAACCTTTTGTCCTTTCATTTTCCGGGAAACGATTCGAAAAATAGTCGAATTGGATTCCTGCATTTAATTTATCAGAGAGCTTCTTCGAAAACGATAAAGCAACTTTTTGTTCTTTAAAAGTACCTTTGCCAAATTGATAAAAACTAAATCCAAAAGTTCCGGAGTTAACAGGTAGAATTATCGATGTTGCGGCTAACGACAGCTCGTCAATTCCGAATCGTGATTCGTAAAAAACACCTCCGGAAAAAGTTGAAAAGGATGCCAATGTTGCCTGATTATGAAAAGTGCTCCAGGTATCGGAAATAGAAACAAGAGCATTGGACAGACTGATTGAGCGTGCGCCAATTGAATAGTTGTCGGAGGCAAAAACTTGAGAGCAACTAATCAGAAACAGAAATAGTATTAAAAAGGGTTTAAACATAAAAAAAGAGGTATGTTGTTCGTACATACCTCTTTAAAAATACGCAAAATATTTTAATTGGAATTAATTTGTTTTAAAATTGTATTTAATTTCCGATAATTCCTGATTCGCTTTTACAATTTTTCCTTTTAGGGCTTCTTTGTAATCAATTAATTTATTCATCAGTTTTTCATCGCCGGTAGCCATCATTTGAACCGCTAAAATTGCAGCGTTTAAAGCGCCGTTTATAGCAACTGTTGCAACTGGAATTCCGGGAGGCATTTGCAAAATGGCCAACATGGCATCAAAACCCGAAAGACTTGCGTTAATCGGAACACCAATAACCGGTAGCGGAGTCATTGCAGCAATTACACCCGGTAAATGTGCGGCCATTCCGGCACCTGCAATTATTACTTTTATGCCTCTTTCTTTAGCTCCTTTGGCAAAAACTTCCACCTCTTCTGGAGTGCGGTGTGCCGAGAGTGCATTTATTTCAAAAGGAATTTCAAACTCGTCGAATAGTTTTGCAGCTTTTTCCATTACACCCAAATCGGATGTGCTGCCCATGATAATGCTAACTTTTGGTGTCATGTCTATATTTTAATTTTTAGTTACCGTAATTGTTTTGTTATTTTGTATCCGATATTTTCAGGCGAAAATACAGTAAATTTGGCAATTTATAAAAATCATAATTCCATATGAAGAAAGTAAAAATTCTCGATAAAGAGTTTGAGATATTTATTCCTTATGAAAAAATCCGTTCGGTAGTTGAAAAAATGGCTGACCAAATGAACAAGGAACTAGCAGATAAAGATCCGTTGTTTCTGTGTATATTAAATGGTTCATTTATGTTTGCGGCAGAGCTTTTCAAACGAATTGATTTTGTGGAATCGGAAATCTCATTTGTGAAATTGGCTTCATATGAAGGCGATTCAACTACAGGGAAAGTAAAACAACTGATTGGCTTAAACGAAGAAATTGAGGGGCGC
>JBFFMM010000153.1:0-7296 GCA_041554075.1 Draconibacterium sp. | reverse complement strand
TTCCGAAGTCTCCCGATATTTACTTTGCAAATCAATTCCTGTTTCGTACATCGTTTTAACTACTTCATCGAAACTTATTCGGTGGCGACCATCGGTTAATAATGCATAATTATTATGCGCAACAGCACGTTCGGCGGCAAATGCATTTCGTTCGATACAAGGAATTTGCACCAATCCTGCGACCGGGTCGCATGTCAGGCCCAAATGATGTTCAAGGCCCATTTCTGCGGAGTATTCGATTTGAGAAATGGTACCGCCCATCATTTGAGTGGCCGCGGCAGAAGCCATGGCACAGGCTGTTCCCACTTCTCCCTGACACCCCACTTCGGCACCCGAAATGGATGCATTGGTTTTTACTATATTCCCAATTAAACCCGCTGTGGCCAAAGCACGTAAGATTGTTTTTTTATCGCTCTTGTGTATTTTTTTAAAATACTTGAAAACCGCAGGTATAACTCCACTTGCACCGCAAGTGGGCGCTGCTACAATTAGGCCACCCGAGGCATTTTCTTCAGAAACTGCAAGTGCATACGAAAAAAGTTGTGAACGACGTTTAAAAGGAGTTGCAAAATTCTGTCCGCGGGTATTAAAACTTTGTGCCTTTCGAAGCAATTTTAATCCCCCCGGCAAACTACCATCGGTTTTTAATCCCCGATTTATACTTTCGTACATCACTTGCCATATTTCTTCCAGATATTCCCAAATGTCTTTATCTTCAAATTCAACAACGTATTCCCAAAACTCTTTGTCGTTTTTCTTACACCAGTTTAGAATTTCATCCATTGTGTGGTGTGGATATATTTCAATGGTTTCCGACTCTGTAAAATCATCGATGACGGTTCCGCCACCTACACTGTAACAAGTCCATTCATCAATTAATTTATCCTCTTCTCCAAAGGCCTGAAATTTCATTGCATTGGGATGTTTGGGGAGAAAAGTTTTAGGTTCCCAAATTATTTCGAGAGGACGATTCCCAAAGGTTTGTTCAATGGCAAAATCGGTTAAATGGCCTTTCCCTGTTGCAGCTAAACTTCCATATAAATACACCTGGAATCGTTTTGCATCCACGTTTTTGTTCAGAAACTTAATGGCTGCCTTTTTCGGTCCCATGGTATGACTGCTTGAAGGTCCGTGACCAATTTTATATATCTCTTTAATCGATTCCATAGTTTTAAATATCTGGCACAAAAGAAAACTACTATTTCCATATTCACAATGATATAAATAAGTTTTCCATTAAATATTCTGAAAAGAATCAAAGGCAATTAATCTACATAAATTATTTTTGCAAGTTAATGGTTAGCACCCTGCGAATTTAGGCAACTACTATAGTTTATATACGTTTCAAATAGATAAAGACCGAAGAACAATGCCAGAAGTTAAAAAAATGAAAGTGTACAAAAACTGAACTTTGGTTCTGGCTTTCAACTTCAATCCAACAGTTGGGTTTTTCGAATTAAGACTTAAACCTAATTGTCAAAACATAGTGATTTAGTTCGTTTTTACGAAAGCAATATGTCAAGTAGAGTTTAGATTGCTTACCTTTATAACTTAATTAGTAACCTAAAAATAATGAAAAACCTTATTCTGGTTGTTGTTGCAATTTTGTTTGCAGCCTGTTCAAATCCAAAGTCTAAAACTATAATGATGCCTTATACTAAAGCCGATTTTGAAAGTTTGATTGATGGGAAAACTACTCGGTTGTTTACCCTTGAGAATAAAAATGGAATGATAGTTACGCTAACAAATTATGGTGCCAAAATTGTATCTGTTTATGCTCCCAACAAAGATGGACAATTTGACGATGTACTTTTAGGTTTTGGTTCAATTGCGGACTACCAACAATATGGAGCAAGTCATGGGGCAGTAGTTGGCCCTTTTGCTAATCGTATTGCCAATGCCAGTTTTATGATCGATGGTGAGACCTATAATTTCCCGGTAAACAATGGCGAGGCATGTTTGCATTCGGGCCCTGATAGCTGGTATCGAAAAGTTTGGGATTACAAAAAAGATGGAAATGTTACCGTTTTTAGCCTGGAGAGTGAGGATGGAGAATTTGGTTTTCCCGGAAATAAAAAGGTACAAGTTACATATACTTTAACCGATGCAAATGAACTCAAAATTGATTATGAGTTAACAACTGATAAAGCGTGTCATTTCAATTTAACTAACCACAGTTATTTCAATTTAAAAGGTGAAGGTAATGGCGATGTTCTCAATCATGTTGTGGTTATTAATGCCGACAAATCAACTCCTGTTGGAAGTTCTGCGATGATTCCAACGGGTGAAATTATTGATATACGAGGAACGGATTTGGATTTTACAACACCACATACAATTGGCGAAAGAATTGAAAGTGAACATCCTATGTTGCAATACGGAATGGGTTACGATTTTAATTACGTTATAAATAAAAATGATGGCGAACTTGCTTTTGCAGCTAGTGCTTACGATCCTGTTAGTGGCCGTTATATGGAAGTATTTACCACAGAACCGGGTGTTCAGTTTTACACCGGAAACCATTTAAAGGGAAACGAAATAGGTAAAGCAGGAAAAGCTTACACTAAACGAACCGGCTTTTGTTTGGAAACACAACATTTTCCCGACAGCCCAAATCAACCTAACTTTCCGTCAACCTTGCTCAAACCTGGCGAGACTCTACATTCTACTACAATTTATAAGTTTTCGGTGAAGTAAATTTATGCCTTGAAAAATAAAAGGATGCGATCCGTAAATGCGTAAAACTTAACGGATCGCATCCTTATATCTGTGAAAATAAAAAGCTGAGACACAAAATTGTATTTCAGCTTTTTTAATGCATATAAAAATTGTCTCTTTTACTTTTTATCTTTTACCCGCATAAACCGGAACAGATTCATAATTCGGTCGGGAAGTGGGTGATAGCCACGTTTGCGAAAATCGATATACCATCCAATTTTTTTAATAATTGGAATTTTATGTGTTTCCACAAATTCGATTAAAGTACCTTCCGGAGCCTGAATATAGGCAAAATTACCTGCTGCTTCGCCCATATCAAACGATTCCATAGCTTTTGCACTGTCCACTGTAAAAGGATATCCCATTGCTTTTGCTTTTTCGCGGAAAGAGTCCATTCCATTTATATCAAAACAAAGATGAATGAACCCGGGATCTCCCCATATACGTCCTTCAAAGATATCGCGAGGTTTGTAATCAAAAGCCTGTACCAGTTCGATTACCGACTGGCCAAAAAACGGGCTGAAAGCACCTTGTTTCACATCGGAGTGTTTCAATAGTACGCGACGAAACTTTTTATCACCTCCGGGAATTCCTTTTAAATCTTCGAAGATTTCGGTTTTGTCGTACACAATCTGGTCGTATTGCAAAATCTCCTGGTAAACTTTTAAACTGGCTTCCATATCATTGGTGCCAATTACAGTTCCTAAAACACCTCCACTTAATGACTTTTCCTTTTTACGAAAAACACCTTCCTGGTTTTTTACTTCCCACATGTTTCCGTAAATATCTTTCATGTAGAAATGATTGTTACCAGAAGGATCTTTTTTGATTGGCGTAAGTATGTTTAAATTGGCTTTCTTAAATTTATTGTAAACAGCCTTAACATTTTCTGTTTTTATTTTGCCAATATTAATTCCCAGGTCGCCCAATTGAATATCAAACCCAATGGGTTCGGGCTTTTTACCGGTATGTTGCCAAATTTCGAAACCGCCACCGCCTTGCATGTTGAGCGCCAACACTGCCCGTCGGTTACGGGTTTTACCTGCCGTGTGTGCCAACATTAATTCAGCAGTTGCTTCATCCTCAAACATACGAATGTCCATTGCAAAATACTCGCGATACCATTTCCAGGCTTCCGACATATTTTCAACACCAACGCCTAATTGCTGAATTCCATTAATTTGTGCTCCCATATCTTTTAAAAACTTATTTTCTTAATTTTTAGTATTATAACGTAATTAGTCCTACATGGGTTTTATCCTTGTCGACATATAATAATACAAACGTGGTAAGAACCGTCGAATGTGCACCATTAACAATTCTTTGCCGCCCACCAATATCTCTTTTTTTTCACGTTTTAATCCACGGCAAATAATTGTAGCGGCTTTTTGTGCTGTAATACCAGTATTCTGGCCATCATCCATTTTGCCGTGTGTCTTTCCATCCTTATCAATTGCATTCAACGAAATATTAGTTTGAACACGCCCCGGAATGAAGATTGAAACTTTTATATTGTTTACCTTGTTTTCGGCACGTAAACTTTCGAAAAAGCCATGCAAAGCATGTTTTGTTGCCGAATACGACGAACGATAAGGAAAGCCAAATTTACCAACTAAACTTGATGTTACTGCCAATTGTCCACCTCCATTTTTTATCATGTCAGGTAAAATGGCCTTGGTTAATGCCACTGCACCAAAAAAATTAATTTCGAAGATTCTACGATCGATTGACATGGGAGTTTCGCTGACAAACGAACGTTGGCTAATTCCTGCAAATTGATACAGACAATCCACTTTAATACCTTTGTCTAAAACTTGTTTTGCTGCCAGTTCAACCGATTTCTGATCACTTAAATCAATCGGTACGATTAAGGTACTACACTTGTTTTGTTCGCAGCTGGCAGCTACTTCCGAAAGTCCTTTTTCATCAATGTCTGAAAGAATTAGGTGGACATCTTCTGATGATAACTCAAGAGCTACAGCTTTGCCAATACCGGAGGCTGCACCGGTTATCCATATGGTTTTGTTTGAAAAAATCATTTTAATCCTGTTTCAAAAAGCACGAAGATAGCAGAATAATCAGGTGATTAAAACGATGTTTCTACAATTTTTGATTTTTGATTTCAACCGAGATAAAACAGTTAACATTTTCTCGCAGGTGTTCCTATGCTTCATCCTTTTTTTCGGGTAACAGTACACTAAATAAAACAGCCATGGCAAAAGCCAAAAGATAACTGGCCAAACGTTCCGAAATACCAGTTGGTTCAACGAGCCAGGTTTTCCAAATTACAGCAGATAGAGTTCCGGTAATAAGGCTTGCAAAAACGCCTGCACGTGAGAGTTTCCCCCAAAAAATTAATAGTACAATGGCTGGTCCAAACGAGGCTCCAATTCCACTCCATGCGTACGAAACCAATCCGTAAACAGTTTCTTTCATTGATATAGCCAATAAAAAACCAACCAATCCAACAGCCAGTGTTAGTATTTTATTGAGGAATAACATACGTTTTTCTTCAATCTTCTTTTTCGTAACATGAGCGTAAAAGTCCTCGGTCATCGACGATGAAACCACCATTAATTGTGATGATGCTGTTGACATCATAGCCGAAACCGCACCGGAAAGTAGTATTCCTGCCAAAATTGGATTTAACAGAGTCATTACCATAACAGGCATTATTTTTTCAGAATCGTTGGCCACCGACGATGCAGCGTCGCCCAAAGCTCCGGCCTGCACTAATTTATATCCAATAATACCAATCATAAAAGCACCAATATAGGCCAGCAATGTCCACGAAATTGCCACCCAACGGCTTTGACGTGTTTCTTTCTTATTTCGCATAGCCATCATTCGGGTAAGTAATTGCGGCTGCCCGGTGTACCCAAAAGCCCAACTTAAGCCGTTTAAAATGAGTAAACCGCCGGTTGCTTGTTGAGCTGTTGCAATATTTAAGGGTACGGTAAAGCTTGCTTGCGCAATTGTTTCGGCAATATGAATGTTGTATGTAGCTGCAATACCAATGGCTACAATGGGTAAAACAACACAGGTAATTACCATTAATATGGCCTGAAAAGCATCGGTAGCTACCACGGTAATAAAACCTCCGAGCATGGTATAAAACGTTACCAATACCGATCCCAATACCATTCCCCAAAACGGATCGATATTGAATGTGTCGTTGAATATTTTACCGGCACCGCTAAATTGGGCAGCAATATACAGTACAAAAAAGAAGATTATAATTAACGAAGATAGTATGCCAAAACTGCGTTGAGTACCTTGAAATTTAGCCGAGAACAAACCCGGAACTGTTAATACTCCCGTTTTTTCGGTTAATGCCTGTAGTGGCTCCGCAAGAAATGTCCATAAAAATAATATACCGGAGACACATCCCAACGCTACCCACACAGCCGCCATTCCTTCCGAATACGCCAAACCTGTTAATCCTAAAAGCAACCACGCCGATTCGCCGGTAGCACGTTCGGAAAGCGCCAGCGAAAAACCGGATATTTTTTTACCACCAAGAACAAAGTCATCGTTGGTTTTTGAACGGCGTGCGGAATAAACTACAATTCCGCTAAGAATTAACATGTAGGCTATAAATACAATAATCATAATGTGGATTTTCTGAAAGACATCTAAGATAAAAAGAAAATACCTCGTGGCAACTTAAGTGTTAAATTGCTTAGCAAAACCTATTATTCAATTTTTGTATTTACCGGTTTTGATTTCTGCGCCCGTTTCCAAATCAGAAGAATACCGATGGAAATAATTAAAATACCCAAACTGAACAATTCCCACATAAAATGATTGGGCTTCCACATCGAGATTATTTTTGAAAATTCAGTATTCTCCGGTAAAAAGAATAAATCATCTAAAAAATTACCCTTCCAAATTATCATTCCAAAATCGATGGTAAATGAAATGTATATAAGTGCAGAGCCAGTAAATAATACTATTAATTCGCTAATTGTCAGCTTATTTAGCTTGATATTAGAATAGTAATAATCGAACAAAAAAGCCATAAAAATCATTAAAATAGAACAAATTACCGGTGCAAGAACAGGACCTACCCAGGTAATTGGGATAAGGAATAAAATATCCCAGGTAAAAAACGATTCAGGCCAGTTAAGAAATAGCTTTAAAGCCAAATAATATATGATATCCCAAATTCCAAAAAGAAATAAGAAAACAGAAAGTCGTTTTAGCATGACTCGCCCCGAAAGCCAGGCAACTGAGCCAAGCATTAAAAGAGTTGAAAATTCGCGTATAATTTCAATGGTTACAATCCGTTTTGGCAATGCTTTTAGCGGGAATATAAATCCATCGGGATAATATAATTCTCGAATATAAACTACCACAATAGCTTCCAGAAAGCCCATTGCCAAGGCAAAAATAAGTAGGGGAATGTATTGATTAACTAATCTGGTGGAGTGATTCTGATTCATATTGCATTCAAAATTCGTTTGTTGGAATTATATTGAATTACAAAATCGTACGATATTTATGTACCAAAAGTTTATTGTTTGCAGAAGTTAATGTATTTCATGCACATATAAGTTTAACAAATAGGCACTTATC
>JBFFMM010000152.1:0-7402 GCA_041554075.1 Draconibacterium sp. | reverse complement strand
GTAGTGCCTTTATTTAGTTCACTTTCGAATCGTATTTTCCCGCCATGTAATTCAATAAATTCCTTACACAGGATGAGTCCCCAACCGGTACCTTTTTCTTTGTTAGTGCCCGGAGTAATAACGGATTCACCAACCTTAAACAACTTCTTCTGTAATTCCTCATTTATTCCAACACCTTCATCTTTAACCGAAACTACAACTTCATTTTCGAATTGTAGCGCAGAAATTACTATTTCTCCTCCGGGGTGTGAATACTTTACAGCATTGTTCAATAAATTTCGAATAATTGTATTTAGCACATCCGGATCGGCATGCACCTGAATTTGAACATCACAATTTGATGTGATTTTTATGTTTTTATGATGCGCACTAAGCGAAACCAAATTGACGGTATCAGAAATAGCGGAACACAGATTTAATGCTTGTAAATCAATCCTTTTTCTCCCCGACTGTGTACGCGACCATTCCAATAAATTACTAAGCAAATCATAACTCTGTGTAGCCGCTTTTTTTAATAAAGAAGTCATGCTTGGCAAACTTTCATACTGTTCCTTTTTGCACAGTTCGTGTATCATCTGGCTAAGCCCCAATATTCCATTAAAAGGCCCTTTTAAATCGTGCCCAATAATTGAAAAGAATTTATCTTTTGTCGCATTTAATTCCCTGAGTTCCTTTTCTTGTCGTTTTAATTGTTGCTCGGTTTCTTTGCGTCTTACCAGTTCGTCCTTTAGTTTTTTTGATTGTTTATTAACCTGTTCTGCCAGATATTGTTTTTCGTTTCGTTTTTTAATATTGGCATCGTTAATCTTTAACATCGATTTTAACTGGAGCATTAATTCCAAATTATTAACTGGTTTTGCAAGGAATGCATCGGCTCCGGCTTCAATTGCTTTTAATCTGTTTTCCTGGTTGTTTTCTACCCCACTTAAAAAAATAACAGGAATATCCTGAGTAATTTCGTCCGCTTTAATTTTTTCACAAATTTCGAAACCGTCCGGCTGAGGCATTAAAATATCGAGCAGTATAACATTGGGAGTATGCTCAATGGCGAGTTGCATACCCTGCAGCCCCGACTCTGCCTTCATGTATTTTGCTTCAGGAAAATATAATCGAATCAGCTTTTCAAGAAGAAATAGAATTTTTGGGTTATCGTCAATAGCCAAAATTGTTTTTGCCGGCATAAGATCGTTCATACTATTTTTTAGAATAAGTTCAACTTAAGAGTTAATTATTAGTACCTTTTAAAGAATGGAAAAATTCCAGAACTTTATTCTTTTGATAAATAACTATCCTAAAGATGAAGCCAAAGGTATCAAACAACAATGACCCAAACAGTATACAAACAGATGAATATCGAGGTAATTTAAGCTGAATAAATAGGTAAAAAACACTGAGTTGACACTTTTTTTCTCGAAAACAAGTTGCGCTTGGTTTTGGTTCTCTCTTATATCCGGCTTCTAATTTCCAATCTTACATATTGTATTCATTGTCAAGTAAAAGTGGCGCTAAACGTTGTCTTTCCGATGAGTTTTAGTAAAACAGAGCATAAAACTTTTTAGAAGATTACACAATTTTAGTTAACTTGTGTATTTAAAATTCAATAGATATGTATCAATACAAAGCAAAAATAGACAGAATAGTGGACGGCGATACTATGGATATTGTTATCGACTTAGGATTTAAAATAACCACACATCAGCGAATCAGGTTGCAAGGCATTAATACGCCCGAAACGTATAACGTAAAGAAAGATTCCGAGGAATATAAACTGGGCACTTTAGCAAAAGATTTTGTTATCGAACGTGTTCAGGCCAATAACTACGAGGTCCTTCTTGAAACAGAAAAAGACACCGGAAAATATGGCCGGTACATCGCTACAGTTTGGCTGGCAGATAATCCGATTTCACTAAATAAAGAGCTGGTTGATAAAGGATTTGCCGTAGAAGCCCACTATTAATTCCAAAACAAAAATAATGGCTGTATGCTACTATACAGGCACAATCAACACACTATTAAATTTTCAGAACAAGTATGAGCGAAATAAAAAAATTCGGAACTGCACCTGTTTTTTTAACTGCTATTTCAACCATTTTGGGTGCTATTCTCTTTTTACGTTTTGGATTTGCAGTTGGCACCCTCGGATTCTGGGGTGTTATTCTTATCATATTGTTGGGACACTTGGTTACTATTCCCACAGCACTGGCAATTTCAGAAATTGCAACCAACAAACGAGTTGAAGGAGGCGGTGAATATTTTATTATTTCTCGCTCGTTTGGATTAAATATAGGAGCGACTATTGGCTTGGCTTTGTTTTTTTCGCAGGCAATTAGTGTTGCTTTTTATGTAATCGCTTTTACCGAGTCGTTTGAATTCTTTTTTAATTACCTATTTGAGCAATATGGTTTTGTTTTGCCCCGGCAAGCCATTAGCTTACCCGTTATGGCTGGTCTTGCTGTTCTTATAATAAAAAAGGGAGCGAACCTGGGTGTGAAGGCACTTTATGTGGTTGCCGCCGTCCTTCTGGTTTCTTTGGTCTTGTTCTTTTTAGGGCACACCGATTTTGCTGAAACAAATACCTTTTCGTTTGCAAAAGCCGGGATTCGTAATCCAAAAGATTTTTTTATTGTTTTTGCCATAATCTTTCCGGCCTTTACAGGAATGACTGCCGGAGTAGGATTGTCGGGCGACCTGAAAAAGCCTTCGGTATCCATACCAATGGGAACGATTATGGCGACTTTCTCCGGAATGATTATTTACTTTCTGATTGTATATAAACTGGCTAACTCTGCACCTGTTGAAGATTTGCTACAACATCAGTTAATTATGGGCAAAATTGCCCTTGGTGGAGCAATTATTATTCCTCTGGGTTTGGCGGCATCCACAATTTCATCGGCACTGGGTTCGGTAATGGTGGCACCACGCACACTTCAGGCCTTGGCTTTAGATCGGGCCTTTCCATCAAAAAAAATAAACCGATGGCTGGCCGCCAATGCTGCTGACAACGAACCTAAAAATGCCTCCATGGTAACAGCAGTAATTGCCATTGTTTTTGTGGCTCTTGGCGATGTTAATGCTGTTGCATCTATTATTTCCATGTTTTTTATGGTTACTTACGGTGCTTTATGTCTCATCTCGTTTTTAAACCACTTTGGAGCATCACCTTCGTACCGTCCCACATTCAGGTCGCGATGGTACATTTCATTGCTGGGTTTTGTGGTTTCAATATGGGTAATGTTTAAAATAAATACGCCTTATGCGCTGCTTGCCATTGGCGTTATGACACTTATTTATATGTACATTGATTATTACCATAAAAACCGAAAAGGATTTGCGTCTGTTTTTGCCAATTCTCTTTTTCAATTGAATAGAAACTTGCAGGTTACGCTGCAAAAAAAGAGAAAAGGACTTACTCACAACGAGTGGCGCCCAAGTGCTATTTGTATTTCAACCGAGCGAATTGGCAGCAATAAAACCTTCCAATTACTCAACTGGATTTCATATAAATACGGTTTTGGTACTTACCTTTATTTAATCGAAGATTATTATTCGAAAAGTTCGGTAGAGCTGGCAAGCCAAAAACTAAATGAATTAATTGAGGAAGTTAGCGAAACTGAAAACTATGTTTACCTTGATACCATAATTTCTCCTTCATACACTTCTGCCATTGCTCAGGCCATACAAATTCCCGGGGTAGCCGGAATGGAGAACAACATGATAATTTTTGAATACAACAAAGAAAATCCAACGAACCTTAGCAAGGTGGTGGAAAACTTTGCCTTGGTAAACAGTGGCAACCTCGATATTTGTATTCTGGCAAATTCGGTCAAACGAATGGATATGCGAAAGGGCATTCACATTTGGATAAATTCGTTGGATACAGAAAACGCCAATTTAATGATCTTACTGAGTTTTATTATTTTGAGCCACCCCGAATTGAAAAAAACGCACATTGAGATTTATGTAATTTGTCGCGAAGAAGAAGTGGAAACAACCAAGAAAGAGATGAAAAACCTGGTGTTATCGGGCAGGCTTCCCATTTCTGAAAAGAACATTAAAATTATACTTCAAAAAGAAGGTTTATCTAAAAAATCAATAATTGCTAAAAAATCAGCTAATGCAGGATTAACTCTTATCGGCTTGCGGGAGGAAATGCTGAAACATGAAAAAGAGGAGCTGTTTAAAGGATACGAAGAATTAGGGACACTGCTTTTTGTGCATTCAAAAAGTCAGAAATCAATAGAATAAATTGCCATGAAAGAACAAAAAACACAAGTAATTTTAGGTGCTGGCGGAGCCATTGGTATTGATTTAGCCAAGGAGCTAAAAAAATATACAAATACAATAAGACTGGTAGGTCGGAATCCTAAAAAAGTAAACGACGACGACGAACTTTTCACTTGCGATTTAAGCGATTCTTCTTCGGTTTCGGAGGCAGTGAAAGATACCGATGTTGCTTATTTAACGGTAGGGCTTCCTTATAAAACAGAAGTATGGGAAACCGATTGGCCCATTGTAATGTGCAACACAATTGAAGCCTGCAAAAAACACAAAACAAAACTGGTTTTCTTCGATAATATATACATGTACAATCCCAATGCATTAAACCCGATGAACGAAGAAACCGAAATAAAACCGTCGAGTAAAAAAGGTAAAGTTCGGGCATTAATAGCTCAAATGTTAATAGATGAAATAAATGCAGGTAACTTAGAGGCACTCATTGCGCGTTCGGCAGATTTTTATGGCCCGGGAATAAATAACAGTGTTTTAAACGAAACCGTATTTAATAACCTAAAAAAAGGCAAAAAGGCCAACTGGCTTTGTTCCACCAAATTCAATCATAATTTTACCTACACGCCCGATGCTGCCAAAGCAACAGCCTTGCTCGGAAATACTTCCAGTGCCTATGGGCAAGTTTGGCATTTGCCTACAGCAGAACCCTGGACAGGCGAGCAATGGATAAATGCTTTTGCCAAAGAGTTGGGTGTGAAACCCAAAACACAGGTAGCCCCGAAATTTTTGGTGAAAATAATTGGCCTGTTTAATCCTCTTATGAAAGAGCTGGTTGAAATGCTGTATCAATACGACAGAGATTACAATTTCGACAGCACCAAATTTGAAACAGCATTTAATTTCAAACCAACACCAAACAAAGAAGGCGTGCAACAGGTTGTACAGCATCGTTAAACCCGGTTTATGCATTAGAACTTCGTGATGAGCATTGAAAAAACAATAAAACATTAACTTGCCGAAAAGAAGCATAGCCAACGTTATGAAGATTTGAGGCAAGTTCGTGAAACGTTTTGTTTTGAAGTACTTTCAATGCGGAATAGATTTTCTAATGCATATTTCGGGTTCAACTAAAAAAATATTTTGTAACTTCCTCATCAACCAATTTGTATTCTTTGGAACATGAAGAAAGTAAGCGAATTTATTACCGAACATAGCGGATTATCTGCACAAACCCAATCTGAAATTTTCTTTACCTTACTAATTCTTTTGCTTCTTTCTGTACTTCGATTTGCCATTTTACGCATAGTTTGGCGGCAAACCCGTGATGTAAAAATCCGCTATCAATGGAAACGAACATTATCGTTCATCGTCCCCTTTGTCACAATTGTTTTAATTGGTGCCGTTTGGCTACCGGCATTTGAACAATTTGGGGCCTTCCTTGGCTTATTTACGGCAGGTTTAGCCATTGCCTTAAAAGATCCGTTGACCAACCTGGCCGGGTGGTTTTTTATTGTTGCCCGTAAACCATTCGTTGTTGGCGACCGCATTCAAATAGGCGAAAACACAGGCGATATTATCGATATCCGCCTATTTCAGTTTACCATGCTCGAAATTGGGAACTGGGTAGATGCCGACCAAAGTACCGGGCGGATTATTCACTTGCCCAATGGGAAAGTATTTATGGAACCACAAGCTAATTTTAGTTCGGGATTTGAATACATCTGGAACGAAATAAAAGTAAACCTGACTTTTGAAAGCGACTGGGAAAAAGCAAAAACAATTCTCGAAGACATCATAAACGAACACTCGAAACACGTTGCCATAAAAGCGGAAAAAGAAATTATGGAGGCCAGCAAAAATTATATGATTTATTACAAACACCTTACCCCAATTGTTTATACTGCCGTGAAGGAATTTGGTGTAAGGCTCACCGTTCGCTATCTATGTAATCCACGACAACGGCGGGGATCGGAGAACGAAATCTGGCAAAAAATACTGCTGGCATTTGAAGCAGAGAAAAACATTCATTTTGCTTATCCTACTACACGCTTTTATAAAGCCGGAGAAAAAGGCTTTGCAGACTAAACCTCTATGCATTGTAAATACATAGGTTTTTATATTTAGAATGAAATTCGATAAGAATACTTGTTGGTTTGAAGTCGGAAGTCGGAAGACCGAAGGAAAGAGTTCAGTTATTAAACTTCTGACTTCGGGCTCCCGTCTACGAGCTTTTGATATTAGCTATTTGTAAAAACTAAAGTTGCTGCATTAAATTGCAGAGCCTGCCCCGGGCATATGTCGGGGGTTTTACCATTGATTAGGAAATTAACACACCACGCAACCTTTTGATCGTTAATCGAATCTACCCAACAAACAATCGACATGCGAAAAATTACGACTATAATTCTCCTCTTATGCTTAACCATTCTAAGCTGCCACGACGATAACAACTGGATTGAACTGGATATTGTTGAAACCGGTTGTATGAATGAATGGGATGATTTTTATACGGGAGATAACGATTACCGCGATGCCGTTGAAAACTACCTCGAACACAATGGCATTTCTGTTTATCGCGTGTACTCACATTCGTATTACGATGGCCCGGTTTGTTTGGCCTGCAGTTGTCCTACCGGTCGGCTGATTGTAATTCGAATAGCGGAGGAAGACAAAACCAAAGCCGAAGAACTCGGATTCCATCTGGTTGATAATGGAGAGTTTAATATTCCCGAGAATTACTGATTCGTGCAAATTCAGGGTTGAGACAACCTATTCCAGTTTCGATTAAACGCACTGAAAGTGCAAATCAAAATTAGTACACCGTATAATTCTTATGATATGATAACCAGAGCCTATAATCTATAGCATTTAATATCCAACCTGCCTTACCTGCATATAACTCATACCAATTTGATTATAAAATGCCGTATTGGATGCGCGATTATTTTTCGTTTTATTGAGGCGAAAAATTTTAGCATAGCCTTAGCTACGGTACAATTTTTCAACGAAGAAAAAACGGAAAAGAATAAGCTAATAACCTGAGTTCGACTCTAAAATATTTTCACAGAAAGTCAGAATTGCACTAGATTTGTTTCGAAAATACTGAAGGAATAGCGGGTTATTTCAAAGGATTTTTGGGACAAAGATGGCGCAAGTATGACTTTTCATATTG
>JBFFMM010000151.1:0-7403 GCA_041554075.1 Draconibacterium sp. | reverse complement strand
TTTAAAAATTTACGATGTATGGTTTACCCTTTTTGTTTGATCTCCTCCATCTTTTTTTCGTTTAGAATAGTTATACTATTTTTCTCCATTTTTATTATTCCGGTATCCTGAAAATTTTTAAGAATACGTGATACGCTTTCGCGTGAGGTGCCAATTAAGGAGGCTAGCTCAGCTTTGGTGAGATTTAAATTAAAAGGATTTTCGTGATATACTTCATCTTTAAAATACATTAAAGTGTTGGCTAATCTTCCCGGAAGTTGTTGTTGTACATTATTTACCAGACGGTCGAAATAATTCATTTGGTCGCAAAAAATGGTGGAAATTACTTCGCTTGCAAAAGTGCCATTTTGTTTGAGCAAGCGGCCAAACGATTCAATATCTATAAAACAAACTTCGGAAGGGGTAACTGCAATTGCTGAAAAATAGTTAACGGTACTTTTTCTATCGATATTCTGAATACCCAAATAAGCCCCTTGTTTCGAAATACTCAGGATAAAATCTTTTCCACCAATTCCCTTCTTTACCAATTTTATAAAACCAGACCGAACATAAGCAATGTGTCCGGCAGGAGCTCCTTCCTTAAGAATAAGTTCGCCTTTTTGGAATTTGGTTTTTGAGCATCCTTCCTCAAGAATAAAGAGTTCGTTTCTATTTAAAATAGATACTGCATTTGATTTTAAAGTACAGTCGGAACAATTGTTAAGGAATATATTCATTTTAGTATAATTGTTTATTTAAGTATTTTTCACCAATGCAAATGTAATATATATCACACATATACGAGATTTATATCACATAGTTATTTGAACTATTGATCTTAATATCACGTATAATTGCACAAAAGAACGATTATGAAAAGGTCATTTGTATTAATCTGCTATCATTTAGGATTGTGGGGATTTTTAGGATTTTGTGCAACTTTGATTTTAGGGTTTGTATCCTGTTGTGCAAATTTACACCAAAATGTGTTTTACACATTCTTAGTTATTTTTGCCGTTCTTGCAATTTCCGCGACCACAGTTTGTGTTTCGCGCGGATGCAAAAAGTTTCCCCAGCAATAGAAATTATTCAGGTAGAAAGCACAGCATTATAAACCACTTCAGTAAAGTGGTTTTTTTGTTTTAAGGGCTGTAGTAAATTTCGAAAATTATTCCGTTTTTATTTGGGTTGGGTACTTTTCATGCCAACCATTCCAACCTCCTTCTAACGACAAAACATTTGTATAACCCAACATCTTTAATGTTTTTGCGGCCAGTACCGAACGGCTTCCACTTCTACAGTACAAAACAATCCGATCATCTTTTTTGGGTTTTGCTTGATTAAAAGCTTCCCAAACCGCATCTTTTTCAATGTGCGATTCCAACACTCCTCGTTGCACTAACAATGAACCCGGAATAGAACCTTCATCGTATTCAGCTTTCGTTCGAATATCGAGTAATGTAAAATTTTTAGCGCCAATACTTTTGGCTTTTACATACATCTTGTGAAAATCGCTGATTGAAATGAGTTCAACCTCTTGCTTTGCCGCGGCAACCATTTCTTTGTAACCGTTAAATACCGCTGGTTCCTGTGCTTTTGCTGTAAAAGTAAGAACAAAAGCTAAGGTAATTAGTGTGAGAATTTTGTACATCTTAGTTGATTTTAGATGTACAAAAATAGAAAGAAAATTTAAGTCAGTTTAGTTTTCGAATGCGAACTTCAACATCCTTTTCATCTTTTAACAATTCAACTAATTTAGATGTATCCGTATTCCCAAAATGATAAGGATATAAAATTTTGGGGTTGAACGATTTTGCCCCGTTGGCAACCATTTCCGGAGTCATAGTATAAGGCAAATTCATAGGCAGAAAGGCAATATCGATGTGTTTTAAGTTGGCCATTTCCGGAATGTTTTCCGTGTCTCCGGCCACATAAACCGCTTTATCACCAAAATGAATAATGTACCCGTTTCCAACTCCTTTTGGGTGAAAAGGCTGCCCGGGTGCACGTTCGTGTTTAATGTTATAGGCAGGCACAGCTTCTACTTTTAATCCGGCAAAATCTCCCGATTCTCCATTTTTCAGAACAGCAGTTCCGGTGTATTTTTCGGCACAAATTTTAGTTTGTACAATTTCGGTTGTAGCTTTTTTTACCGCATCAATAGCATTGGCGTCCAAATGGTCGCCATGTTCGTGTGTTATTAAAATTAAATCGGCTTTTGGCAATTCATTGTAATCGGCAAATTGCGAAACCGGATCAATGTGAATCACCTTTCCATCAAAAGCCATCATAAGTGTTCCGTGTCCGATAAACGTTATTTCCAGATTACCTTTTGAGGTTTTAAAAATGTCTTTTTCAAAATTGCTTGCGATTACGCTTGATGTTAAAAACAGGGCTGAAAACAGGATAATAATATTTTTCATGATTTAGGTTTTAAATTTTACTCTAAGATAGGTACAAAATGCAATTTTTCCATATTTATAATACATACAATAACAAATGTTCTAATTGAGAACATCAGAAAATAGTAACTTGCCAAAAAAAATGAAACAACAAATTATGAAAAGAATTTCTGTGCTTTTGCTACTATTAAGCTTCTTTTATGGCTTGTCGGCAAAAGAATATTCAGTTGAATCTCCTTCTGGGAAAATTCAAATTAAAGTAAGTGTAAACGAAGCAATTACTTACTCGGTTTTGTTAAACGGAACGGAGATTATTGCTCCTTCTGCCATTTCGATGGAGTTTAGCGATGGTGATGTTTGGGGAAAGGATGCCAAAGTGAAAAAGGTAAAAACCACATCAGTATCGCAAGAACTTGTTCCTGTTGTTCAAAGGAAATATGCCAAAATCCACGATGAATACAATCAACTCACCTTATCGTTTAAAGGCTATGCTTTGCAATTGAAAGCCTACGATGAAGGAGCTGCCTATCGTTGGGTTTCGGAGAAAAAGGGCGAGTACAATGTAGTAAGTGAGCAAGCTACCTTTGTTTTTCCCGAAGACCACGACATGTGGTTTCCGGAAGAGGAAAGTATGTTTACACACCAGGAAAGAGAATATATTCGTGAGAAATTATCCAATATCGGAACCAGTCGTTTTGGATCAACCGGAATGTTGGTGGATTGCGGGAAAGGTGTAAAAACCTATATTTCGGAATCGGGGTTATTGGACTATCCCGGCATGTATTTACAGGGTTCTGACAAAAGCGATTTTGCTTTGGTTGGTAAATTTCCGGGTGTTGTTTTAGAAGAAAAACAATTGAACGACCGCAGTGTAAAACCGACAAAATATGCCGATTACATTGCTGAATGTAATGGTCCTCGTGAGTTTCCATGGAGAGCGATATTGATTACCGAAAATGATGCTGATTTGGTGCAAAGTGAGTTAATTTACAAACTTGCTCCCGAGCAAAAAATTGAAAATACCGATTGGATTAAACCCGGGAAAGTGGCTTGGGACTGGTGGAATGCCAATAATATTTACGGAGTTGATTTTGAGGCTGGTGTTAACAATACTACTTACAAATATTACATCGATTTTGCCTCGAAATACGGGTTGGATTACATTATTTTAGATGAAGGCTGGTATGTTTTGGGCGACATTATGAAGCTGGAAAAAGACATTGATATTCAGGAATTGGTGGACTACGGAAAAGAGAAGAACGTAGATATTATTCTATGGGTAGTATGGAAAACGTTGGATGATAAGTTGGAAGAAGCGCTTGATCAGTTTCAGAAGTGGGGTGTAAAAGGTATTAAAATGGACTTTATGCAACGCGATGACCAGTGGATGGTTAACTTCTACGAAAAAATAGCCATTGAATGTGCCAAACGCGAATTGTTGGTTGATTTTCACGGAGCTTACAAACCCTCGGGTTTAGATCGTGCATACCCGAATGTTATTTCGTACGAAGGTGTAAAAGGGTTGGAAAATGCCAAGTGGTCGACATTGCCCGATCCGGAACATAACGTAACACTTCCTTTTATCAGAATGGTAGCCGGGCCAATGGATTTTACTCCGGGTGCAATGATTAATGCCAATAAAAAGAATTTTAGCATTGTATTTACAGAACCGATGAGTCCCGGAACACGTTGCCACCAGTTAGGAATGTATGTGGTTTTCGAAAGTCCTTTACAAATGTTAGCCGATAACCCATCGAATTATTACCGCGAACCCGAATGTATGGAATTTCTTTCGGCTGTTCCTTCGGTTTGGGACGATACAAAAGTGCTGGATGCTAAAGTAAGCGATTATATTGCTGTTGCACGTCGTTCGGGTGACACCTGGTATGTTGGTGCAATGACCGACTGGGATTCGCGCGAATTGGACCTCAACCTTGACTTTTTAGGCGAAGGAAACTACACAATGAAAGTGTGGAAAGACGGTATTAACGCCGATAAACATGCTTCCGATTTTGCGCAGGAAGAAATGACAGTTACTTCTAGTTCGAAAGTAAACGTTAAAATGGCTCCCGGTGGTGGCTGGGCGGCTATAATTACTAAGAAGTAGTGAGACTTGAGTAGTGTGAAGAATGCCATCCCTATATGTTTAAATAGCAGGGATGGCATTCTTTTTTTCTTGGGTATGGCGGATGCAATTCCGCTATTTGAGGCTCAAATCTGCAACTTTTTTCCATTGTTTTCAAATTTCAACAAGCCATTCCAGGAAATAATACCTCCCTGTTTAACTTTTTCTAGTCCCTTTCTAATTTTTAGTATCCCTTTTTCATTTTTTCTTTTTCCTGTTGCATTTTTAGCCTCCCTGTCTCGTTTTTCCTTTTTTCTGTTACATTTTTAGCACTCCTGTTTAATTTTTTTAAATCTCTGCTTAACAGGAATTCAAAATTTTATAACAGGACGCCAAAAAAAACAACAGCTTGAAATTTTGTTTAGCAGGATCAGGGGTATTATATGCAGGACGGGTAAAGGTACAACAGGGTGGTGTCCAATTCAGAAGGGTGGTATTTGGGTGTGTGGCAAAGGGGGTGTTTTATTGTAATTCAAATTTTAGTGTGAAGGATGCCATCCCAATATGTTTTAAATAACAGAGATGCCATCCTTCTTTTCTTGGTTTCAGATTCCCTACTCCCAAGGCTTTCGAGGATTGGAAAGTAAACTCATTCCCGGGAGAATTATTATTTGGGTACAATCCTGAAGTCTTCGGGAGAAGGGGAGGAAGCTCATACCCTAGGGTAGCATCTTTTGGGGATAGGTAATCAAAGCAATTCCCTTGGGTAGATTGTTTCGGGAATAATCCCTAAGCTTTCGGGATTAGGGGATAGGCTTCATTTCCCTCGGTATATTGTCTCGGGAATGCTCCAAAAGGCTTCGGGCAAAATAGAAAAACCTCCAAAAGTACTGTAACCAGTTCTTTTGGAGGTTTTTTTGTGAATTTTTGATTTTCGTTTTATTTTTCTTGCAACATAAATTTTACAGTAAAGGCTACGGTTTTTCCCTTGTAATCTGCTATATCTAGTTTGGGTAATTGATTAATTACTGATTTTGTTACAGAAATAAAAGATTTTGATAGGTCGTCTTTTTTATTGTCAACAATAATTTCTTCAGGTGCAGGGGCATAAGCTACAACCACAACCTCGCCAATATTGATGGCATTTTTATCCTTTCTTTCTGAAACAGAATAAATAATTCCGTCGGCATTCACTTTTGCAAAAAGCTCTGCAATCCCTTCTTTGTTGGCTTGTTGTGCCTTTTGGGGATATTTCATTTTTTTGGCAATAAACTTTCGCAAGTCCATTTCCGAAGTTATTTCATCCGATTTTGTGGTGATAAGTATCACGCCGTCTTTAGCTTCTTTACCATAGGTTTCAATGGCTGAAGCATCTTTTAGAACGTCAATTCTTTTTATTTGATCAGGATCTATGTCGTTTACATCTTTTGTCGATTTTACACCGTCAATCATTATCAGTGGCGATTTGTCCCCAAAATCTACTTTGTTTTTTGAAGTGATAATAATGGCGCCGTCTTTTGCTTTTGGGCCATACAATTTGGTAGCCGATTCATTTTTCAGCACATCAACTTTTTCAATGTTTTCAGGATCGATGTCGCTTACGTTACCCTCGTATTTTTTCCCATCTACAATTACAATGGCATTTTTTAGTTTTTTATTGGCAGCTTCTTTGGTGGTTATAATGATCACCCCGTTATTCCCTTTTTCACCGTATAGACTAGTCGCACTTTCGTCTTTTAAAACCGAAATTGATTCAATTCCATCGGGTTGAAGATATTCTATTGATTCTTTTTCATTTCCATCAACAATGTACAGAGGTTGAGATTCGCCGTCGCCACTTGCTTTTATTTGAAGAACTTCATTTACGGTAGAGTTCTTTTGTACTCCATAACCAACTACTTTCACTTCATCCGGTTTTGAATCCTCGTTAGCTTTAAGTACAATATTTGTAAGTGCACTATCATCTACCTCAACTTCTTGTTTTACAAAACCTTTCATTGCAGCTACAAGCGTTTTAATCGGCGATTCATCCTCCAGAAGATAGTTTCCCTCACGATCGGTAATTGTTCCTGTTTTTTTGCCTTTTATAAGAATTGCAACCCCGGCAACTGGAGCACCTTTTTCGTCGGTAACTTTTCCTTTAACCGAAATATTTTGTTTTTCCTGAACGGTTTGAACATCGATTACAAGGCCATTTTTAACTAATTCTCCATATTTTTCGATAGCATGATTTTCAGTTAAAATAACAGGTGATTCAATTTGCTCACTTGGAATTCTTTCAAACTCAGCTTTTTTCACCAGCTTGTTATTAACGGCATAAAAGGTTTCGGCGAGCTTTGTGTGTTCATTAGTTTCTTGTTTTCCGATTAGATGGTCAAATTCAGGATTGGTTCCTTCAGTATAATCGCTTGTTTGAAGATAGTATGTCGCGTTTTCAGAATCGTCGTCGAAAGCCAATGTGTTCGAAATAACTTTGTCTTCAATTCCCAAAGCTTTAATCACTTCACCACCATCAAATCCATTGGTGAAATCTAGAGCAATCAAATTTGGATGGTCTGAAGGAAGTTCAACACCATCGACTACAACTTTTAGCTGGCCGGCATTATTTACCACTTCGGTTCGTACTTCTTTGTTCGACAAGCTCATTATCAAAATGGCAAGGAGCGGAAGAACTACCAATTGTTTTAGTACGGCATACTTGTTTTCTGTTTTCTTTTTCATCATAATAATACGGTTTTTTAATTGTGAGCCGTTTAGCGCAGTTAAAAAGGGAGCCACTCCTTTTTTATGCACCAAGCCAACCATGGCTAGTTGATAAGCTTCGGCGTTATTGTTTTTAGTGATTTGGTGGTCGGTTTTATATTCTAAATTGTTTCTGATGGCATCTTTTATTAACCAGGCAAAAGGATTAAACCATTGTAAAAGGAACAGGATTTCGGCAAAAAGGATGTCGTGGG
>JBFFMM010000150.1:0-7414 GCA_041554075.1 Draconibacterium sp. | reverse complement strand
CAGCTGAACCACCTGTTGGAAAGTCGGGCAACAACACAAAGTCATTCCCTTTTAAATAAGCAATTGATGCATCTATTAATTCCACGAAATTATGTGGAAACATTTTCGAGGCCAAACCAACGGCAATTCCTTCAACGCCTTGCGCTAATAATAATGGAAATTTTACAGGAAGCGTAACCGGTTCTCTTTTACGACCATCGTAAGACAGTTTCCAATTCGTTGTTTTTGGATTGAAAAGTACTTCCAACGCAAACTTGGTCAAACGTGCCTCAATATAACGGGGAGCTGCAGCTCCATCGCCGGTAAGAAGGTTTCCCCAGTTTCCCTGCGTGTCAATTAACAACTCTTTTTGTCCCAACTGAACGGCGGCATCGCCGATTGATGCATCGCCGTGTGGGTGATATTGCATGGTTTGCCCAATAATGTTTGCCACTTTATTGTAGCGCCCATCATCCATTTCGCGCATGGCGTGCATTATTCGGCGTTGTACAGGTTTTAAACCGTCGTTAATATACGGAACGGCGCGTTCGAGAATTACATACGATGCATAATCAAGAAACCACTCTTTGTACATTCCCGACAAATAAGTGACTTCGTCTTTTACCGTTTCGTCTTGAATTTCTTCGTTTTCGTTATTTAAAATTTCGTCTGACATTCTTGGTTCTGGAATTATCTTGTTCCCTTTCAGGAAATATCTTTAACTACGCTACTTCGTCTTTCTCAACATACAGATTATCAATTATAAAATCTTGTCGGTCGGGTGTATTTTTCCCCATATAGAAATCCAACATTTGTGCTATCGACTCGTGCTTTTTCATTTGCACCGGATCCAGTCTTATGTCATTTCCAATAAAATGTTTAAACTCATCGGGTGAAATTTCTCCCAAACCTTTAAATCGTGTAATTTCAGGTTTGCCCTTCAATTTATTAATTGCTTTCATTCTTTCTTCGTCTGAATAGCAATAAAAAGTTTTTTGTTTGTTGCGTACCCTAAAAAGAGGTGTTTGCAAAATATAAACGTGCCCTTTTTTTATCAGCTCAGGAAAAAACTGTAGAAAGAATGTAATTAGCAATAATCGAATGTGCATTCCATCTACATCGGCATCGGTTGCGATAATTACGTTGTTGTAACGTAAATCTTCCATACTCTCTTCGATATTCAAAGCCGCTTGCAGAAGGTTAAACTCCTCATTTTCGTACACCACTTTTTTGGTCAAACCATAAGTATTTAAAGGTTTTCCCTTTAAACTAAATACCGCCTGTGTATTTACATCGCGCGATTTTGTGATAGAACCACTTGCCGAGTCTCCCTCGGTAATAAAAATGCTCGATTCCTCTTTCCTATCGTGTTTTTCGTTAAAATGAACCCGGCAATCGCGTAACTTTTTATTGTGTAAATTGGCCTTTTTGGCGCGCTGCTTTGCTAGTTTTTTAACTCCGGAAATTGCTTTTCTTTCTCGCTCCGACTCCACAATTCTACGCAACAATACTTCTGCAACTTCGTGGTTTTTATGCAAATAATTATCCAGCTCTTTTTGCAGAAAGTTAGCAACATGTGCCCTGACCGACGGGCCATTGGGTCCAATATCCCTCGAACCAAGTTTAGTTTTTGTTTGCGATTCAAAAACAGGTTCTTCTACTTTTATACTTACGGCCGCGACAATGGATGCCCGAATATCAGACGGGTCAAACTCTTTCTTGTAAAATTCTCTGATCGTTTTCACTAAAACTTCACGAAAAGCCTGCAGGTGTGTTCCACCTTGTGTTGTGTGCTGGCCATTAACGAAAGAATAATAATCTTCGCCGTATTGGTTTCCATGTGTAATGGCAACTTCAATATCCTCACCTCGCAAATGTATAATTGGGTAAATCGGATCGTGATCCATGTTTTCTTCCAGCAAGTCGCGCAAACCGTGACGCGAATGATAACGTTCACCATTAAATTCAATGGTCAAACCTGCATTCAGAAAAGTGTAATTTTTAAGCATATTCACGATGTAATCGTTCATGTAACGATACTTCTTGAATACGGTCTGATCGGGAATAAAGGTCACCATTGTACCATTTTCTTCCTCAACTCCGGTAAAATCTTGTTCGCCGGTTTTTATTCCTTTGCTGAAGTAAACTTCTTTGGCAACACCTTCGCGAACGGCCTTTATTGTAAAATCGATGGAAAGTGCATTAACTGCTTTGATACCAACGCCGTTCAAACCCACCGATTTTTTAAAAACTTTATTGTCGTATTTTGCTCCGGTATTCATTTTGCTGACCACGTCAACCAGTTTTCCGAGAGGAATGCCCCGACCATAATCACGAATGGTTACGCGGTCTTGATCCACATCCACTGAAATCCTTTTCCCGTGTCCCATCATAAACTCATCAACGGAGTTATCCATAACCTCCTTCAATAAAACATAGATACCATCGTCGGCAGATGTTCCATCACCAAGTTTACCGATGTACATTCCCGGACGTCTCCGAATATGCTCTTGCCAATCTAAAGTTTTAATAGTTGCTTCGTCGTAATTTGCGCTCATATAATAATCTCCTGAATCAGTCTTTCAAAAAATTGTGAATACCGCGACTGGCTGAAACAATTAGGCTTTTGAGGGTAGTATTTTTCAAACAACAACGGAATTCACCCAATTGTCACAAATATAACTAAATCATCAACTTTCCCGCAGGATTGGCAGCTACATTAACTAACAATCGATAGTTGAAAAATATTGTATAAGATGGTAGAGATAAAAGGCGAAGGCGAAGGCAAAAACAAACTAAGAAGTTGGAATTCGCAGCAGAAGAAAATCGTAGTCTTAATTACAGTTTTCAGTATAAAAAAGAAAACGAAGTTCGCGAAAAAAGTCAACAAAAAGCGGAAATTGGTCGAACAGCAATTGATGACAGAATACCCGTATTATCGAAATGAAACTGTGATTGAAACTGCAAACAACTTAAATGATTCCCATCTTTTTCATCAAAAAAGTCGCGTTCATGGTTTTGGTTGCGCCTTCCGAAAGTTTGTAATCAAAAATCAACTCATCGCATTCTATTCTGATTTCGAAACACTTATTAAAAACCTGCTGCGGGAATTCATCTTCCATTTCGCTGAGTTTTAAATCGTGCGTGGCAATTAAAGCAACTGCCTTAAAATCAAGAAGCTTTTTAATCAATTCTTTTGAACCATTTAATTTGTCAACCGAATTTGTTCCCTTTAACATTTCGTCGAGGATAACAAAAATGCGCTCGCCCGACTCAAGCCTGTCCAGCACTCCTTTAATCCGTTTTAACTCAGCATAAAAGTAAGATTCGTCTTTTAACAAGGAATCGGTGGTTCGCATATTGGTGTAAATATCGATTGGCGCAATTCGCATGTTTGTTGCACAAACCGGCGCTCCCAAGCGGGCTAAAATCAGGTTCACTCCAACGGTTCGCAAAAATGTGCTTTTCCCGGCCATGTTTGCCCCGGTAACAATCATTACTTTCGACCAACCATTCATTTCCATATCGTTACAAACGCGTTTATCGGCCTTTAATAAAGGATGACCCAGCTCCTCTGCAGCAAAAGTAAAACCTCCATCATGTATCTCGGAGTAACAGAATTCAGGATGATTATTTGCATAATTCCCCAAACTTACCAAAGCATCTATTTCCGAAATTACATCGAGCCAAACCACCAATCGTTTATGGTGTTTCTTATGCCACTCCCACAATTTATATCCGCAACGAATATCCCAGGTAAAAATTCCGTTTAACACTACGCCAACCAAAATATTCTGACGGTATTCAAACTCTTTTACCAGTTTTTTTAGCTGATTAAAAATTCTTCCGGCCGATGGTTTTTTGACCCTTTTTTGAAGCTCCTTCAAATACTCCGACTGAAATTCACGCTCTTCAATAAATTGTAACAGTTGCATGTATTTGGCCAGCAACTCCGATTTTCGCCCGAAAAAGTCAAAATATTCATTTATTCTTTTCCAGAAAAAATACATAAGCACAAACTGAAAAACCACCATAAATACCAGGTAAAAATCGGAAATACCCAAGGCCGAAGGGACAATGGAAAGCAAGGTAATAAAGGGTACAATTTTAATCAGCCATTTTACCGCATTTGCCCTGTTGAGGCGAAGCTCCATTTCCGACCAGGATCTAATTTCGCGACTTAAGGTTTCAGTTTCTTCAAAAAGATTCCCGTTGGCTAAAAAATGTAATCGCCAGTTCGGAATTTGGGAAAGCTCCTGAATTGCTTCCTGCCTCTTTTCAATTTCCTCCTTATCTTTTGAAGGCTTGATTAGGCAGCTTGCAAGTTTCTGTCGCCCACCAATAGTTGCAGTGCGATTAAGAAACTGAAATAAAGATCCATCGCCAAACAAATCGAGATCATATGAAAAAAAATGTTCTGTGTCTAAAAACTCCTTGCCATTTTTAAAATGCAAAAACGAGTGTTTTAAAGCCAACAATTCATCCTCCACCAACTTTTTCAGAACAGTAAATTTCTTTTTACGTTTTTCAAGTTGAATATTTTTCTTAATCAGAAAGAAAAAAAGAACCATTAGAACAAGCGAAATACTAAGTGAAAGCAATTGGAATCCAAAAAAGAACAAGGGAACAAAAATTCCTAAAAATGCAAAAAAACGATACCAGGCAAACCATTTTACCTGCACGGAAACCGAGGCCAATTCTTCGGTATATTTTTTCAGTTTTTCGTTGTAAAAATCACTCTGATTATTCATTTACAGATAATTGTAATGATGAAGCAAGTAGCTAGAGATAAAAACGGAAGTAAAGAGAACCACAAACACAAGCCATATAATTCCGGACTGTGCCCGAAGCAAGGTTGTTTTTTCAATTTTTGGTGAACGTGAAAAGAAGAAGTGATTTTCGACAAACATCATCAATTTATAAAAAAGAAAGCCAAGCAGTCCCCCCAAAATTGCACCTCCTAAAATATCGAGCGGATAATGAACTCCTGAATAAATACGAGAATAACAAAACAAAGCCGCCCAAAACAGCAGCAATAGAAAATAGCTTTTGTTCTTAAAAATGCGCGAGGTAAATACCAAAATGGCAAATGAATTTGCAGCGTGCGATGACACAAAACCGTACAGACCACCTTTTCGCAAAACATTGTGCACCAAATCCTGAATGGCCGGTTCGTGAACCGGTCGGAAACGTTGTATGCTTTCCTTCATCAATACCGAAAGTTGATCACTGGCAAAAATCAATAATACCAGGGAAATAATAATTAAAACCGATTTGCTCCGGTAATTTTTTACAATATAATAAAGGATAATTACATAAAATGGAAACCACGTTTCTTTGCGAGTGATCATCAACATAATGGTGTCCCAAAAATCGCTGTAAAAACTGTTTAAATACAAAAACAGTTCTTTATCCAAGTCCAGTATATTTTGCAAAAACTCCATTTAAGTATTCAGTATATCCCAGATTTTATCTTTTAATTGTTGTATATTTTTTCCACTCACCGAGGAGAAGAACAGGTGCGGAATATCACCCAATTCAGCACTTATTTCAGCCATTAATTCCTCATCAAGCATATCGGCTTTACTAATTCCTAAAAATCGTTGTTTGTCCAATAATTCAGGATTGTATTTTTCAAGCTCGTTTAGCAGAATTTTGTATTCCTTAAGATGATCTTCGCTATCGGCCGGCACCATAAAAAGCAGCATCGAATTTCGTTCGATGTGTCGTAAAAAACGCAAACCAAGTCCTTTTCCCTCGTGCGCTCCTTCAATAATACCGGGGATATCGGCCATTACAAACGATCGTTGTTCGCGGTGACCAACAATACCTAAATTAGGTACCAGCGTTGTAAAATGATATTCTGCAATTTTGGGTTTAGCAGCCGAAACCACCGACAAGAGTGTTGACTTCCCCGAACTTGGAAATCCTACCAAACCTACATCAGCCAACACCTTTAACTCAAGGGTTTTCCAGCCTTCAACGCCGTCTTCGCCAGGCTGCGCATAACGTGGCGCCTGATTTGTTGATGTTTTAAAATGATCGTTTCCTAAACCTCCGCGGCCACCTGCAACCAGAATTTTTTGTTCACCGTGCTTGGTAATTTCAAAAAGCAATTCGCCTGTTTCCACATCGCGGGCAATTGTCCCTAACGGAACATCCAGCACAACATCTTCACCATCGGCACCCGAACTCCGTTGCTTTCCTCCCCGATCGCCATTCCCGGCTTTTATGTGTTTCCGAAACTTAAGATGCAAAAGCGTCCACATTTGTTCGTTCCCTTCCAGAATGATATGACCTCCACGCCCACCATCTCCGCCATCAGGACCTCCAAATGCAACAAACTTCTCTCTTCGCATATGCGCCGAACCGGCTCCTCCGCTCCCCGACTTACAATGAATTCGTACGTAATCAACAAAATTTGATTCAGCCATATATTTCTATTCTCAATGTGCCTAAACTACAGAAAGTTTACATAAAAAAGGTGTAATTCTTGTATAACCACGAATTACACCTTATATTTTTTCCTACAATTTTTCTACTACTGCCTTTAATCTTCCGGCAATTTCCTCAACTGTTCCCATTCCATCAATATTGTAATGTTTCCCCTGAGGTTTATAATATTCAATTAAAGGCAACGTTTTTTGTCCGTAAACACTAATACGATTTTCAATAATCGATTGATTTTGATCATCAGCACGTCCTGATACTTTGCCACGACTTAATAAACGACTGATTAATTCAGCCGTATCGACCTTTAAACAAAGCATCGCACTTATTGGAGTTTTGTTTTCTTCCAACAAAACATCTAAAGCTTTTGCCTGATCAGCCGTACGAGGAAAACCATCGAAGATAAATCCTTTAGCATTTTTGTGTGCATCCAATTTGGCTTTAATCATACCAATCACTATAGTATCAGGCACTAATTCGCCTTTATCCATATTTTTTTTGGCTTCTATTCCCAGCTCTGTCTTTGCTGCAATTTCGCTCCGCAACAAATCACCAGTTGAAAGATGGATTAATCCAAAAGTTTTAATAAGAAATTCAGCCTGAGTACCTTTCCCTGCACCCGGAGGGCCGAATAAAACGAGATTAAGCATATTATTTTTGTTTTTATTTTTGTTCTATTCTTTCACTACAGAATAAATATCCAACAAGTTACGACCATATCCATCATAATCAAGGCCATAACCTACAATAAAATCATTTGGAATTTCCAATCCAACATATTTCAAATTCACTTCCTTTTGCAAAGCGTCGGGTTTCAGCAACATTGTGGCCACCAATACTTCTTTAGGATTCATTTTATCCAATTGCTCCTGAATATTGTTTATCGTTATTCCTGTATCAACAATGTCTTCCAATACAACTACAGTGCGCCCCTCAATTTCTTCGTTTAAGCCAATCAGTTGTTTTACTTTCCCTGTGGTTGAAT
>JBFFMM010000149.1:0-7423 GCA_041554075.1 Draconibacterium sp. | reverse complement strand
TAAAGCAGAAGAGGCTTTAATTGCTCGTTTAAAAGTAGCATTTGAAGACTTAAACGCTATTGACGTAAACTAAGAAATTTCTTAGCAATATAAAAACCGCGCTGCGTTTGTAGTGCGGTTTTTTTATGCCTTGATTTGAAAGAAATTCTAATGAACAGATTTCTGCTCATTCTTCGTCTAAATAACAGTAGTTTATTGTTCCCTACTCAATAAACTGTATGTAGTGCTCGTAACGGCTAAAAATTTGACTTATGTAGGTAACCGGTTCTATTCCGCGTACGTAACCATATTCAATAAAAGGTTTATTGTAGTTTTCGGGATAACTAAGTTTTAGTAACATTTCTTCAACATTCTCGTCCCACACATCGCTTTGTACTCCCATTTCTTCGGCCAGCCTTTGCGCATCGACCACATGGCTATACCCGCAGTTATAAGATGCCATTGTAAATTTTATTCGCTGTACCGAATCGGGAATTTCGTCAAATCTGTTCCACAGTAATTTTAGCATGCGTGATCCACCATCCAGATTTTCCTCCGGATCGCTTCGGTCTTCTACATCAAAACGTTTGGCAGTTAATGGCATCATTTGCATTAAACCTTTGGCTCCGGCCCACGATTCCGATTCAGGATTAAACCTAGATTCCTGATAAATAAGCGAAGCAAGTAAACGCCAATCCCACCCCAAATCGCTGGCATGTTGCTTAATCAATTCATCATACTCACTAATATTGTTGTTATTCAAACTAAAAAACTCGCTATTCTCCCGTCTTCTAAAGTTTTTCTGATTTTTAAAATATTTGTTATATATCACATAATAAGTAGCTTCCTTTTTCATCATCTGAATCCATTCATTCAGCGCTTCTTCCAGTTGAGGCGAATTTTTGCGCAAGGCCCAGGCAATTCGTTGTGAGAAACTGATGGGAACTTTAATATCTAAATTGGGAAAATACGATGCATTAATGCTGGCAATATTATCATCGGCAACCGTGTATTTTATTTCACCACTGGCAACCATCTCAATAATTTTATCGGTGGAAATATTTCCCGCTAATGTGTCAATATAAATTTCACCCCCCAATTCCTCGCTTAAGTTGGCCAACCGCTTGATGTATGATGAATTTGCTCTCACCGAAACCGTGTCACCAATCAATTCAATTGCGTCGTGAATAAGTGATTTCTGCAATTCACTCCATTTCATAGTACGCCAGTTATCGGGTTTTCTTTGCACCAAAACCTGGTGAGTTAAATACAAATATTCCGAAAATTGTGTGTTCTTTTTGCGTTCACGCGTTACTGTAATACCATGTGCAATCAAATCCACCTGACCCGAGTTTAATTCCTGCTGCATGGTATCAATGTCGTTCGAAATAACCAAACTCAGCTCAACATCCAAATGTTTGGCAAAACGCTGTAGCAGTTCGTACTCGTAGCCCATGGGTTGTCCTTTGTACAAAAAATAACTGGTACTGCTGTAAGTTGTTAATACCTTCAGTACTCCTTCCTCTTTTATTTCATCAAGATCGCGGTCTACGAGCTTGTTTTTAGAAGATGCTTTTTTATTTGAGTTTTTAAAATTACATGAAATTTGCAGGGCTAAAAAAATCAGAAAAATATAAGCAAAATAGCGGTTTGTCATATATGAATTCGTTTATTATCATCAAAAATAACACTCTTAATATACAAAAAGTTCCTTCCTAAAAAAAATGAGTGCTTGTGCTCTAAATGTTAACTGTCGGAATCTTATCCACTTATCATGGTTGGCACCAAATCTTTTCTTCTGTTCATTTACATTAAATGATTAAGTATATACCAAAATTCTCAACAAATGGTATTAAATATTAAAAACCATTACATGTTTACTATTGTTGTACAGGTAGCATCAATAAAAATAATTATCTTTAACCATCCTCCTAATTAATAGATTTATGACCAGAAAATTACTTTTAATATTATTATTTTTCCTGAGCATTCCCTTCGATATATACATGGCAAACAGTCAGAATCAACATGCAATTGATTCGCTTATGACCATAAATTCTCAGGTAACCAACAAAAAAGAAATAGTTAAAAATTACATAAAACTAGCCGACTTATTTTCGTACCACGAAATAGATAGTGCAATCTATTATTCCGATGCTGCTATTCAACTTTCGAATCAAATAGCGTACAAGGAAGGTGCTGCTGAAGCCGAATTTTTTAAAGCCTACTTTTTAGACCTCCGCGGCGATTACAAGCGAGCCATTGCCAGCCTCGAAAAAGCATCTTCTCTATTTTTAGAAGTAGGAGACTCGAGCTATTTAACAGGTTGTTACAATAATCTTGGAGTTTTATATTCGTATGGTAAAAATCAAAAGAAAAGTCTCGAATATTTTATTAAATCGGTGAATATTGGCGAAGAACTGCAAGACTCATTTTCTCTGGCCGAAAGTTATGCAAACATTGCCGGGTTTTACGAAGATTTAAACGAATACAGCTCTGCACTAAAATACTATAACAAAGCACTTGAGGTTGATCTAAAATATAATCCGCAGGAAGATATTGCCATATCGTACTTAGATGTAGGAAACATAAATATTAAACTTCGCCGCTATGAAGATGCGCTGGAAAATTTGGAAAAGGCCCAGGCAATTATGCCCAAAATTAATGATGCGTATTACAAAGCTGTTTTGTATCAGCGCTTTGCTACTTATTACACCGAAACCGGAGAGTTAACTTTAGCCAATAATTATGTTTTAAAATCGGAAGAATTTTCCACCACTTTTGACTACCCAATGTTTAAGGCTGATATGTTAGCCATAAAAGGTGAAATTTTACTAAAACAAAAAAAGTATACTGCAAGTTTGCAAGTAATTGACAACACCATTGAACAATACAATAAACTTAATTTCACTTATTCGCTCGACGAGCTATACAAATTTAAAGCAGAAGCTTTTTCTGCACTCGGACAGCACACCAAAGCCTTCGAGTTTTTGCAAATGGCCAATGCAGAAGAAGAGAAATCGAAGTCGAATGAAATTGCGGAAACATTAGGCGATTTTGAAAAAGAAGAAGCACTAAAAGAGGAAAGATCCCGTCTAAAATTGCAGCAGGAACTTGAAGTTCAGAAAAATGAAAATGAATTAATCAAAGTTCGGTCAAAGCTATATTTCACTATCAATTTATCCATATTGCTTGGATCGATACTGGTGCTGGCACTCTATTTTTATGCACTAAAACGCAAGCACAATAAATCGCTCGAATCAAGTAACGAATTAATTAATCACCAGAAAGAACTGATTGAAAAAAGTTATCTGGAGCTAAAAGAAAACGAAAACCGCTTACTGGAATTAAATGCTACCAAAGACAAGTTTTTTTCAATTATTGCACACGACCTTAAAAATCCGTTTAGCACGTTAATAGGATTATCCGAATTAATGATTGAAAATCCCGAACTAAAGCATACCGATGATTATGAGGAACTGATAGAAGGAATGGCTCAAACGGCTAAATCGGGACACGATTTACTCGAGAATTTATTGCAATGGTCACGTTCACAGATTGGAAGTATTCAACTCGAACAACAAGCTATACAACTCGATGATTTATTCAAATCGGTTGCCCTGTTTTTTAAAGAAACAGCAAAAGCAAAAGAAATTATTATTGCGCTACCTCAGAACACAAACCTGAGTGTTTATGCCGATTACAACATGGTTCATTTTATTATTCGAAATTTAATTAGTAATGCCATAAAATTTTCGTACAAGAACAGCGCGATTGAAGTTTCAGCATGCGTTGAAAATAGTGTGTCGGTAATTTGTATTCAAGACCACGGAGTAGGAATAAAAAAAGAAAATATAGACAAGCTGTTTAAAATTGAATACTCGGTGCAACATAACGGAACCTCCGACGAAAAAGGGACAGGACTAGGTTTAATTTTATGCAGAGAATTTGTCGAAAAAAATGGCGGCAAAATTTGGGTAGAAAGCGAAGAAAAAAAAGGCAGTACCTTTTGTTTTAGCCTTCCAAATTCCAAAAGTTAACGATAACGCATAAAATCTATTAAAATGAACTTTGAAGGAAAAGAATTTACAGCCTACAGTATTCCCACAAGCAATACACATGTACTTATTATTGGAGCAGAAAAAGGTTTTATTGGATGCGGATACTTAAATATTGAAGTGGCCAATAAAGTAGGCGATGTGTGTGCCATTGTTACCGGAGTAAAAACACCCGACGATATGCTCGATGCGAAAGTTGTTGCCGTTAGTACCGCTGCTGCTCAACTGGGCATAAAAGCAGGAATCACAGGGAAAGAAGCCTTACTTTTAATGTCATAATTCTGTCACATGTCCAGGGTACTTAAAATCGCCACCAGTCAATTTGCAGTAAATTCCAACATCAATAAAAATTTGGCGGCAATAAAAAATCAAATAAAAATTGCAGCTAAATCCAGGGCCGATATAATTCACTTTTGCGAATGTAGTTTAAGTGCTTACGCCGGAATCGATTTCCAAAAATATACCGCAGCAGCTACTACCCAAATTCAAACAGGCATTGCCAAAATTTGCGAGCTTGCCCAGCTTCATTCTATTTGGGTGGTATTTGGCACTCATCTTTTTGAAGGCAATATGAAAAAGCCTTTTAACTGCCTTTTTGTAATCAACAACAAAGGAGAAATTGAAACCCGTTACGACAAACGTTTACTTTCCAAATTTGATCTTGACTGGTATTCGGAAGGAACAGAACCCGGAGTCTTCGAAATAAATGGAATTAGCTGTGGTTTGCTTATTTGCCACGAGTGGCGTTATCCCGAATTGTATCGTCAATATTATAAACGAGGAGTTCAGTTATTGTTTCAATCGTGGTACGACGGAAATTATACGGAAGAGGAATACCAAAGTGAAGGCAAAAATCTGGGTGAAGTAATTCCTGGCTTTGTCCGCGGCAATGCAGCCAATAATAAATTATGGATTAGTGCTTCTAATACCAGCAAAAAACAACAAGGTTTTTCTGCTTTTGTGTGCCAACCCGATGGTGGTATTCTTAGAAAATTAAAACGAAATACCACAGGTGTCCTTATTAGTCAAATTGATTTTGAAGTAGAATATATGGATCTTTCCAGTCATTTGAGGGATGAAGTGATTGGTAGAAAATTTTAATCGTTTTCTTTAAAATATCTCTTCCTTTGACAGAATAGTACTCCGTAAAATCTGCTGGATTTATGAAATTTGTGCTTTATCGAAAAATAAAACAATTTTTTGATAGGTACTGAACATTAAATCAGTCTCTTTATCTTTACAGCAACTATAAATACAACCAATAATGAAACAAATCTTTCTTATCTCAATAGCCCTTTTTCTTTTTGCATGCAGTTTTGCCCAAAATAACAATTCACGTTACATAATTACTTTAGAGAAAAACTGGCAATTTATAAACGAAGAAGTTGCCGATGCAGAAAAGTCTGAAACAGCAACTACAAATTGGGAAACCGTTTCGGTTCCGCACGATTGGGCAATTAAAGGGCCGTTCGACAAAGAAATTGATGCACAAAAAGTTCGCGTGCAACAAGATTTGGAAAAAGAAGCAAAAATGAGAACCGGACGTACCGGAGCCCTACCTCACATTGGAGTTGGCTGGTATCGAAAAACATTTACACTTCCCGAATTTGAAGCAGGCAAAAAAGCACTTCTAACTTTTGATGGGGCCATGAGCGATGCACAGGTTTACATTAATGGACAAAAAGTGGGAAATCATCCATATGGTTATGCCTATTTTTATTTTGACATTTCTGACTATTTAAAGGATGGAGAAAATCTTTTAGCGGTGCGGCTTGAAAATTTACCCTTCTCTTCGCGTTGGTATCCGGGTGCCGGAATCTATCGTAAAGTGCAAGTTATTGTAAAAGACAATGTAAATTTTGCACATTGGGGAACAACCATTACTACTCCGTATGTAACAGAAAGTTTGGCAAAAGTGAATATTAAATCGGAGGTAAATGGCGAAAACGTAAAAGTAGTAACCGAAATTATTAATGCCGAAGGAAAAGTAGTAGCCAGTAACACAACAGATCAACAGTTTGGAAATTTATTGGAACAAAATATTGCCGTCCCAAATCCAAAAATTTGGGATATTGAAACTCCTTATTTGTACACCGCTCACTCAAAATTATATAAGGCAAACGAGTTAAAAGATGAATTAATTACCCGTTTTGGAATTCGGAGTGTGGTATATGAACGTGGCAAAGGATTGGTTTTAAATGGCAAAGTAACCAAGTTCAAAGGCGTTTGCCTGCACCACGATTTAGGTCCGTTGGGAGCAGCAGTTAATAGAGCTGCACTAAAACGACAACTCACTATTTTAAAAGACATGGGTTGCAACGCCATCCGCTCGTCGCACAACATGCCCTCGCACGAACAACTGGAATTGTGCGATGAGATGGGATTTTTGTTTATGGCCGAAAGTTTTGATGAGTGGGCAAAACCGAAAGTTAAAAACGGTTACAACCGCTGGTTTAACGATTGGGCTGAAAAAGATGTTGTAAATTTAGTGCGGGCGACAAAAAATCATGCCTCTATTGTCATGTGGAGTGCCGGAAACGAAGTTCCTGATCAATGGGGTAACGAAGGTGTTAAACGTGCAAAATGGTTGCAGGATATTTTTCACCGCGAAGATCCAACCCGCCCTGTTACCGTTGGAATGGATCAGGTGGCAAACGTAATGAAAAATGGTTTTGGGGCAATAATAGATGTTCCTGGGTTAAACTACCGTTTGCCTTTATACGGCGAAGCATATGAACGTTTCCCCCAAGGTTATATTTTAGGATCGGAAACCGCTTCTACAGTAAGTTCTCGCGGAATTTATAAATTTCCTGTGGAGCTGGCAAAACAAAAAACATACGACGATTTTCAAAGTTCTTCTTATGATTTGGAAGCATGTTCCTGGTCGAATGTACCCGACGAGGATTTTGTTTGGCAAGATGATTACGACTGGGTAATTGGCGAATTTGTATGGACCGGTTTTGACTACCTTGGCGAACCAACACCTTACAACGAGGCATGGCCGTCGCGCAGTTCGTATTTTGGTATTTGCGATTTGGCAGGTTTGCCAAAAGATCGTTTTTATTTGTACCGCAGCCGCTGGAATACCGAAGATGAAACCTTACACATCTTGCCGCATTGGAATTGGGAAGGCCGCGAAGGAGAAACTACTCCGGTTTTTGTTTATACCAATTATAACAGTGCCGAATTATTTGTAAATGGTATTAGTCAGGGAGTTCAAACAAAAACAAAAGACCTTAGTCTTCAACATCGCTACCGCCTGATGTGGATGGATGTAAAATACGAACCCGGAACAGTAAAAGTTGTAGCTTTCGACGATGCTGGAAATGCGGTTGCAGAAAAAGAAATTCACACTGCGGGGAAACCACATCATTTGGAATTAACAG
>JBFFMM010000148.1:0-7439 GCA_041554075.1 Draconibacterium sp. | reverse complement strand
ATTTTCTCAACCTGCAATTGGTATAAAAATTAATTTTCCTTATTCTTGAATAGTTGAGAGGGAATATTTTTAGGTAATAATTTTAAAAGTATATTTACGAGTAATATCCATTTCAACTTATCATGTTATGAGCAGGTTTATTCTTTTAGCACTACTTTTTCTATTTTTTCAAAGTTTTGTTTTTGCGCAGTATGAACCTAACTACGATGAAACAAAAGTCCCTGAATTCAAAGTTCCCGATCCGCTAAAAACCTTCAAAGGGAAAAAGGTTAAGAATGTAAAAAATTGGGAAAAAAAACCGACGACCTGAACTCTTAGATTTTTTTACTGAAAATATATATGGTGAGGTTCCCGGAGAATTGGAAATTTCATCTTTCGAGGTGGTGGAACAAAGTGATGCTGCTGTTAATGGAAAAGCCAGCCGTAAGCAGGTGGAGCTTTCTTTCGAGAAAGATGATAGAACCCTCAGTTTTACTATATTAATGTATTTGCCAAAAAATGTAGACAAAGCCCCCCTTTTTGTAGGCTATAATTTTTATGGAAATCACACCATAACAAATGATGTTGATGTAATTATTTCTGAAGCATGGGCTAATGATAATCCTTCGATTGGCATTGTACACAACCAGTTAACCGAACAATCTCGTGGAGTTAGAACAAACCGGTGGCCGGTGGAAAAAATTGTTGATGCAGGCTATGGTTTGGCGGTAATTTATTATGGAGAAGTTGATCCAGATAAAGAGGATATGAGCGACGGAATTCATCCTTTCTTTTATGTTGATGATCAGCAACAACCCGCGGATAACGAGTGGGGATCAATTGCTGCCTGGGCGTGGGGATTGAGTCGCGCAATGGACTATTTTCAAAAAGATATAGAAGTTGATGCTTCGAAAGTGGTCGTTTTTTGACACTCTCGATTGGGAAAAACTTCGCTGTGGGCAGGTGCTACCGATAAACGTTTTGCAGGCGTAATTTCCAATAACTCGGGTTGCGGAGGCGCAGCGCTCTCCAAACGAAGATTTGGAGAAACTGTTTGGCGGATTCATCGGAATTTTCCACATTGGTTTTGTCGGAACTTTAAAAATTACAGTAAAAACGAAGAGGCTTTGCCTGTGGATCAACATCAAATGATTGCGTTAATTGCGCCCCGCCCGGTATATGTTGCCAGCGCCGAAGAGGATAAATGGGCCGACCCAAAAGGTGAGTTTTTGTCGGCTTTGTATGCAAGTCCGGTTTATAAATTATACGGTAAAAAGGGCCTTGTGCAAAAGGAAATGCCGGATGTAAACCAGCCTGTTCAAAATACCGTCGCTTATCATATTCGTAAGGTAAAACACGATGTAACCGATTTTGATTGGGAACAATATCTGAAATGGGCAGATAAATTCATAAAGTAAAAGAACTATCATTTCAAACGTCCAGAGGCCATGGTGAGAGGAGAAAACTGTTTCATTGTAGTCGTTCGTATTTTAACCCGAAATATGCATTCGAAAATCTATTACGCACTTAAATTGCTTCAGCACAAAACGTTACACGAACTTACCTCAGCTCACCATAACGGTGCTATGCCTCGTCTCGCTAAGTTTTTGTGCTACTGCACTTTCACTGCTCATTACGAAGTTCTAATGCATAACTCGGGTTTAACCCTTATATAGAAATAGAAAATATAGATTTACCAAAATACATCATTGCCGATCAGGGATTTACAATCTAATTTTAAAGATTAGTGGAAATCAGGTATTGCAAAAAATAGAGCTTATTCAAAATATTACTTCGCAAACGTATCGAAGTGGTATATTGTGTCTGCCAGAAGAAACTTAATCCGAAGATTTGGCACAAAAATAAAAGCCATTACAGTGGCGACGCAAAAGTGGCCGAGGAGCTTTTACTCCAGCAGTTCTGTTTTGGTGTGGTTTGTTCAGAATTATTTATATATTAAGTGTCTGAAAACTATAACGGACGTGTCGCTAAACTGTTTATAATCTATTTATCAGTACAAAAAAATATGAAAGTATTTTATTATTTATCTTTTCTTATTCTTTTTTCAATTTTTACTGTTGATGTTTATGGTGCTGATGATTTTGTGTCTGATGAAGAAAAGTTTTTGTCATCGCAAAACGATAATGTCACAAGTAATATCTCAGAAAATAAGAAAATAAAGAGATACTTGGGAGAAAAAAGGAAAGTATTGATTTTAAATTCATACCATCAGCGATATCATTGGTCTAATGCAATAATGGACGGTGTAAAAAATGTATTTGATAATGAAGAAAACCTTGAGTTATATATCGAATATATGGATAGCAAACGTTATGTGGATCAACCATATTTCACTCAGTTAAAACATTTTTACAAGAATAAATACGAGCATACAAAGTTTGATGCCATTCTTTCCGCCGATGATAACGCACTTAATTTTCTGTTGACTAATCGAGATAGTTTATTCTCGGAGATTCCGGTCGTTTTTTGTGGTATTAACGATTTTAACGAATCGCGGATTGAAGGAAAGACGGGCTATACTGGTATCTGCGAGAGTTACGATGAGGCGGGTACACTAAATATGGTGCTCGACCTTCATCCCAAAATAAATCAAGTGTATTTTGTGTTCGATAACACGGCTACAGGACAAGCCATTTTTAATCGTGTAAAACGTATAGAATCTGAATTTGCGGGACGACTAAATTTCGAATATTTGATGAATTTAAATATCGATAGTTTGGTTTATAAACTAGAAAGTTTGCCTGCGGAGTCAGTAATAATTTTTGGTAGTTATTTCCGAACACCAGAAGGCTTAAGCTTAACTCCGGAAGAAAGTGTTCGGCTGTTAACCGATCATTCTTCGAATCCCGTTTATTGTATTTTGGATGTAATTGGTATGGGGGCTATTGGAGGAAAAGTAACTAGTCCGATATATCAGGGAGAAGAAGCTGCAAAAACTGTAATGCGAATACTGCAGGGCGAAAAGATTGATGATATTCCGGTTCGATCAAGTCCGCTGATGAGTGTATTTGATTACAAAGCTTTAAAAAAGTATGGTGTTAGTAGAGCCGATATCCCAAAGGATAGTGTAATTATTAACAAACCCTTTCCGTTTTATTCCCAGCACAAGTTGGTCATATGGCTTGTAATTTGTGTTTTTGTGGTGCTTGTTTTGATGCTTGTTATTTTGGCGCGTTTATTTCGGAAAAGTAAACGAAAAGAACATGAAATTGAGGCCAGAAACAAAGAGCTGGCAAGAATTACTGAAACTTTAGGGAAAACAAATGTTGAACTGGAGGAAGCCAAAGAATCTGCAGAAGAAAGTAACCGTTTAAAAAGTGCATTTCTGGCAAATATGAGTCACGAAATTAGGACCCCGATGAATGGAATACTTGGTTTTTCCGAACTTTTAAAAGCAACGGATTTAACAGGAGAGCAACAAGAAGAATACATCGGTATTATTGGTAAAAGCGGAGAACGCATGTTGAATACAGTCAATGATATCATGGATATTTCAAAGATTCATGCCGGTCAGGTAAAGGTTAATATCACAGAAGTAAATATTTTCGAAGTATTGGGCACACATTATGCCTTTTTTAAACCCGAAGCAGAAGGCAAAGGACTTGTTCTTAATGTCTTAAATTCCATACCGGCAACTTCTCCAATAATAAGAACTGATCGTGTAAAGTTAGATTCGATTTTAACCAACCTGATTAAAAATGCACTCAAGTATACCCGAACGGGTAGTGTTGAATTTCGATGTTCAAAGAAGGAAGAACAGTTTACGTGTTCGGTTCGCGATACTGGGATTGGAATCCCTGCCAATAAATTGACCGCAATTTTCGATCCCTTTGTACAAGCAGATATAGAAGATAAAGATGCTTTGCAAGGTTCTGGTTTGGGGCTGTCTATTGTAAAGTCGTATGTTGAAATGCTTGGCGGTACTATTACTGTGGAATCGGAACAAGGTAAAGGCTCAGTGTTTTCTTTCTCGTTACCCTGGAAAATAAATGAAAAAAATACTGGACCGCAAAATGGAAATGTCCAGAATACCATAGTTGATAAACAAGTCTCAAAAATTAGAGTTTTAATTGCCGAAGATGACGTGATAAGTTCGGAACATCTTAAAATTGTCATTCGAGACATGGCCAGTGAAGTTTGGGTCGCAAAGACGGGTGAAGAAGCAATTGAGATGGCAAAGATTTATCCGGTTGATCTGATACTTATGGACATTAAAATGCCGCGAGTAAATGGATACGAAGCCACACGGGAAATCCGAAAATTTAATAAAGACGTTATTATTATTGCTCAGACAGCTTATGCTCTGGCTGGCGATTCGGAGAAGGCAATAGATGCCGGTTGTAATGCACACATTGCCAAACCAGTTAACGGTACTGCACTATTTCGTCTAATTCATTCCTTCTTTTCATAAAATAGGCACGATAGAGTGTTGCCTCCGTTTAATTTCGAAACATTGCAGTTCCCTTAGTTTGTGTAAATATGTAATCAATGTTTAATCCGAGTTATGCATATTTCGGGTTTAAAACACAAACAGTACAAAAGGACTTAATTATTTCTGGCGTAACCTGAATATGGTTGTGAGTGAAGAACAATGAAAACATAGGCGGATGCTATTTACAGGTGCAAAAAAAAGGAGCCGTTAAGCTCCTTTTTTTTGTATAATTGTAAACAAATTATTTGTCAACTTCAACTTTTGCAACATCGTCGCTTTTGTATCCACCTGCTACAAGTTTTGCATTCACTTCTTTAAAGACTTTCAGTGTTAGTTCAACATCTTCTAAGGTATGCATTGCTGTAGGAATTAAACGTAAAAGGATTTCGCCTTTTGGAATTACCGGATATACAACCATAGAGCAGAAAATACCATAATTTTCGCGTAGGTCGTAAACCATTTGAGTTGCTTCTGCTACTCCACCTTTCATATACACCGGGGTAACCTGAGTGTTTGTTTTTCCGAGATCGAAACCAGCTTCTTTTAAACCTTTTTGAAGAGCATTTACAACGCTCCAAAGTTTTTCGCGCAATTCGGGTTGAGTACGTAGCATTTCCAAACGTTTCAACGCACCAATTGTCATGGTCATTGGTAACGATTTTGCATAGGTTTGCGAACGCATGTTGTAGCGTAGGTAATAACAAATATCGGTATCGCAGGCGACGAAAGCTCCTATTCCGGCCATTGCTTTTGCAAATGTACCGAAGAGTAAATCCACACCATCGGTAACACCGAAATGTTCAGGGGCACCAGCACCTGTTTTACCCATTGTTCCAAATCCGTGCGCATCGTCGACCAATAAGCGGAAATCAAATTCTTTTTTAAGAGCTACAATTTCGTCGAGTTTACCAACCTGTCCGGTCATACCAAAAACTCCCTCAGTAATTACTAAAATACCACCACCGGTTTCGGCGGCACGTTTGGTTGCAAAACCTAACATTTTGCGACATTTCTCAATATTGTTGTGTGAGTAAACGAAACTTTTACCGCCTTTTGCTTTATGAAGGAAAATTCCATCCATAATACAAGCATGCGCTTCCGAATCGTAAACAATTACATCGTTACGGTTTGCAATGGCATCGATAATAGAAACCATTCCCTGGTATCCGAAGTTTAATAAGAAAGCATCTGGTTTTCCAACAAAATCAGCTAATTCGCGCTCTAATTGTTCGTGCTTAACTGTTTGTCCCGACATCATACGCGCGCCCATTGGGTAAGCCATACCGTACTGTTTGGCAGCTTCTGCATCGGCTTTTCTTACATCGGGGTGGTTTCCTAATCCCAGGTAATTGTTCAAACTCCAGCTTAATACTTCTTTTCCACGAAATTTCATACGGGCACCTAATTCTCCTTCTAACTTAGGAAAAGTAAAATAACCATGGATTTTATCCATGTATTGGCCAATATCACCCTTATCATCTCTAAACTTTGCAAATATATCCACTTGTTTTATTTTTAAGTTTTTATTTTTGCTTGCAAATGTAAACTTTTTTAAAATCTCCGCAAATGTGTTAAATAATACTAAGCAATTATCTTAACATCGCAAATCAATAGTATATTCACCGACGTAATTATAAGCTGTAATATCTAGTAGGTTAAAAATGAGTGTTCTGCATAGAATAATTAAATCTTTTAATCGTTTAATAATTTGCAGTTTATTTAGTTTCAGATAAATAAAAAAAGTATATTTTTGCGCCATGTTTATGAAAATGAGATTTTTGGGGATAGGATTGGTATTGATGTTGGTTATATTGAACTCGTGTGGGGACTATAATAAGATTGTGAAAAGTACCGATTACGAATTTAAATACAAAAAAGCAGTTGAGTATTACGAAGAAGGAGAGTATGTTCGTTCGGGAACACTGTTTAAAGAATTGGTAAATATTTACAGAGGTACATCGCGTGCCGATAAAATTTACTATTATTTTGCTAAGAGTATGATTGGCCAAAAAGATTATTTAATGGCAGGTCATTATTTTAATTCTTTGGTAAAAGAATTTCCAACCAGTGAGTATACCGAGGAGGCTCAGTTTATGGTGGGGTATTGTTCGTATCTGCTTTCGCCTAAAGCAAGGCTCGATCAGCAGGTTACTCAAGATGCTATTGATGCCATGAAGTTGTACATTAACTTGTATCCTTATAGCGAAAGGGTGGATGAAGCCAATCGTTTGATTGACGAATTAGAAGATAAGTTGGTGTATAAATCGTATTTAAGTGCTAAATTGTATTTCGACTTTGAAAATTTCAAGGCATCGGTAATCGCATTAACAGGCAGCTTAGAAAAATACCCAAACAGTAAATACCGGGAAGAATTAAAATATATGTTATTAAAATCGAAGTATCTGTTGGCCACGCGAAGTGTTTTTGATAAGCAGGAAGGCAGGTTCACCAATGCTCTTGACGAGTATTTTGCATTTATTGACGAATTCCCGGAAAGTAAATACAAAAAGGAAGTGGTAAAGTATTACGAAAAAGCCGCCGATTTTTTGCATTATCAAGTAGAACAAGAACAAGCAGAAACAGAAACAAATATTAATTAGAATATGGATTACAAGAAAACAAAAGCAGCACCGTCAACTATTTCGCGTGACTTAGAAGTATTGACTCAAGAAACTGGAAATATTTACGAAACGGTAATGCTTCTGGCAAAAAGAGCAAATCAGATTTCGTCGGAACTGAAAGAAGAGTTAAATCAGAAATTACAGGAGTTTGCTTCATATACTGATAACCTCGAAGAAATTTTTGAAAACAGGGAACAAATTGAAATTTCGAAATTTTACGAACGTTTGCCTAAACCAACATTAATTGCGTTTGAAGAACTAAAAGAAGGTGAAATTTACCACCGTAACCCTGCTCGCGAGAATAAACAACGCATCTAAAAAACGATGCCCAAATGAGGCTTGAGGGGAAAAATATTATATTAGGAATAACGGGAAGTATTGCAGCT
>JBFFMM010000147.1:0-7461 GCA_041554075.1 Draconibacterium sp. | reverse complement strand
GTCAGACAGTGCAACTTATAAGCTTACCGAGGATGATATCAAGGCCATTGCCAGTGGTAGTTCGGACAATGCTTCAATCCACGATAGCCTTCAGATAGAAATTACCCCAACAACCTTTGATTGCAGTCAGGTTGGCGACTCAGTAAAAGTGGAGCTAAGTATTACCGACGAAGCAGGCAACGAAAGTACTTGCGAAACCTGGGTTTATGTAAAAGATTCAATTGAAGTTCTTTTGAGTTCACTGGAGGATATTGAAATCAGTTTACCGGCCGGAGAATGCGAAACCTCGATTGCTTATCCTGAAGTGTTTAGCTCAAAAGCTTGTGCAACTATCACACAGATCGCTGGTCTTGGAGCCGAAGGGTTATTCCCGGCTGGAACCACATTGGAGAGCTGGGAAGTGGACTATGGAACTGAAAAAGATACTGTTTCATTTGAAGTTATCGTTAGTTCTGACAATGCGCTACCAACCATCGATTCCATTGCTAATGTAACAGCCAATGAAGATTCACCTGTAAGTGTAAGCATGAAAGGAATATCGGGAGGAAACGATTGTACCGCACAAGATGTAATTATTACAGCCAGCAATACAAACAGCACATTGATAACGGCGCTTGAAGTGGATTACACTGCCGGAGATACTCTCGGAATGCTGAATCTTACACTGGTCGCCAATGCAAGCGGCACCGATAATATAACAGTAGTTGTTGAAGACAGCGAAGGCGCACAAACAGAAGTATCATTTGTATTAACAGTAAATCCTGTGAACGATGCACCTTATTTGGTACTTCCTCTTCCCGATGGCATTGTAAATGCATCGTATTCGTTTGAACTATCATTAACCGATTTAATGGGAGTTGTTTTTGAAGATATTGACGATGACGTGCTTGCATTTGATGTAATGCTGGAAGGAACAGATACCTTGCCAAACTGGGCAGGCATTGCCGATGGTATGTTAACTACTGTTCCGATGCTGGCCGATAAGGGAACTTATTCGTTTGTAGTAACGGCCACCGATACATCGGGAGCAATGGCAAGCGATACATTTGTGTTGGAAGTTGACGACTATCCGACCGCCATTTCAGATTTGGACCATGGTGTATTTGAATTGAACCTGTATCCGAATCCAACAAAAGGAATGGTAACGGTTGAATTACAAGAAAGATCAACAACGGATATTGAGATTAAGGTAATGAATATTGCCGGAGGAGAAGTGTTCAGGAAGAAATACCAAAGTACAGACCCAATTCAGTTTGATTTATCGGACCAGGTAAGTGGATTGTATATGGTATTGATTAATCTGGATGGACAACGGGTAGTTAAAAAGCTGATACTCGATCGGAAATAGAGATTAAGATAAATTAGTAATATAAAAAAACAGGAGCCGAACGACTCCTGTTTTTTTATATATGCATTTTAGATTTTATAATCCGCTAAAGTCAACGTCATTAAATAAAACGGATGGTGTACGAACCGATGTATCGGTTTTTACATCGCTTCCAAGTTCACCAATATTTGCCAAAAGATTGAGCATATTTCCGGTTATATTCATTTCAGTAACCGGTTTTGTTAATTTACCACCTTCAACTAAAAAACCATCTATACCATACGAAAAATCGCCGGTTGATCCGTTGCAATTTCCACCGTTAAATCCGGTAACAAAAATACCTTTATCAATCGATGCAATTAAAGCTTCCAGGTCTTTATTTCCCGGTTCAAAAACAATATTTGTAGTACTTCCACCTGTTGGTTTTGTATCCAGTTTTTTTGCGTAGTAGGTATCGATAAAATAGGTTTTTAAAACACCTTTATCAAAAATAGTACGCTTTTTTGTAGCTAAGCCTTCACCATCGAATAAACGCGAGCCACGGCCTCCTACAATAAATGGGTCGTCAACAATTGTTAGATTACTCGACGCAACTTTCGCATCTAACTTATCCACTAAAAATGAGTTTTTTTGTTGAATAGAAGCACCGTTTATAGCACTCATTACGGGGCTCAATAAACGACTGACCACACGGTTCTCAACCAACATTGGCATAGTTCCCGATTTTATTTTTTCGGCACCAATTTTTTCAACGGCTCTTTTTAAAGCAGTGGTTCCGGTTCCTTCTTTTTTCAAATCAGCATATTTTATGGCACTTTCTCCCCAGCTAAATTCGGGGCGGGCATCACCACCTTTTACCGAAACCGATGTGTAAATTCCAAAGTGCGAATTGGCTGTATCGCCTTCAAAACCATTGCTGGTCACCATAACGCGTTCATTCAATCCGTCGTAATAACTACACGAAATTGAAATTAATCGTTCGTCTTTCCCAAGAACTTCTTTTTCAGCGGCAAAGGCCAAATCTATTTTTTCTTTCGGATCAATAGAACTAAAATCCTCATCCAATAAATCCAAATCCTTACCATCCCCTTTGTAATACAATTCAGGATCAGGTAAAGTACGGAATTCATCTTCTGATAAAAATTTTGTGGCTTCAATGGCTTCTTCGATAAAACGCGCCAGTTCTTCTTTTTTCATCCGACTGGTAGAGTGAGCCGAATATTTTCCATCCACAAATAATCGAATTGATAAGCCACTTTGAATGGCATGTTCCAGTTTGTCAATTTTTTCTTCGCGTACTTCAACACTGCTGCTTTTGCTGTTGGCAATGCTAACGCTTACTTGTTGGGCTCCGCTTTCCAATGCGTGGTTCATCGCCCATTTTGCTAATGTATATTTTTCTTCTTTTGTCATTTTTTTAAACTTTTTAGCTTCGGGCCTCCAGCTTCAAGCTACAAGCATAAGAGCTAATTTTACTTTGAACTCTAAACATTAAACACTGAACTATTTAGGCATTTGTTCCTCCAACGGTCATTTTTTTCACTAAAACTGTTGGCAAACCAAGGGTTACCGGAACCGATTGTCCGTCTTTTCCGCAAGTCCAGGTGCCACTGTCATTTTTGTAGTCGTTGGCAGCCATCGAAATATCGGCCAAAGCCTGAGGTCCGTTTCCAACAATATTTATGTCTTTTATTGGACGCGTTAATTTTCCTTTTTCAATAATGTAGCCCGATTTTACGAAGAAGGTAAAATCGCCTGCGCCAATTTTTACTTCGCCATTACTAAAGTTATCGACATAAACCCCATAATCAACTTCGGCAAAAATTTGCTCCACGGTGTGTGGACCATTTTCCATGTAAGTGGAGCGCATTCGTGGTAGTGGCATATTACGGAATCCTTCGCGTCGTCCGTTTCCGGTTGGCTCAACACCATAATGTTTTGCACTAATCCGGTCATGGATATAACTGTTTAGAATACCATCTTTAACCAGATAAGTTTTCTGAACATCATTACCTTCATCGTCGATATTAATGGCTCCGCGATCGTTGGGTAGTGTGCCGTCGTCGATGATATTGATAAAGTTTTCGGCTACTTTTTTATTCAGTTTATCGCTAAAAATAGAAGTTCCTTTGCGATTGAAATCGGCTTCAAAAGTGTGTCCTATAGCTTCGTGTAAAAGAATTCCCGAACCACCGGCACCTAAAACAACAGGCATTTCGCCCGCTTTTGGTTTTACTGCTTCAAATAGAATATTTGTTTTATTTACTGCTTCATTCGCCAACTCGTCAATAAGATCTGCATTGAGCCATTCAAATCCTTTTCGAACCGAACGTGCAGAATAAGCGTTTTCTATTTGTTCGCCTTTTTGCATTATACAAACGGCGTAAAAGCTAACCATTGGACGGTAATCGTATGTTAGTCTGCCTTCCGAGTTGTAAAATAATACATAACTGGTTTCGTCGCTTAATCCGGCATTTACTTTAATTACCTTATCGTCGAGGGCAAAAATTTTATCATTAATTTCCTGTACAAAAGGAACTTTGTCTTTTACCGAAACATCTTCCCATTTTTTCGAAATTTTATAAAAATCAGATGGCAGTTTTTCGTTCAGTGTTTTCTGCTCGAAATTGGGAGTGCTATCGGCAATGTTAGCGGCAAGTTTTGCTGCGTTTAACATTTCGTCAAGAGCAATGTTTTCGGAGTAGGCAAAACCGGTTTGGTCGCCTTTTAATACGCGAATACCAACACCGAAATCAATATTGGAATAGGCACGGCTTACTTTGCCGTCTTCCAGGCCAAGGCTATTCGATGTTTTGTGTTCGAAAAACAGGTCGGCATAGTCGCCACCTTTGCTCATTGCTGTTGCAATAACTTTTTGCAACATCTCGGTTGAAACCTCAAAATGGTCTAAATAACTTTTCACGTTTGCTGAAATTTGTACGTTTTGGCACGATTGCATAAAAGGAGGCAAAATCATGCTTCCGGCTGCAAACATACCACTTGTTTTAATAAAATTACGTCGGTCAACTTTCATACTGTGTATTTTATTGTGAATATCTGATTTTCGATATTTTTTTGATAATTAGTTTTGAAAGAAAATGCCAAATCCTGCGTTACTTTCGTTTTTTTAACAGCCATCCCGACTAATCGGGACTCATGCGTTTCAAAAACTTCGAAAGTCTTGTCTTTGACGATTTCTTGTCAAAGACAGGACAAATACTTGTTCTCTTGCAGATACTAATTATAATAGTAACAAGAATAGGTTAAAAATTACACATAAAAACTGACCGAATTTAGTTGGATAGCATTTTGGAGTGAAATGTATGGTAAAATTGCAATTTGAATTTAATTGGTGTGCATGGATAAAAGTAGGGGTGAGGTGTAAAATTTATTGTATTTTGAGTGTTAGGGGTATTGAAATGCAGAGATGTATGGCTTTTACTTAATTTTATTTTTTACAGTATATTCTCTTTGGAAGGGGTGATGACAAAAATCTAATATTAATGTAAAATTTTTATTAATTTATTACAAATTGTTACATAAATGCATAGATTCATTCCATATAAACATAAATTTGTGTCGAACAGTTATAGAATATCCATATTTAATTATAAAATTATTACATCATGAAATCAAAATTGGAATACATTTGGCTGGATGGTTCTGAACCAACTCAGCAACTTAGAGCTAAAACACGTGTAGCGGAAAATTTCAGTGGTAAATTGGAAGATTGCCCGGTATGGTCTTTCGATGGATCATCTACAAACCAAGCCGGTGGTGGTGCTTCTGACCTTCTTTTACAACCCGTATTTGTTTGTCCTGATCCGGATCGTAAAAATGCATATTTGGTATTAACTGAAGTATTGAATCCTGATGGATCAGCTCACGAAACCAATGGTCGCGCTCACATTGAAGAAGAAGATGAAGATTTTTGGTTTGGTTTTGAGCAAGAGTATTTCTTGTACGATCCGCAAACTCGTCTTCCTTTAGGTTTCCCTGCAGGAGGTTTCCCTGAGCCACAAGGGCCATATTACTGTGGTGTTGGAGGTTCAAAAGCTTTCGGTCGTGCAATTGTTGAAGAACATTTTGACATGTGTTTGGAAGCTGGTTTAAATGTAGAAGGAATTAATGCTGAAGTTGCAGCCGGACAATGGGAATATCAGATTTTCGCTAAAGGTGCACACAATGCTGGTGACCAGATTTGGATGTCTCGTTTTCTTTTGGAACGTACTGCTGAAAAATATGGTGTTGATGTTGAATGGCATCCAAAACCACTTGGCAAAGATCTTGACTGGAACGGATCGGGTATGCATGCTAACTTCTCGAATGGTTTAATGAGAACTTGTGGCGACGAAAAAGTATTTACTGCAATTTGCGAAGAATTCGGTAAATTTATTCCTGAGCACATTGCTGTTTACGGAGCATACAATGACCAGCGTTTAACTGGTAAGCACGAAACTCAATCGATTCACGATTATAGTTATGGTGTTTCTGACCGTGGCGCTTCTATCCGTATTCCTGTTGGAACTGTTGAAGATGGTTGGAAAGGTCGTTTGGAAGACCGTCGTCCTTCTTCAAACGCTGATCCATATAAAGTTGGAGCTCGTATCATCAAAACTGTTCACGGAGCAAAAGTTTAATTTAGTATCTCCTATATATAGAAAAACTGTCTCTTGCGAGGCAGTTTTTTTTATGCCATTTTTGCAAAAAAAAATCAATGTTTAAGAAAAGGATACCAATAAATCATCATCTTTTTTACGAAACCTCTCATTCTCCATCACTTGTGGATATTGTTGGAGAAGAGATGTTGGAAAAAGTGATTGATTTTTGCTTTATTGAAAATCCTTATTATCCTGGAGCTAAGTTACTAAAGAAGTTACGCAAAAAGCTTCCGATTGTAATCAAGTCGTATCCTTCCAGTAATCCTATTCTGGCTCAAAAGGATTTGGCAGCCGTAACAAATGCAAAACCCGAGCATTTGATTATTGGGAATGGAGCCACCGAACTTATTACCATTATTCAGAATCAACTTATTGATAATATAGGTATTCCTATTCCAACATTTAGCGAATACATTGAGAAATTGCGTAGTTTGGAGCAGGCAAAATTATTTCAGTTGCCGGCAGATGAACAGTATCAACTTAATTTAGATGAGTATGCCGAATGGATTCATGCTGAAAAACTATCGGCAGCGCTAATCATTAATCCCGGAAATCCTACCGGGCAGTTTATCTCTATCGATAAGATGCTCCACTTTCTTGAAAAAGTAAAGGATTTAAAATTGGTTTTGGTCGATGAGTCGTTTATCGATTTTTCGGGAGATGAAATACCCAGTTTAATCCCTTTTGTTGAAAAGTACAAGAACCTGATTATTGTGCGAAGCATGAGTAAACATTGCGGAATTCCCGGTTTACGTTTAGGATATTGCTGTACTTCGAATACTGAATTTCTGAAAAAAATAAGAACAACTTTGCCCATTTGGAACATCAACACCTTAGCCGAATTCTTTTTAACACAACTAAAAGATACCGACAAAGAATACCATGTAGCACGTAAAAAAGTAATTACCGATGTTGAAGATTTGTATTGGAAGTTGAAGCTGCTTAACGGTTTTGAGGTGTATCCCACGGGCAGTAATTTTATTCTTTTAAAAATTAATACAGGACTAACCGCCAACCAGGTACAAATGAAATTATTAGAAGAGTATGGTGTTTATGTACGCGATTGTTCCAATAAAATTGGTCTCGATAAATACCATATTCGGGTAGCTTCGAAAGGTAGAAAAAAGGATAAACTTTTGCTTAAGGCACTTCAAAAGATATCAAGTTAATCATCTGATTGTACCATGGTAGTAACTGGCAAAATTATCGGATTTAAAAAGCCTTCATTTAGAAATTAATTACAGCCGAGTCGCACACGTAGGTTGGAATAATACCTGTACTTCCAATTTTTATGGCAGCCATATCGGGCAATGTGTTACCCGAGAGTACAAGTGCTGTATCGAGCCCAAATTTATTGCCGCCAATAATATCGGTATACAAGGTGTCGCCTACCATTAAAATTTCGTTGCGTTTTATGTCGCTTACGTCTTGCATGGCACGTTCGTAAGCCAGCAAAAACATTTGCGCATCAGG
>JBFFMM010000146.1:0-7525 GCA_041554075.1 Draconibacterium sp. | reverse complement strand
TTAGTTTAAGCTTGGCGTTAACTAGTATATATGTCTACTAAAATTACCATATGTATGTTTATATGGTGTTGTATGTGTACTTTTTGTTCTTTATGTATCCAAGTCATCAAATGGGTTTTTTATGTTCTCCAAACTCTGCTGGCTAACGTGGGTGTATATCTCGGTTGTTTTCGACGATTTATGCCCCAATAACTCCTGAATGTAACGTAAATCAGTTCCATTCTCGAGTAAGTGGGTGGCAAAACTATGTCGTAAACAATGTATTGTAAACTGCTTTTTTATTCTTGCATCGCGCAAGGCGTTCGTAAAAACTTTTTGCAAACTACCTGTCGAATATTGTACTCCGGGAGTCTGGCCTTCAATAAAATAAACCAGTGGTTTGTAACTTTGGTAATAGATTCGCATTTTTTCAAGCAATCGCGCGCTTAGTGGAATCATCCTGTCCTTTTTCCCCTTCGCATTTATTATGCTCACCATTTTGCGTTTGGAATCGATATGTTGTATTTTTAAATTAATCAATTCACTCCGTCGCAATCCGCAGGCGTAAATTAACTCAAGCGCCATTTTTTGTTTCGGGTTTTTAATGCTTCGAAAAAGAGCCTCCAAATCTTTTTTTCCAAAAACCTTTGGTAGGTTTAACTTCTTTTTAGGCCGCAAAATTCCTGAATAATCGATTTCACGGTTAAAATGAAACCTGTAGAATCCTTTTAAGGCACTTATGGTTTGGTTCTGAAAAGTTGAACTTAAGCCGTTTTTAAGAATAAATTCGCTGTTAAAATTTAATATGTCCGATTTCTGTATTTTTTCAACTTCTATTTGGTGATAGTATCCAAAAAATATTTCCAACTGGTGGATATACATTTTAATGGTGCTTTCGCCGTATCGTTTTTGCTCCAACCAACGTTTAAAAACTTTTATTTTTTCATTTGCTTTGGCTTTCAATTTACTTTTTATTTCTTCCGCTTTATAGGATCTGTTCGGTTTAACTTCCTGAGCAAACAGCCTGTCATTTTTTTTCAAAGCCGAATAATCAATAAATGCACTCGAACTTAAAACCGTAAAAAACTCATTCAAATTAAATTTATCTTTTGGCACAAACCACCGTTTCTCCGATTTAATATAAGATGCTTTTGAATAGATTTGCATTAAATCCACAATTTTCCAATCAAAAGCAAAATCGATGTAAACAACGGGGGTGTCGTTTAAAATTCCTTCGGAAAGCGCTATTTGAGGTTTAATCGCCAATTGAATTTGTTTAGTGGCAATAAATTTAGAAAAAATAATTATGATTGATACATCAACCTACTTTTTATTCAATAAAAAATTAGTTGAGTTCAAGTTGAACTTCGGCTTTTTTCTCTCCATTAATTACTACTTCAAATGTATGCGTGCCCGGGTAATGTTTTCGGGTCGACATGTTTTTAAAGGTGTGCTTTTTTGAAATGGAATGCGTACCCGGCTTCAATTCCACTTCTTTAATTTGAAATACTTTTGGCGAAGTTTTGCCGCTGGCTTTTACAAAATGTACAAGGTATTCAATTCGTACCTTTTGTTTTTCAGGAATATTCAACTTAAGCGAGAAACGAAAAGAAATGTCATCGCCAATTTTGGGAGATACATTCGAAAATTGTAGATCTTCAACTTCCATCAACTCAGGGTTGGCAAAACCAAAAAGTAACATGGCACGTTTGTTTCCTTGTTTTAATAGGGTGCGGCAGGCATGTTTTATTATCCAGTCAGTGTTTTTTGATTTACCCTGCCAACGTTCACAAATATCAAGTACCAAAGTGGGGTGATCTTTCGAAATATCGTTTAAATTGTTGGCCACACTTTTTCTTACAAATTCTTCGGGGTCATCTTTTAATTTTTCCAGAATGGGTAAAATCAGGCTCGGATCTTTTTTTAATGCCGGAATACCCGAAGCCCAGGGGAGGCGAGGGCGGCATCCTTCGCTGGCAAAACGGCGCACGCGAAAATCGGAATCGTCGGCCCATTTTGTCATGTATTTCATGGCGCCTTGCAAATCTTTGTTCAGAAAAGGCCGAATTCCAAATTCCGAACTTCCGCACTTGGTCAATTCGCCCAGGGCGGGTAGCGAAATATCCCAGTGTTCTTGTCCATACACTTCAATATAATCGGGTAAAACAATGGCCTCAAAACCGGTAACTTTCGGAACAATAGTCACAAGAATTTTAACTGCTTGTTTAAAATCGGCAGGTAAAAATTTATGCAAACACAAAGTAGTGTGGCGCATTTTCTCCTTTAATTCACGCTCGGGCCATTGGGCGTCGCACACTGTTGCAACAAATTCATCGCTATTAAATTCAGTATAAACTTCTTTTAAAACGCTTGCAAAAAGCTGCACTTTTACGAGTGGAAACAGCGTGTCTTTTAATTTTTCGGCCATGGTAGGTTGTTGTTGGTTTCGAGTTGAAAGTTAAGGGTTTTAATACGAAATTGCTTCATCCAATTTATCAAAAAGCTGCTTTTGTTTTTCTATTAGCTTGTTGTGTGTTTTTTTATTAAACATTTTTAGAATAAATAATCGTCCGCGGCCCCAGGTTTTTAACCCTAAAATGTACCAACGGAAAGCAATTTTTCCCGAGATCGGCATTGCAATTAATACAAGCAACATTAGCCAAATGTTGGGTAGAATAAATGAAACTGCCCAAAGTTGCAACAAATATACAATTGGAAAAAAAACAATTCCACTGCCAAGCGAAAAGGTACTCCAAAAGGCCCGATCTTTTATTTTTTTTCGAATGAGAATGTCTGTTGTGAAAAACGGAATGGCATTGAACAAAAAACCACATAAAAACGCTGGTAGCAAGAGTAATAAAAATAGTTTGTTTCCCATAATTATGAACAAATTATTCTCTGGTTTTTCCACCAGCCAGCTTCTTAATTTGTGCTTACGAACCAAAGTGTTAAATGATTTTGTTTGCTGAATCAGCTCTGAAAGTATTTCCGGTTTTTCTGCTTCCAGTGTATCAAGTTTATTCGTTAGTATTTGGTCCGATTCGAGCAGGTTGACTGTGGAATAGGTTTTCCCTTGACGACTCAAGTAGTGTTTTCCATAGATTTCACGTATCAGTTCAAAATCATTATAATGTTCTTTACTTTTAATATTAATGATAAGTTTGTCGATGGCCTCGTAAATACTGTCGCGTAAAGCCAAGGTTGACGAGTTGCTGTTGGTTTCGTTTTCTTCAAGAAAATTATTTACGCGAATGGGCCGACCAAAATTTACAATTACGGTGCGGTTGAATTTCCAGTAGCTACTGTAGTAAATTCCCACCGGAATAATATGAATGTCGAGGTTTTCTCTTGCTATATCTTCGGCCATAAAAACAATGCGTGGAATCGCTTTCTTATGCGCCAGCATTTGTCGTTTCGCTGAATGGGTAGCTTCGGGAAACAGTGCCAGCGCAAAGTTATTTTGCAGCACTTTTATAGAATCGGCAAACGTTTTGTCGTTTTTCGCCAGTTGTTCTTTGCCATCACGAAGACGATATACGGGCATAATTTTCAGAAAGCGCAGAATCAGGGTGATAATTCCGTTTTTAAAAATATCAGCACGTGCCAGCCACACCGGCTGAAAACGTGTGTGCAAAAGAATAGCCATCGGATCGCTTAATGCATTTTGATGATTGGGAGCAAAAAGGATGGGCTTGTTTTTTGGAATGTTTTCTTTCCCGATCAGAATGGTTTTTTTATGAATAATCCAGTCGATAAAACGGACGTATTGTTTTAAACACCAATATCCCCACGACCACTTCTCATACTTCATGTCTAGAAAATAACTTTTGGGTTTTATTATTTTGTTAATTTAAATTTCGCCATAAACGACGACACCGCCAGCCCACTTAAAATGTGCCAAACACCCCACCAGGCTGCAATAATTGTCATTCCTCCGAGCTCCAGTTCAGGCGGAAATATTTTTGGGTTGAACATTAATACCAGTGCAAGTCCTGAATTCTGAATTCCGGTTTCAATGGTAATTGTTCGTTTGTCGATACGTGGTAAGCGAAAAATAGAGCTAATGGTATAACCCGTTAACAGCGCCAGTGCATTGTGTAGTAACACAATAATGAAAACCAGATGAACAAAACGTTTAAAATTATCGAAATTGGCACTGAGTAAGGCAATCACAAAACCGATAAATATTACAATTGATAATTGGCGGATGGGCTTTTTAATTTTGAAGGTAATACGAGGTAAATATTGTGCCGCCAGTAAACCTGCTACCACCGGAATCCCCAGTAAAATAATTACTGTTTGTACCATTTGAAAGAAATCAATCCGAATGGGAACAAGGTAGTTGTGGGCGCCCGCGTTGTTATAGAACCGAATAAAAAGGTCGCCCCAAAGTGCAAAATTTATGGGAGTCATAAAAGTGGCTGCCAAGGTCGCAATTCCGGTTAAACTTACCGAAAGCGCCAAATTCCCTTTGGCCATGGCACTCATAAAATTCGATATGTTTCCACCCGGACAAGAGGCGATTAATAACATGCCCAAGGCCACAGTGGGGGTAGGATTCAAAATTAGAATAAATAAAAAAGTAACGGCAGGAAGCAATATAAACTGAGAGATTATACCAATAATGACGGACTTTGGGCGCAAGAATAATTCTTTGAAGTGCTGTACTTTAATATCGAGTGCCACGCCAAACATTATAAAGGCAATGGTAATGTTTAAAGCAAATAAACCTGCGGGAGAAAAGTTGAGCCTGACGTGATCGAGAATCTCGAGAGCTTCCTTCATAAGTTAAGTTTTTAGTACGGGGAAATTAATAAACAAACACGAAAAAACATAAAAAAGCCGAAAACAAAGTATATCCTTCATTTTCGGCTGTTTTTATAGTGTTGAAAACTAGTTGCCTAGCAGTAGTTTTTTCATTTTTTTGTGGATGTCGGTGTTCTCCATAATTCCCATAAATTCGTCAGCGCCCGGTCCATAAGAAAATACAGGAACCATAACTGCCGTGTGCCCTTTTGTTGGATAGGCTCCTTTCACCATTCCGGTGTTCATGTCGCCACCAATAATTGCCAATCCACCGGTTTCGTGGTCGGCCGTTACAACAACAAGTGTTTCGCCATCTTTTGCCGCAAAATCAAGGGCTTTGCCAATTGCTTTGTCAAAATCAAGCATTTCTTCAGCAATATAAATGGTGCTGTTGGCGTGGCCGCCCCAATCTATTTGCGAACCTTCAATCATTATAAAAAAGCCTTTGTTCCCGCTGTTTTTATCTAAAATTCGAAGAGCAGTTTCTGTTGCTACAGGTAACATGTCGCCACGTTCGGGAACGCGTCCAGTGTGTACGTCCGCAGTTAAACCTACCAATTTACCTTTTTTAACTGTCTTAATTTTGTTCATGTCCGACTCAACCTGATAACCTTTTTTAGCGAAATCAAGCAATAAGTTTTTGCCGTCGGTACGTTTGGTAAAATGATCAATTCCACCTCCAATAAAAACATCAATATCGGTTTTTAAGAAATCGGCTGCTATCTCTTCGTACATCCCACGATTTTTTTGATGTGCAATAAACGAAGCCGGTGTTGCATGTGTAATGGCCGAACTAGAGACCAAACCGGTCGCCAGCCCTTTTTCTTCGGCTTCCTCTAAAATTGTTTTTACAGGAATCGTGTCGGTAGTTACGCCAATAGCACCGTTGTAAGTTTTTACTCCACACGAAAGAGCTGTTCCACCGGCTGCCGAGTCGGTAATGTAATCGTCAGCCGATTGTGTTTTTGAGAATCCAATGTGACGGCAATTTTCAAGAAATAGTTTTCCGTGGTTGGCCGTTAAGCCCGAAAAAACTTGCGTAACTCCCATTCCATCTCCAATCAGGAAAATGATATTTTTGGGTTTGTTACTTTTGAACTTCTGAGGATAGGTTTTTACAGAATAAGCTTCACCACCGGTGTACGTTTTTTCTTTGTCTTCAGAGCTTGCATTTAAATATGCATCCTGGGCAAACGATGTAAATGCCATGCCCGATAGAATCAATAAGAGATATAAGTTTTTTAACATTTTTAATTGTTGTTGAAATGAGTTGTAAATGTAAAGTTTTAAATTATTTATTTTTAATCGAAACAATAAATTTTGATTAATGTTTTGCTTCTTTTAATCTAAAAAATTCCCCGAGGCTTTGCCGCGGGGTTCCGCTTATTCTCCTCATTCGAGGGGAGCTGTCAGCCCAGTGGCTGACAGAAGGGTGAAATAATGAAAATTCGATTTTCAGCGATTTAGCTGAAGTAAAGTTGGCGTAATACCCCTTGGCTTTGCCGCGGGGATAGTCAACTTTAAGAATTTTCTTTATTGAATTTGTCCAGTTCGGTTTTGTCGAAATTTTCGTTTAATACAAAAATCGTTCCTTCGCTGGTCGTCACCATTTTTATAATTTCCATTATTACAAAATTGCTTAAAACTTCTTCTGCATTTTTTCTTGAAATGTGCGCTAAACGTATAAACTTCGAAAAAGATATTGAATTGTATTGTTGAAGGTATTCAATCAGTTTACGTTCGGTGTCGGAATACGTAAAATAGATTCCCTTTGTACTTTTTTGTTTTTTCCAAACCTCAATTTGGATTTTATGAGCCAAAATGTTTTCATCGTCCATTCTGATGTAGGCAAGCCACTTGTCGGTTTCGTCTTTTGCAAAATGGGGTTTCTTGGGGCTTGGTTCAATCCCTATTTCGAGAACTGTTTTTCCTTCAATCTGCCATTGTTTTGTGGTAAAAGTAATTTTTGGTTTACTGTAAATTTTTGCTGCGGCTTCAATCATATAAAACTCTTCGTCGCTGCTTATTCCTGCAATTTTTCCGTTGTCTTTTACGCCAATTAAAAGTCGTCCTCCATCGGTATTGGCAAATGCCACCAACGATTTGGCGATCTTTTTCGAATCACTAATACAGAATTTAAAATCTTGCTGCTGGTGTTCCCCTTCTTCTATCAATCGATATAAATACCTGCTCATTTTTGTTCCGAGTTTAGTGCTCTGCGTTGCGAGACACTGTAAACTGTTACTGAGTACTGCTACTTTCTTCTTTCATCCATTCAAACATCACATAATGGTCTTGGTTCATTCCAAGAGATTCGTATGTTTTTTGGGCCGGATGATTCGATTTATCGGCATACAAACGTATCCCATTTAAAGAACTAGTATTTAATACCAAATCTTTTATGTGAGAATACATCTTCCTATACACTCCATTTCTTCTGAATTTGGGCAAAACATAAACCGATTGTATCCACAAAACAGTTCCATTGCGCCAGTCGCTCCATTCAAAAGTGGTGAGCAACGAACTTATTACCTGCCCATTTATTTCAGTAACATAATAATTGCCTTTCGTATTGTCCGAAATTACTGCTTTAACTCCTTGCTCAACGGTTGGTCGGTCGAGTTCAATGCCTTCGGTTTCGTTGGCCATTGCCAATTGAAAATTTACAATACTTTGGTGATCGTTTATTGTTGCCTGTCGTACTCTCATTTCTTTTGTTTTAATAGAAAGACGAAAGTAG
>JBFFMM010000145.1:0-7533 GCA_041554075.1 Draconibacterium sp. | reverse complement strand
GCGAATTATTTAAAACAAAATTTAGTATTAATTAAAATTAAGAATTATGTCTGACGTTGCAGCAAAAGTAAAAGCAATAATCGTTGATAAATTAGGTGTTGATGAAAGTGAAGTAACTACTGAAGCATCTTTCACAAATGATCTTGGTGCTGACTCTCTTGACACTGTAGAGTTAATTATGGAATTCGAGAAAGAATTTGATCTTGCTATTCCAGATGACGAAGCAGAAAAAATCTCGACAGTAGGTGAAGCAGTTGCTCACATCGAAGCAGCAGTAAAGTAATTTATATTCATATTTTTCATTTATGGAATTGAAACGGGTAGTAATAACCGGAGCAGGCACCATTAACCCTCTTGGGAACTCTATCGAGGAGTATTGGAAAAACCTGAAAAACGGAGTCAGTGGGGCAGGTCCTATCACTCACTTCGATGCCACGTTGCACACCACAAAGTTTGCATGCGAGGTAAAGGATTTCGATGCAATTCAGTATATGGAGCGAAAAGAGATTCGCAAATACGATTTGTATACACAATACGCTTTTGCGAGTACCGATCAAGCCATTAAAGATAGTGGTATTGATGTGGAAAAAATTGATGGTGACAGAGTCGGTGTAATTTGGGGAGCCGGAATTGGAGGTCTGCAAACTTTTTACGAAGAAGCCAGAGCTTACAAGGATGAAAGGCCACGATTTTCACCGTTTTTTATCCCTAAAATGATAGCAAACATTGCGGGTGGTTTAGTTTCCATTAAATATGGATTCAGAGGACCAAACTACACAACTGTAAGTGCGTGTGCATCTGCATCGCATGCCATGATTGACGCTATGAACATGATTCGCATGGGAAAAGCTGACATAATGATTACAGGCGGTTCCGAAGCTGGCGTTAATGAAGCTGGCGTAGCAGGCTTTAACTCAATGAGAGCTTTGTCTACCCGTAATGATGATCCTAAAACGGCCTCACGCCCATTCGACAAAGACCGCGACGGTTTTGTAATGGGTGAAGGTTCGGCAGCTTTTGTTTTCGAAGAATACGAAAGCGCTGTAAAAAGAGGTGCTAAAATTTACGCCGAAGTAATTGGTGGCGGAATGTCGGCCGATGCATTTCATATGACCGCTCCTGACCCGGATGGGAGAGGTGCTAAATTGGTTATGAAGTGGGCGCTTGAGGACGCAGGTTTAAAACCCGAAGATGTTGATTACATTAACGTTCATGGAACCTCAACTCCTCTTGGCGATATTGCTGAGCCAAAAGCAATTGTTAGCACATTTGGCGAACACGCTTATAAACTAAGTATCAGTTCTACCAAATCGATGACAGGGCACTTATTGGGTGCTGCCGGTGCAATTGAAGGACTTGCCAGTGTTTTGGCGATACAAAACAATACCGTACCTCCTACTATTAACCACTTTACCGATGATCCTGAAATTGACGACAAATTGGATTTCACATTCAATGTTGCCAAAGAAAAGGAAATAAATATTGCAATTAGCAATACGTTTGGTTTTGGCGGACACAATGCAACTGTAGTTTTCAAAAAACTATAATACACTGTGGTAAGAAAAATAGTACAACGAGTAAAACTCTTTTCGTCTGATCGAAAAGAGTTTTACTTGTTTTTAAAAGGACTTTTAGGGTTTTATCCCCAAAATTTGAAGCTTTACGATTTAGCGTTTATCCACAAGTCGGCTTCTACTGTCGATTCGCAGGGAAACTTCGTAAACAACGAGCGACTGGAATACCTCGGCGACGCTATTTTGGGAGCTATAATTGCCGATTTTCTTTACAATCGTTTCCCTCAGGAAGATGAAGGCTTTTTAACTAAAACCCGTTCAAAACTTGTAAATCGCTCGTTTTTAACCCAGCTTACTTTCGATATGGGATTGAATGTTTTTATCGATTCAAATACCACAAAAAACATCGATAAAAGCCATATTTACGGCGATGCATTAGAAGCTTTAATTGGAGCTATTTATCTCGATCGCGACTATCAAACAGTTAAATTTTTTGTTACAAAAAAAATCCTTTCTCAATTTGTCGATCTTTACGAAATACAACATGAAGACTCGAACTTTAAAAGCCAGCTAATAGAGTGGAGTCAGAAAAACAAACGCGAAATTGATTTTGAAACCACAGAAGATTCAGACGAAAGATTAAAACAACCCAAATTTAGGGCGGTAGTAAAAATCGACAACAAAGAGGTTGGCAAAGGAACTGGGTCATCCAAAAAAGAAGCGCACCAGAATGCAGCCCGGGAAACCCTCAAGAAATTAGATGTGCAAGCGGATAGCTAATCGTTAAAAACCAAAAGCTTTATTTGTATATTTGCGCCCTCATTAAAACAAAATGGATAGCATTTTAATCATAGGATTAGGATTTTTGGCACAGGGATTATTTTTTATCCGCACCATTGCCCAGTGGTTCAAATCAGAGCAGGAAGGTGAAGTCATCTCACCAATTGTATACTGGCAAATTAGTCTGGTAGCCTCCTTATTAATGTTTACCTACGGAATTCTCAGAAACGACTTTGCCATAGTTGTTGGACAGTCGTTAGTTTATGGCATTTACATTCGCAACCTTCAGCTAAAACAAGCCTGGAATAAAATGCATTGGATATCTAAAACATTGGCACTGGTTATACCGGTGGCTTTTTGGATCTGGCTAATTTCATCGGGAAGTTTCAAAACAATTATGCAAAATAAGGATGTTTCGTTGTTTTGGATGATTTGGGGAACCGTTGCTCAGCTGATTTTTATATCACGTTTTTTCTATCAATGGATTTATTCCGAAAACAGAAAGGAATCGATTTTACCCTTAGGTTTTTGGTTGATCAGTACGATTGGATCGCTGATGATTTTCACCTACTCTATTTCGCGTCTCGATCCGGTTTTATTTGCTGCACACAGTTTAGGACTATTTGTATACCTGCGTAATATTCTCTTGCACTACGGTAAAGGAAGCCTGTTTGAAAAGCTGAATAAAGTGCCGATACTAAATAAAGCGATTGGAAAGGTATCGGACAAAATAAAATAGGCCGGTTTTAAAAAACACCGACCTATCCTACTGTTTTCTGTTTCCTCTCAAATTTATTGTTCTCAAACGCTTTTGTGTTGAATAATTTCTTTAAGCACATAATACAACACGGTTGCAATAAAAAACACTATAAATCCCCACACAGGAGCATAGAAACTAACAATTGCACCTCCCATAACTATTTCGGGCGATACGTCGGCAGCCGCGCGAATGGCTTCCAACGCCTGCACAATGCCAACAATTTGAGAGAATAAGCCAAAGGCCAATGCCAATGAACCGGCCATCCGAATTAATTCAAGAAATTTTGTGTCCGGTTTTTTCCCGGTTACCAATTCAACGATTTTCCAAACACCAATACCCAGTGCCAGTAAACCAAAGATGGTAATCCAATGCATATATGGGCCGCCAATTTTATACGCTTCAACCATATAGCCAAATCCTGTACTTGTTTTGTCTAAGTCAATCATGATATTCGATTTTTAAATTTACTGACTGCAAACTAATTCAACATCACAAATCCAACAGAATTTTATCGTTAAACAGCATAATTCTACTTTTCAACTGCATTCTCCGCATCAAATAACGTACTATTGAACTTTTGCGTTGTTCATCATTCATTTTGCGAATTTGAACGACAGAATTTTTCAATTGATAAAATCTGTTTTAAATTGCTGTTTTAAAAGAACCATGACCGATAAAACTCAAAAAATAATAAGTCTGCTGCAAAGGTCGAAAACCATGCGGATTATATATCACATTGTTTTTTGGACACTGGTAGTTTTCTTTTATTTTATTCTGTTTAGCTGGAACAGCGAATTTCGCGAAGTTTCAATTATTTTTTCGTTGGGGCTATTACCTGTGGCCATTCTGGTTACTTACTTTTTCAACTACACTTTAGTGCCAAAATACCTTTGGCAAAAACGATATGGCAAGTTTTTCCTTTTTAGTTTTTATACTTTACTTGTTGCTACCTGGCTTTCGTTTCTTATTGTTTTTTATGCTCTAATTTTTATTCTGAATAAAGAAGCATCGCTGGAACCTGCTGTTTTACACCCAGAATTACAAGTTGTAACACTGTATTTTATTGTATTTTTTGCCATTGCCATAAAACAGGTGAAACGTGCTTTTGTAATGCAACAGGAAAAAAGTGAGTTGGAAAAGAAAAAACTAAGTGCAGAATTAAAATTAAAGGAAGCCGAACTGAAGCTTTTAAAAGCACAGATTCACCCTCACTTTTTATTCAATACACTGAATAATTTATACGGATTAACCCTCGAGAAATCAGACGAAGCACCCGACCTGGTTTTACGGCTTTCGGATATTCTTGATTACATTTTATATCGCTGCGACGAAAAAAGTGTACCTCTCTCCGATGAATTATCCAACCTGAAGAATTACATCGAAATTGAAAAAATAAGGTATTCCGGGAAATTAAAAATGGAGGTTGACTTTCCGTCCGAAACAAATAATTTACGTATTGCTCCGCTTATTATATTACCCTTTATCGAAAACGCATTTAAGCACGGAGTTAGCAATTACCCGGGAGTTGCATTTGTACATACAAAACTACAGCTGATTGATAACACCTTGATTTTTAAGATCGAGAATACCAAAAACCAGCTTATAAGTGCAGGTTCAAATCACTCGAAAGGCATTGGCTTAAAAAATGCCAGAAAACGTTTAGATCTGATTTATCCGGAAAAATACATTCTGAAAATTGATGACAAAACCGACTCCTTTTCCGTAAATTTAACCTTGAATTTGGAGGAACAATAATGTACCGATGTATAATTATAGACGACGAACCCATTGCAATCAGGGTAATTAAAAATCACCTTTCGGTTTTTACCAATTTTGAAATAGTTGCCGAATGCAACAACGCACTGGAGGCCATGCCGATTTTGGCCAAAGAGAAAATCGATTTGTTGTTCTGCGATATTCAAATGCCACAAATCACCGGAGTTGATTTTGTGCGTACTTTGCAGCACCCGCCCAAAGTAATATTTACAACAGCCTACCGCGATTATGCAGTTGATGCTTTTGAATTAAACGTTGTCGACTACCTGTTAAAACCCATTTCGTTTGAGCGCTTTACAAAAGCAATCAACTACTTTCTGGAACTGCAATCTGCACAAAAAGAAGAAACAAATATGGTGGCTCCTGAACCCGAAAACCGCGATTTTATTTTCCTAAAAGCCGACAAGAAACACTACAAAGTAAACCTAGCCGACGTTTTGTATTTCGAAAGTTTAGGCGATTATGTAATTGCTTTTACCACAAACAATAAAATAGTTACCAAAGAAAGAATCAGCCATTTGTCCGAGAGTTTACCGAAAGATCACTTTATTCAAATCCACCGCAGTTATATTGTTTCCATCGATAAAATTGAATCGGTTGGGCCGGGTTTTGTCGAAATCAACAAGAAAAAATTACCGGTGGGCAGAAATTACAAACCTTTACTGAATAATCTGCTTCAAAACGAATAAATCTCTTTTTATACCGGCAGCCGGGCTTCCGCTAAAGTTGCCTTGTGTTTGTAGGTGATGTGTCACTCTACTAAGGTTTATTAGTTAAGAATAAGGTTCTTTAGTATGGCTGCCAACCTTATTTACTATTCAAAAGCTTAGTGGCACTTTTGCCGATGCCGGAGGTATCGCATGTGTATAGCCGGCACCCGAAAAGTTCGCATTCGACTCCGGCCGGAGTCGCATCTTCGTATTTCAAATTGTTTTCTATAAACAGCTGAATCCTCCGGATTCATTTTACAAAATTTGCGGCAGACCAGTCTATGGTAAAAATGGATCCGATCCGTATGTACGTCAAAATATACGGATCGGATCCATGCGGTTAAAATTCATTTTGTTCATACCTCCATAATCCTAACGATCACTCCCGTTATGCCCGTTTTTTTACTCATTATCCACTTATTTTCACTCGTAATCCTCCAGAATTCAGCGCAAATGCGCACAATTTCTTCCGAAGGCCTCAGTTTCTTTCCGGATATTCTCGCTTTTTTCCTCGAAAAGCTCACTTTTTATGAGAAACACCTCGTTATTTTAGTGGTAAACGGCTTAAAAATCGAGCCTTTCGACAAAGTTTTGCCCGTTAAGGCTGAAAATTACGAGGTGTACGCATGTTTTTACCCGGCTTACGGATTTTTTTTCGTGCCTTACGAGGATTTTTGCACTGTCATCCGAACGGCGATAAGCAATAAGGCTGTTCTTTTAGAGAATAAGGCTTAGAAATGTGAGATGAAAGGCATTTGGGATTAGAATCCGGAATGATTCAGCAGCTGACTATAGTTGAAACAAATAGTCAGCTGCTGAATTTCCATTCGCTTAAAAGAATTCAGGAGGGTGTTTTAATGCAGATTAGTTGCTGTCGGGCGTAACACTACGTTTTCCCCGCGGGAAACGTTCGCCCAACTCCGACACTGCCTTTTCGGCACCGGGTTGCCCCATCGAAGCGGCATTTTTAAGCACCTTATACACCGAGAGTGCCGAGGTGTAGGCTTCGCTGCCGGCAATGGTCATACTATCGTCCATTTCGGCACACAAGCGCTGTAATTGATTGTAAATAATACGTATATCCTTCACCGCCTCAAAATCGGATTTGGCTTCGGGTACGTCAATAAAAGCAGGCATATACTGTGGGTATTCCTGCGCATATTCAACGGCTTTTTCAACAAAAGCCACTGTTTTATCGCCCATTTTGGGCAGTTCTTTACGCTCCTCTGGCGTAAGGGTCATTAACTTTGGTTCAAGAACCGTAACCAGGATTTGTAAGGCCTGGCCAATTTGTTCTCTTTCTTCATCGCTTAGATGGAATGAAAATCGATCTTCCATTGAATTAATTTTTATGGTTTTTTGGGGTACACAGCTGTATTGAATTTCCTGGCCGCCCCTTCGGCTGCCGGGTACCTCATTAACATTTAAATTTGGGGGGATATACCCCTCCTGAATTTCGCGAATTAATTATTTCATTTTAATGATTCGTTTTGTTTGTTGCTGACATTTCACCATGTATGTGCCTTCAGCAAACGGGCTTAAATCGATATACCCCGTTTTTTCGATCGGTACTGACAACAGCATATTTCCGGCGATATCGAAAACCATAACCGAAACACTTTGCTCCACACCGGTTTCAACATTTATACCTTCCCAGGCTGGATTGGGATAAACCCGCATAACGCCAATTGCATCCGTTTCAGCCACATCCAGTTGAATACTTTTTGTTCCCTCAATGATAAGGCTATAATCTTCCACCTCGCCGCGGTCGAATATTTCGCACGGGGTACTAAAAGCAGCAGCTTTCATGGCCACTCTCATTCGGGTTGTTCCCGGAATGGCGTTTGTCGGCACCACAATATTTCCGGAAACATCGCCCTTAACACTTGGTGCAGCAAATACTTCTTCGCCTGCATCTTCAAAATCCGAATCGTGGTTAAAATCGATCCATACTTTCCAATACTCGCGCAAAGCATTTTTGCTAAATCCGGGC
>JBFFMM010000144.1:0-7565 GCA_041554075.1 Draconibacterium sp. | reverse complement strand
GCATCCGAACCATTGTTAGCAGTTTCAACTTCGTAACCTTTTTCCTGTAAAAAAATAATGTGTGCGCGTAATAAATCTATTTCGTCGTCTGTCCAGAGTATTCGTGGTTTTGTCATTTTTCTAATTTTTCCAGTTGTTTTTGTTTGTTGTCATGCTATTCAAAGATAGAAACAAATAAAGTGCCGTTGTAGTATCTGCTTAACAAACTTTAACCACCAGTGTTCAGTGTTTAGAGTTTAGAGCTTATTTATTAAACACTGCGACTTTCTTCCTAGTTTTTCTTTTCTGTAAACTGAAACTGAACACTGCGACTGATCACTACTTCAAGTAAACGGCCTTGTAAAAGTCCATGTATTCTGCAATGTTTTTCTCTTGCAGGAAAATATCGAAATTGCTGGTGGTAATTAAGAAATTGCGGTACTGAGCACCATTTAAAGGAGCAAACAAATCGCGACTACGAACCACATTGCTAAAATACTGACGCGCGGTTTCTTTGTCGGCCATACCTTTTACAATTACCAGTTGTCGAATGGCATCTAATGTTTGCTCATCAATGGTAAATCCAGAGTTGGCAAAATTATCGTTGTTGTATTTTTCAATACCACCAACAAAAGCGGTTTTGTTAATGCCACTACTCGGAATTACAAATACAACCAAGTGTGCACCTTCAATATTTACATCGTAAGCGCCATTTGCAAGTGCAGCATCTGTTACTGCGGGCTCCGCGGTGGCTGCTTCAGTGCTTGTAGTAGTTGCGGCCGTTGTTCCAGACGATGTGCTGCCCGACGAAGTAGTAGTTGTACGATTGATATAATTGTTTCGGAAGAAGGTAATGTAATCATCTACTTTATTTTCGCTCATCAACGGCTGCAAATTGTCGTTAGTTATCAGGAAGTTCCGATAAGTTGCCTGCCCAAGCGATGCAAATAAACTACGTGTTGTAACCACCTTGCGGAAATACGACATCGATTCGTTTAACGATGGAATTCCATTTATCACCAGCAACTGGTACTCTTCGGTTTGTTTTAGCTGTAAAGCCAGCCCCCACGCTCTAAACTCTTTTCGGTTAAAATCGGAAAAGTCGCGCAATATTTGGCGCAAGGACATTCCTTTATCTTTTACGGCAATTACAAAATTCTGAGTGGTATCAATTTGGCTTGAGAACAAGCCGGTTGCTCCGGTTGTAACCGAAACAAAGCGGCCTTTTTCCTTTAAGGCATTGTCTTCGGCTTCGGCACGTGCCATTAACTCTTCAGGCGAAATATCCAGATCGTCGTCGCTAAAGTTCGAACGAATATAACGGCTGTAATTCTTTACAAAGAACTTCATGTAATCTGCTGTCGATTTTTCTTCCTTAATCGCACGGTAGTTGGCCGACGAAATCACGAAGTTCATATAATCTACATCGCGTAAAGTTTTAAATACCTCCGCACGACGAATAATAGCTCCGTGGTAAATTAGGGCATTTTCTTTGTTCGACATTACCCGCACCAATACAAAGGCCAGGTTTTCATCAAAATATTCGGTTTCAATGTCGTAATCAATTTTGGTGTAATGGTCAATATTGTAATTGGCAATATCAAATTTCAAACGGTTCAGATCAATTTTCGCCTCATCTTCGCGCGGATAGGCAATTACAAAATAGTGTAACAAATCTTCATCGTAGCTAAACTTACCACCAAACTCGTCGTCAGCCATAAAGTTCTCAGGCAAAAGTTCTTCATTTTGAATCTCTTCATTGATATAGCCCATGGCCACTAATTTCTCGTAATCGGCCAGTGTACTATCCTGAATAAGCGTGAGAATTTCGTTGGCAAGCGGCGATGGTTCTTTTTTCGGATATTTTTGAAGATAGTCTTTTAAGAGGGTTTCAAAATTATGGACATCCGACAATACACCGTTAGCAATCATTTCCATAAAATCAATTTTTGGAATCATTATGCTGTCCGGTTTCAAATGTTTCATGTTGCTGGTTAGCCCAAGTACGTTGCTATATCTTCCCGATTTATAATCTCTGAATGCTTCCTGATACATCCGGTTTAGACTGTCTAAACGCGCTTCCATTTCAACAAAGAAATTTGGATTTAACAGGTACTGAGCAAACTTACTTTCAGGATATTGAGAAATAATCAGGTTCCGATAGTAATCCGATTTTTGTTTGTCGCCTAACAATTCATACGAATCGTATAAATCGAAATACGCCGATAACAAGTACATATTTTCAGGATACCGTTTGTTCAATTCTTCAAATTGTTCATTGGAACGAGGGTAATCCTCAAACTCGGATTTAAAAATTTTTGCCGCATTGTACAATGCATCACGAATTTTTTCGTGCGACGCCGCCATTAAGGAATCGGTAAGCGGTAAATCCTGCGTATAAAATTCTTTTTTTAAGGGGTCCTCCTCGCGCTGTTCTTCGGGCGGCAGATCTTCAGCCAGTTCGTCAAACTCATCCATCGAGACGGTGTTTTTATTCGATCGTCTCCAATTGTCTTCCAACTGACGCCGACCCCATTGTTGCTGGAATGTGACTTTTCCATAGGTTACCGTTTGCGGATTGTAGAAATACCATCCGGCACCACCACTGCTACCCATTCCCATTCGGTAGCGATTGGAACGATAGTAGCCCTGCCCCTGAGCACCCTGAGTAGCCAAATTTTCCATGTTCCGCTGACGTTCCTGTTCATCTTTCATCATACCGGCAATTAAAGCTTCCCGTTCCTTTTCAGGCATCAGAGCAACTTTCTGCAAGCTGTCCTGGCGCTCCACAATCAATAAATTGTCAACCAAACTGGAAAGGCTGCTGTATCGATCCGATACATTGGCGTAATTCGGATAGGTATCATCAATAATAATCATGGCACTGTCGTAATACGATTGTGCACCACGGTAATTTAGATCTTCGTAATACAAATCGGCCAGAGTAATGGATGAAAGTGCCCGTTGGAACGGATTTTTAAAACTGCTTGCCACCGACTGTTTGTAATTACTTTCAGCCACATCCCGGTTGCCTTCGCGGAAATATACATTTCCCAAAGCATAATAAATCTGATCGCGGAATTCGTTATTTTTTTTGTCGCGCAGCATTTTGTTCAGCTCCTTTTTCAGTTCCTCAGTATTGCCGTCGCCTGAGAAAACACCCGCCGAATTAATGCGTGCATTAAAGGCCATTTTATAACCCGGATTCATTCGTGTGACTGCTTTAAATGCTTTTGAAGCTTCGGCATTTTGCCCCAACTCCTGATACAACTGAGCAATTATGTATTGCAATCGTGCTTTGTCTTTTTTCCAGAAAGTTTTTTTAATGGCAATATTGAGCATTCGCACAGCATCGCTGTATTCCTTCTGTTTTATATAGTAATTGGCAGTTGCAATTGCCACGTCACGCTCCAGTTTTTTCGGAAAATCTTCGTACGCCTGAATGGCTTGAATCACTTCGTTGGCTTCAATAAAACGTTCCATCTCGGTATACGCTTTAATCATCCATACCTGTGCTTCATCCGCTGTTTCTTCGTCAGGATATTTTCGCACTACATAGGAGAAATTATCGATGGCAGCAAAATAATTTTGTTGGTAATAATAGGCTTTTCCCATTAAAAGGTAGCTGTCGTCAATCCAATTGTTAAATTCTTCCTGACTGGCAAACTCCTGGTATTTGCGGGTACGTTTTTTCTTCCGTTTTGGCTTTTTGGTTATCGAATGAATTTCTACCAGTTTCGAGCATTTTACAACGGCATATTCCATATCCGATTTTACCATTCGCACTGTAGAAGGATCGCTCTCTTTGTAAACGGGTAACAAACGCGTAAAATCGTCTTCAATCCGTTCATTAATGGTTAACACTCCTTCTTTTACGCTTTCGTTGGCATTAAAATACACATTGTATCTCGATGTAACATTGTGAAATGTCCGCGAAGCACGTGTGTTTTTTTCAGTAGAACAACCGGCAAAAATGGAAACCAGTAAAATGAAAAATATGGTATGTAAAAATATTCTTTTCAAACAGGTATTTTATTAGCTCAATGAATAAACTCTATATTCAACAGAATATTGTATGTTTTCTTTGAATTTATCCCTTTTGTAAACGCTGCAAAAATAAGAAAAAATGTATGTGGAATGAGATTAATTTTTGGGAAGGTTTTTTCTTGCGGTATTATTCAGGAATAGCAGCAAGAAAATGTCATTTCGAGAGAAGTGGGAAATCTGCCTTAATTCAACAGATATCTCACTTCGTTCGAAATAACGAACCCATTATTTTCGGCTGATTTTTACCTTTTTGGTAGGAGCTTTTTGAATGTTTCGAATATGTACCCGGTGTTTTACAGCTGTAGCCAACTCGGCAAAAGAAACTCCTGTAACACTTTCGCTTTCGTTGGCAATTGGATTACCGGAGTCGCCACCTTCGCGAATGCTTTGTACAATAGGAATTTGCCCCAACAAAGGCAAACCCAGTTTGTCGGCCAGATTTTTACCACCGTCTTTCCCAAAAATGTAGTATTTATTGTCGGGCAGTTCAGCCGGCGTAAACCAGGCCATATTTTCAATTAATCCCAATACCGGCACATCAATCGATTTACTTTGGAACATGCTTGTCCCACGTACAACGTCTGCCAAAGCTACATCCTGCGGTGTAGTAACAATAATAGCTCCGGTAACCGGAACCGATTGTACTATGGTCAAATGAATATCGCTGGTACCCGGAGGAAGATCAATAAGCAGGTAATCCAGTTCGCCCCAGTTTCCTTCGGTAATTAATTGTTTTAAGGCATTCGACGCCATTGGGCCACGCCAAATAATGGCACTGTCGGTATCGACAAAAAATCCCACCGACAAAAATTTCACCCCAAATTTCTCAAGCGGGTTAATCATTTCGCGGTCATCAATTTTTACACCTGCCGGACGATCGCCTTCGGCACCAAACATTTTAGGAATGGATGGCCCAAAAATATCGGCATCCAACAAACCTACTTTGGCTCCTGAATTGGCCAAAGCCACTGCCAGATTAACAGCTACTGTTGATTTTCCAACGCCACCTTTGCCCGAGGCCACCGCAATAATATTTTTTACGTTGGGCAAAACCGGACGTTCCATATCGTGAATAAATTTTACCGCAATATTGTCTTCAATTTCAACTTCGGCACCCACATATTTTTTTATGGCTGCTTCACAAGCTAATACCAGTGATTCAATGTTTGGGTCGTTGCTTTTTTGAAATACCAGCGAAAAACTAATTCGTTGACCGGCAATTCGAATTTCTTGTGGCATTTCCAGTTTCACCACATCTTCCTCACTTCCTGGATATTTTACGGTGCGCAAGGCGTCCGTTACATCTTTCGGAACAATTAATTTTCTTTGACTATCAGCCATATTGATTGATTATTTGTCTGTTTACTACTGATTAATTTGTGTGCAAAAGTAATAATTGCATTTATAAAACACTTTGAACGGATAATTGTTTTGAGGAAATTAAATCAAACAAATGTTTACTAAAAGTTTTGTGTCAGCTCTTTCCCGGGGTCCCAAAACTTTTTTTGAAAATTAATGATTTGATCGCCGTCCAATCCAATTCTTTTGAATTTTTGTTTTAACGATTTGTTTTGTTTTCCTAAATTTTAGGATTTCGCGAGGTGCTAATAACGGCAAGTATTTCCACCGTATTACTGTCATTATTCACATAATAATGAACCATGTATGGAAATTTTGGAATCAAAAGGCATCGTATTTCTTTGTAACGAATGGCATATTTATTCGAATTCTTACCTAAAGTATTAATCTGTTTTACTGTCAGATTTTGAAATCTTTGCGCAAGACCACTTTGTTGCCGGTTATACCAACTTACTATTTCAGTAATATCAATTAAAGCCTGAGGATCAATTTTTACTTTGTATCTATTCATTCTCCATCAAGAGTCTTTTTCACATCATCCCAATCCAACAAACGATCAGGATCTTTTCTAACTTCATCAAAGCGTTCCATTACCAAATCCTTATGCGATTTTGGAATGTCATATTCTATTTGTTTCTTTTTTAAAGCCGACTCCAATAGATTCTTAATCTTAAGTATCAGTTTTTCATCGTCCAGCTGTTTAAACTGTTCAATTATTATTGCTTTTTGTGCTTGTAAATCCATGATTTAAAGAATATTCTATTCTTTCAAATTTAAGAAATTATTCCGATACTAACTCTTTCCCCGGATCCCAAAACTTTTCCTGAAAATTAATGATCTGATCGCCGTTCAGTTTTAAACCTTCCGCTTCCAGTAATTCCTGCATGGCATTTGGATTATCGAAATGATGTTTTCCCGTAAGCAAACCGTTGCGATTAACAACACGGTGTGCCGGAACAAAGTCCTTGTGCGAATGGCTGGCATTCATGGCCCAACCCACCATGCGCGATGCCCCGGGAGAACCCAGGTATTTAGCAATGGCTCCGTACGACGTTACCCTTCCCGGTGGGATGAGTTTTACTACTTCGTACACTTTGCTAAAAAAGTCGGGCATTATTTTTTCTTTTATTGTCATTTCGACGACAGTGGAGGAGAAATCTGTAGCCGAAACTGCTTGTATGAGATTCCTCTCTGCATTCGGAATGACAAAATAATTACAAATCTCGTGCACTGCGGCCAAAACTACGGTATTCGTCGCGTTCAATTTCAACGGTAGGCTCAATGTATTCGCTCTGATGTGGAATAAACGCCAGGTATTTACTGGTAATTCCGCGATCGAGCCATTGTTTTTCGTAATAGGTTTTAATGCGTAGCACATCGGTAAGGTGCTGCCATTCGTATAGATTGTTAGTTTCGGCCAGAATTTCAAATTGATTTAACTGCACCATGGTGCGTGTGTAGGTGTATTGAAAATTACTGTCGCATTTTAGGTGAATAATTCCACCCGGTTTCAGAAATTTTCGATAGCGGTTCAGAAAAAAGGTTGAAGTCAATCGTTTTCGTACTCTTTTCATTTGCGGATCGGGAAAAGTCAACCAGATTTCGGCCACTTCATTTTCGACAAAAAACTGTGCAATTAACTCGATGTTCGTGCGCAGGAAACCTACATTCTTTAACTCCCGCTCTTTGGCTTGTTTGGCGCCTTTCCACAGTCGGGCACCTTTAATATCCACACCAATGTAGTTGATATTTGGATTCATGGCTGCCAATTCAACCGTATATTCGCCTTTGCCACAGCCCAATTCAAGAACAATTGGATTTTCGTTTTTAAAAAAATCCTTTGCCCATTTACCTCTTAAATAAAAATTATTGTTTTCGATTGTATGATATGGAACCTGAACCACATGTTCAAAGTTCTTCATCTCATCAAATTTTTTAAGCTTTCCCTTTCCCACCTTATTATGATCTTTTTTGAACCTGATCCGTCAGCTGACGGACAGTTTGACGAAAGTTTTAAAAGTTTTTACTCCATTTTCTCTACCCGAATTCCAACATCGCTAATTCCGTCCAAACTATTTTCGCGCATTCCTTGCTGCAGCGAAATTTTATAATCGCCCGAATGCGGAAAATACACATTACGGCGATAAATAACCTCACGGGTTTTTAATCCGCCAAAACCT
>JBFFMM010000143.1:0-7569 GCA_041554075.1 Draconibacterium sp. | reverse complement strand
TTTTGCCAACTCACGATCAACCCGAGCTCTCTTTTGATCCTCTGTAAATGAGTTATTCTGTTTTTTAACAACCTTTGGTAATTCGTATGAAAACCAAACTGGAACCGCCTTAACTACAGCCGCTTGTTTTTCTTCGTCCAAATCGAAATAATCTTTGCCAAAGAAAAGTTGTGCTTTTTCATTCCGCACTTCGAGGCAAACCTCACCAATGTAGTGTATGGTCTTATTTACCATTTCGTTTGACGAATTAATGTCGTGCTTATAACTAATCATTCCCTTCGAAACTTTGATTTTCCCAATTTCAGGAATTTCTGTTTCCACGTAATCGGGACCTTTTTTCCCATCCGGATTTATGCCATGCAAATAGTCTTTCACTACTTTTTTAATGTCTGCCTTTGGATGGTGTTCGCCTTCAATTAAATATTCATCCTTCGCATTCATAAGAATCACTAAAACGTTATTTGGTTTTCTGGGTGCATCCTTATCAATTAAATCAGGTTCGTAAAAACCTTTGCCAATATTATCAGCAGTCCATTTTGATAGCCATTTTTCGGTCTGATTTTCAATATAGTTTACAGGTATAAAGTCCTCGGTTTTGGTAATCAGTTCGGGTCGGGCAAATGCCTGTAATAATATTACCAGCAGCGGCAGAAACAAAATAAGTTTCAAAGCTGCCCATTTTTTTCTGTTTTTCTTTTGCATCATTTTTAATCGTTTTAAAATTGGTTTTTGTGTAAAATGATTTGCCATGGCAAAACGTCTTTCGCCTACGGACTTTTGTAAAACCAACAGTTGGTATGTTTTTGCATCGATGCCTTTATTCAGAACGGCCTCATCGGCCTGGTACTCGTGGATCAGTTTTAAATCGCGACGCAACAACCACATAAACGGGTTGAAAAAATGCATAACGGTAAAAACCTCACAAACCATCAAATCAATTGTATGCAATTGTTTGATATGCGCATGTTCGTGAGCCACTATAATAGCCTTGTTTTCAATAAAATCTTTTTCAGAAAGAACTACTTTATTTAAAAAAGTAAAGGGTTGAATAAGGTCTTTTACTAAGGCCAATACTATTTTTTGCAAACGCCTTTTTTCCGCTCGCTTAATAATTTGTGTTACTTTAAATATTCCAATAACAATTCGGATGAGCATTAAAACAATCACCGAAAGATAAACCAGCAACCACCAATTAATCAAAAAACCAGTGCTTACCATTTCGGGCTGTACAGTTTCCAGTGGAATAGATTCAGTAAAAACGGGAGCAGTAACAAATTCTCGAAAAACCTCAACTTGTTTTAGCGGAACCTCTTCGTAAAAAAACTGAATATTTAAAAATGGAATGATTGCCGACACAAATAAAATTCCCAAAAGCAAAAAACGATTGAGCGAATGGGTTATGTTGTTACGCATGGTAAATCGAAACAGGCTATAAAGTAGAGCCAAGCTAATCGACGATTTTATGAGGTAGGCAAAAAACAGGTTCATTATTTTTCGTTTTTGTTGTTTTCAATCTCTGCAATTAGCTTTTTCAAATCCTCCACCGAAAGATTTTCATCTTCCACCAAAAGCGATACCACACTTTTGTACGAGTTGTTAAAATATTTTTTGACTACATTTCCGAGGGTGCCCTTGCTGTATTCTTCTTTTGATACTGCCGCAAAATAGCGGTGCGTGTTACCAAATTGCTCGTGAGCAATAAACCCTTTTTCTTCGAGTGCCCGCACCATGGTAGAAAGGGTATTGTAATGCAAGTTCTGATCAATGAACAATTCCTTTAATTCTTTTACAAACATGGGACCTTTCTCCCAAAAGAAATTCATAATCTCTTCTTCTTTTTGTGTTAGTTTTTTCATTCCTCAGATATTAGATTTTTAGTACCGGGTAGTGTGAGTAAACAAACTACAAAGCAAATGTAACTACATTGTTTAGTTTTACAACTAATTTTTATAGTTTTCTGACTATTTCGTTTAGTTCAAGGATCCAATGGATTTCAATCCGCTGTAAAATAACACTTTAACAAAAACACCTCTCTTCGTGAAGAATGCGGTTTGGAAACCGCATTACCCGGTAAAAAAAAGATGCCATCCGTTTGTGTTTTTTCAAACACGGATGGCATCTTTACTTTCGCCTGAAGCTAATGACTAACAGCTTGAAGCTTACTTACTCGTTCCAAACCGGTAAACGTCCCGGTGTCCATGGAGCATTTATTTTATTTAGTTCAGCTTCCAATGCCGGAACTTCATTCTCTACAATTTGCTTTAAAGCTTCCAGAACCGGAGGGAATTCCTCTATAAGGATTTCGTAAGCCTGTTTTTCGGTGGTGGTAATTCCACTCGTTGATCCCATGTGGGTCCAGGTTATATTACCCAACCGATCGCTTAACGGCACTTGTACTGGCGGCACTTCCTCGCCACTTGCTTTTGCAGGAACCCCGTTCATCGCAAAATTCAATGCTTCCAATTTCACACTCAATTTTCGTGCTTTATCCATTAATTCCTGGCTTGCACCGGGAGTGGCATAAATGGCTTGTTTTATTTGCTCGAGTTTGTTGGTAGTTTCCGAAATCATTCGTCCGGTAGCAGTAACCGCCAAAGCCAGTTTGTTTACTTTTTGGGCAAAAACAACATTCTCGTCATAATCTGCTGCAGGTAAAGTTGTATTGTTAAGCTTTTTGCAGGTAAATTCAAGCGGCTCAACCAAAGTTGTCAATTCGCCTTCGTGCCACAATTTCATTCCCACTTTGTAGGTTCCCGGCATTACCATAATTCCGCGGCCACCTTTTGTTATCGGATCGAACTTTCCACTAATGCGTGTATTCGCAGTGGCAGTATAAGTCATATTCCAATTTACACGGTTAATTCCTTTCGATGGAGCTTTCGTAAACTGACTGACTACATTCCCAGCATTATCATAAACAGTAAAAATCAAATGCGATTTTTCTTGCTGACCTTCCAATTGGAGCTCCCTCCAGGTAGGTTGAGGAATGGGTTTGCCTTCCTTAAATAATTCTTTCTCCTTGTCTTTTCGCAACTGCTTTTGAGTTTTTGGGACTTCTTTTAAGAAATAAGTAAAAGTTGCTCCGTAATCAGGATTTGGCGAAGTGAAATAGGTACTTCCCTGGTTGCTTTTGCCACTGGTTTGAATAAACATTAATGCATCTTTAATCGGGAAGATGGCAGCCTCCTTATTTTCTAATTCTGAAGACACTTCACGCAAAGGACTGTAATCGTCCATAATGTAAAAACCTCGTCCAAATGTAGCAATGGCCAGGTCATTTTCTCGTTCCTGAATAGCAATATCGCGAACGGCGATCGTTGGCAAACCCGATTTTAACTGCACCCAATTTTCTCCGTTATTGATGGTAAAGAAAATACCAAACTCGGTTCCCACAAACAACAATTCAGGGCGAACAAAGTCTTGAACAATGGTATGAACGGTTCCGTTTTCCGGCAAGTTCCCACTAATTGAAGTCCAGGTTTGTCCCTTGTCAGTACTTTTTAAAACGTAAGGTTTAAAGTCGTCACGCTTCAGATTATCGAAAGTAGCATAAACCACATTTTTGTCAAAACGATCGGCGCAAACATCGCTCACATAAGTATATTCTGGAACTCCCGGAAATGATTTCACCTGTTTCCAGTCGCTGCCATTTTCAGTAACTGAAATTACACCGTCATCGGTTCCGGCATACAATAATCCTTCCTGTATTTTTGATTCATCCAGCGAAACAATAGTTCCCCACTGCGAAGTAGAAACATCTTTAGCCACCGCATCTGCCGGCCAGTATTTTCCCATCACCGGGAACGAATTCCGATCCACTTGGGCGGTTAAATCATCGCTAATCACTTCCCATGTGTTACCGCGGTCATCGCTTTTGAAAACTTTATTGGCTGCCATATACACACGAGTGGCTTTGTGTGGACTCACAAACATAGGGGCATTCCAGTTCCATTTGTAGGTGAGTTCGCCTTGGCGTTCGCGAGGTTTTACACTTAATCGCTCGCCACTTTTTTTGTCGTAACGCGATACATTTCCATATTGATATTCAGCATAAACAATATCCGAATTTCCTGGTTCGGTAGCTGCCCAAAAACCATCGCCCCCCAAAGTTGGGTACCACTCGTCGTTAATCACGCCGCTACGACTGGTTGTGCGCGATGGCCCGGCCATTGAGTTATTATCTTGAGTCCCTCCATAAACATTGTAAAAAGGCTCTGCGTCGTCAACATAAACACGGTAAAATTGTGTAACCGGCAGGTTTTCTTTAAAATCGAATGTTTTACCTTCGTCCCATGTTTCATAGATTCCACCGTCGCCACCAATCATATAATGTTCCGTGTCTGACGGATCTATCCAAATGGCATGATCATCAACATGGCGTCCTTTGGTACTGATTGTCGTCCAGGTTTTTCCCCCGTCAACAGTCACTCTGGAAACAGTTTCAGTTGAATATACTTTATCCACATTTTTTGGGTCGCATACAATTTCGTTGTAATACTGACCACTTGAATGGTAGTCGCCCATTTTATTCCAGCTTTCGCCTTTATCGGTTGAGCGGAAAAATCCACCTTTCCCGTCTGCTGCTTCTACAATCAAATACACATAATTCGCATTAACCGGAGATACATCAATTCCCATTCCGCCCAAATCAACACTTGGTAAACCTGTGGTAATTTTGCGCCAGTTTTCACCTCCGTCGGTTGATTTATATACCGATGACTCGGGGCCACCTCCAATTTTTGTAAATGATGTACGCCGCCGTTGCTCGGTGGTTGCGTACATTATATCTGGACTACAAGGATCCATTACAACGTTGTTTACACCGGTATTTTCGCTTACTTCCAGCACTTTGTTCCAGGTTTCACCGCCATCAGTTGTTTTGTATAATCCACGCTCCTCGCCCGGCCCCCAGGCCGAACCTTCGGCAGCAACAAAAACAATATCGGAGTTTCGCGGATCGATTACAATTCCTCCAATTTGACGACTTTCTTTTAAACCCATATTTTTGAATGACTTTCCACCGTCCAACGATTTGTATACACCATCACCATAACCTAAGGCACGCTGATGATTGTTTTCGCCGGTTCCTACCCAAACTACATTTGAATTATTTGGATCAAGCTCAACCACTCCAATAGAATACGAACCATATTTATCGAAAATTGGGTTCCAGGTCGTTCCATTGTTGGTGGTTTTCCATACATTTCCTGCAGCTACACCCACATAATATTCTTTGGGATTTTCAGGATTTACGGCAAAGTCAGCAATCCGCCCGCTTGCCCAGGCCGGCCCTATACTTCGCCATTTCAAACCACTAACCAAACCGGAATTTACAAATGGCTTTGGTTCTTCTTTTTTCTCTTCTTCTTTCTTTTTCCCGAAAGTTACAGTTGATGCGAGAAAGACAACAACCATTAATAGTGCGAGTTTTTTCATAAATACAATTTTTACCGCAAAGACGCAAAGGACATTTAAGTCAGAAGATACTTGACGACTCTGCAACAGTTATTTAAATAATTTTTGATTTTCAAGTTTTGAACGCTTTGAAACAAGCTGTACAAAATAGGAATATTCTGCTTTGAGAAAAAAGATAAAAGTCACAAAAGAGAATAATACCATTATACACCCTATTTTACCCAATTAAAACATGCCTTTTTTGTTTTTGAGCAAATTTAGTATACAAATGGTATAATTAGAAATATAAAAGGATTCAGATGATTACTATTTAGTATTAAGAAAAAGAATTCTCCCCCTTATCGTGAGGAGTAGGCTTTTGAAAGGTACGACCAAAAGGTCGAGGTGGTGATAAAAACCGCTAGAAATTCAAAATTCCCTTTAAATTTTTATACCCCGTTTTACTTACTTTCAATTTTGTTTTATCATGTAGGATTACGATATATGATTCTTTTTCGTATTGCTGTATTTCTGCAATTTCGTCCACCTTAACAATGTACGAACGGTGAATGCGTACAAAGTTTTTTGGATTAAGTGCACTTTCGAAATACTTCATGGTTTTTTGTTTCATCCAGCGCCCTTCGGTGGTGTAAATCATCACATAATCATCCATCGATTCAATGTAACGCACAGCATCTACCGGTGCGATATGAATTTTATGTCGATCCTTTACAACAACCCTGTCGAGGTACTCTTCCTTTGGGAAATCACTAACTTTTTCGGCAACATCCGATTCTTTCCCTTCTTTTTGAATACGTTCCACAACTTTCTGAACAGCCTCTTGCAATCGGTCCTTTGAATAAGGTTTTAGCAAATAGTCGGCGGCGTTGTAATCAAAAGCTTTAAGAGCATATTGATCGTAGGCAGTAGCAAAAATAATTTGAGGTTTGTGTTCAAGTAACTCCAACATTTCAAACCCTGTAATTTTAGGCATCTGAATATCGAGAAATACCAGATCTGGTTTTAACTCATTGATTTGTTTTACGCCTTCAAAACCATTTTCACATTCAGCAATTAATTCAATATTTTCATTTTCTGCCAAAAACATTTTCATCAGGTTTCGAGCCAATTCTTCGTCTTCTACAATAATGGTGCGCAATTTTTCCAACATCTTATTTTACTTTTTGAGGAATGGTTAAAGTTACGGTAAATTCGTTTTGTTTATTTTCAATTTTTAATAAATGTGGGTTTGCATAAATAACCTGTAAACGGTCGCGAATGTTTCTAAGGCCAATTCCCTCGCCCTTTTTACTTACCACATTCTTATCGTATGAATTGCTAATAGTTATTTCCAGTAGTTCTTCTGAGCAACGAACATGTGTAATTACATCAATAGGTTCAGTAGCTTCGTAAACACCATATTTTATAGCATTTTCGTACAAGGGTTGCAAAATCATATTGGGAATTTCGGCTTTTAAACAATTTTCTTCAATCGCAAAAACCGGATTTAATTTGCTCCCAAAACGAACTTTCTCGATGCTTAAATACAATTTATTATTCTCGAGTTCTTGTTTAAGTGTTACTTTTTCGTCCTGATCGTGCTTCAACGAGTAACGCATTAGTTGCGAAAGATTAATTACCATCTCCTGCGCTTTTGCCGGATCGGTCATGGTAAGCGACGAAATACTATTCAAGCTATTAAACAGAAAGTGGGGATTTATCTGCGATTTTAAAGCATGTAATTCTGCTTCTTTCACCAATCCTTTCAGTTTTGTTTCGTTTTTCGATTTTTCTTTAAATGCATAATAATAGTTTACCGCATAGAAAAAAATGACATTGATGATATAAAGCGAATACCCCATCATCAAGCGGTTTACAATGGTCTGTTCCATCCAAAACTCTGAGGTTGGATGTACGAGTTTTATGAATACAACACCCGTATAAAGCCAAATAAAAACAATTATGGTAGCTGCAAAAAGATGTGCCAGCGTAATCCGAAAAATACTGTTGTCTTCAAGTGTACTAAATTTTATAACATACCAGATAGCTGAGCCAATCAATGAAAAAAGCATCATAAAGGTGAAAATCTCCTTCATCGCCAAACCAAACGACATGTCATTAACAAAGGTGGCGATTAACACCAAAATTAATGAGGCTACAACCCATGAAACGCCA
>JBFFMM010000142.1:0-7641 GCA_041554075.1 Draconibacterium sp. | reverse complement strand
CGGACACCATTCTGTTTTACAAGAGGGTGATGATTATTACATTGTGTATCACAAGCACGATTATCCGTTTACAGCAGGTGGTCTGGCTCGACAAGTTTGTATCGACAGTCTGATTTTTGAAAATGATTCGACGATTAAAGCGGTAGTTCCAACCTTACTGGGAATTCAATCACCGATTTGTTCTGACGTTCCTGAGAATATTGCTTTGGGCGCAAAAACTACTGCTTCATCTGCTTATCATTTACAATCGCCTGACTACGATTACAGGTATTTACCTGAATTTGCCACCGACGATAACAATGCTACCATGTGGAAGGCGGCTGATAATAGTTTCCCACAAAACATTGTAATTGATTTGGGTACAAAACAGAAAGTTAGCAGAGTATCTACATCTTTTGAATTTGCCAGTTATTACTACCAGTACAAAATTGAATATTCAAACGATGCAAAAAACTGGCTTATGTATGCCGATAAATCGGATAATCGAATTTCGGGTAGCCCAATGATTGATGACAATGATGTAAATGCACGTTATTTAAAACTAACAGTATTGGGTACCGAAAAAACAGGAACTTTTGCTGCCATTTGGAACATTAAAGTGTATTCATCAACCTTTGCGATTCCATTCCAACGAAAGAATAAAGCTTCTTTAAATGCATCCGGAGCAAAAAGCTCAAATAGTCTTTTGGTTGGCTTTGATTTAGATGAAGAGACACCAATTTCAAATTTCAAAACTATAAAAAACATTGGCTCCCTTGGCGGCGAATTGGTTGGAGTAGGTGATGTGGAAATTGTTACGGACAAAGAAACGGGCTCAAAAGTTATCAAATTCAAAAAAGGAGCGATAGAATTGGACGGAATTGATGTTCCAAAGAGTTTGGAGTGGAACGGTGCATTTTCTGTGGCTACCTGGGTGAAGAATCCTGACATAGATAACAAAGACGAATGTTTGGCTTCGTGGTGCGACCGTACTGAATATTTTCTGGCCAATTCGTACAGTGCCTTACATTACAATAGAAGTAACTTTGGTGCAATGGCTCATCTCGATGGACATTTTGATCTGTCGTACAAAAACCTTCCTTCTGCCAATCAATGGCATTTAATTGTTGTTACTTTCGATGGGGTAGTAGAAAAGGTTTATGTTGACGGAAAATTAGACAATGCACAAAATATGCTTTTATCATCCTCGGTAAAAAATGCTAAAATTAGAATTGGAGCTTCCGATTTTGGTGAGTATTATTCAGGATATATGACTAATTTTGGATTTTACGACTATGCTTTAGCGCAGAATCAGATTTTAGAATTAGTACAAACAAGAAAATCTTTTGTGGCTAAAGTTGAAAAATAAAATTATAAATGTATATTTGACACTTAAGAAAACTTAGTCAATAACATAAAACTTTTAAAAAATAACTTATGGCTACATTAGATTGGATTGTAATTGCAATTTTTGCAGTACTTCTTATTGGTATAATTGTTTGGGTGTTTCGTCAGAAACAAAATAGCTCCGGCGACTATTTTTTGGCTGGTCGCGATGCAACCTGGGTTGCAATTGGAGCTTCAATTTTTGCCTCAAACATTGGTTCAGAACATTTAATTGGATTAGCGGGGGCAGGTGCTTCAAGCGGTATGGCAATGGCTCACTGGGAGATTCAGGGGTGGATGATTCTGATTTTGGGATGGGTATTTGTGCCGTTTTACTCACGAAGTATGGTAACAACAATGCCCGAATTTCTGGAACGTCGTTACAACAAAGAATCGCGTTCTATTTTATCCGTTATTTCTTTAATAAGTTATGTTTTAACAAAAGTAGCCGTAACTGTTTACGCCGGAGGTTTGGTTTTCCAACAAGTATTTGGAATTGAAACCATGTGGGGAATTGATTTCTTTTGGATTTCTGCTATTGGCTTAGTACTACTTACCGCATTATATACAGTTGTAGGTGGAATGAAATCGGTACTTTATACTTCGGTTTTGCAAACACCAATTCTTCTTTTGGGGTCGATAATTATTTTAGTACTTGGTTTGAAAGAACTGGGCGGATGGGATGAAATGATTCGTATTACTAGTGCTGTTCCGGTAAACGAACATGGCGATAGTATGGCGAATTTGATACGTAGTAATCGCGATTCTGAATTTCCATGGTTGGGTGTATTTATCGGATCGGCAGTTATTGGTTTTTGGTATTGGTGTACCGACCAGTTTATTGTGCAGCGAGTTCTTTCAGGGAAAAATGAAACGCAGGCACGCCGTGGAACTATCTTTGGTGCTTACTTAAAACTTACTCCGGTATTTTTATTTATGATTCCCGGAATGATTGCTTTTGCGTTGCATCAAAAAACAGGTACTTTTTTGCCTATGCTTGAGAATGGCTTACCCAATGCCGATGCAGCTTTCCCAACTTTGGTTGCTAAATTGTTGCCTGCGGGTGTAAAAGGACTTGTAGTTTGTGGTATTTTGGCTGCTTTGATGAGTTCACTGGCGTCGCTTTTCAACTCGTCAGCTATGTTGTTTACCATCGACTTTTATAAGAAATTCAGACCGACTGCCACTGAAAAGAGATTATTACATGTGGGGCGTATTGCCACAATTGTGATTGTTGTTTTGGGTATCTTATGGATTCCGGTTATGCGTCAAATTGGGGATGTATTATATACTTATCTGCAAGATGTTCAATCGGTTTTGGCACCGGGTATTGCAGCTGCCTTTTTATTGGGTATTCTTTCTTCAAAACCTACGCCTAAAGGAGGTATGTGGGGAATGATATCCGGATTTATTGTTGGAGTTTTACGTTTGGGAGCAAAAGTGCTTTATACTACTCTGGCCGGACATGATGGCTATACCGATGTAAAACTTTGGGCTGCTGAAACTGATGTTCATAATGTGTTTTATACACTATTTTACGATGTAAACTGGTTGTTCTTTAGTGGCGGTATGCTCATTTTTAGTATGATTGTAGTAATGGTTGTGAGCAAGTTTACTAAAGCAGCACCTACTGCACAATTAGTTGGTTTGACATTTGGATCGGCAACTGATGAACAAAAAGCTGCCACACGAGCTAGTTGGGGGGTTTGGGATGTTGTACATTCGGTAATTATTGTTGGTATTACTGTTGTATTTTACATATATTTCTGGTAAAAATTAAAATAAAAAATTATGAAATATTTAGGTGTCTTTATATTGGCTTTGTTGCTATGGAATTGCAGCGAAAAGAAAGCAGAACTTACTACCATATCGGAGCAAGACTTTAATACAACCTACAAAGGTGAGGAAGTAAAACTTTATACGCTTGAAAATAGCAACGGTTTAATTTGTCAGCTAACTAATTTTGGTGCACGAGTTGTTAGTTTGTATACGCCTGATAAGAATGGGAAACTGGGAGATGTTGTTGTTGGATATGGAACAGGAGAAGATTTTATCAATAAGAAAGAGAATTTCTTTGGTGCGATAATCGGGAGATATGGTAACCGAATTGGAAACGCCATTTTTGTAATTGACAGTGTTGAATATCAGCTTGAAAAAAATGATGGAGACAATCATTTGCATGGTGGAAGTGATGGATTCCACCGCCAGATTTGGAAAGTCGAAAATCAAACAGGTAACGAAATAACATTTAGTCTTTTATCGACTGATATGGCAGGTGGTTACCCGGGAAATATAAATGTTAAAGTAAACTACAAGTTAACCGATGCCAACGAATTAAAGATTGAGTACTTCGCTGAAACGGACAAAGCAACTGTTTTGAACCTTACAAACCACACTTATTTTAATTTAAAAGATGCAGGGAAAAGCACAATTAATGAGCACAAACTGACTATTAATGCTGATTCTTATACTCCGGTTGATGATGGTTTAATTCCAACAGGAGAATTAGCTACTGTTGAAGGAACGCCTTTTGATTTCAGAACAGCAACAACAATTGGAGATCGTGTGAATGACGAAAATGAGCAGTTATTAAAAGGAAAAGGGTACGATCACAACTGGGTGCTAAATACGAATAATGATGTGGCAGTTTTGGCTGCGAAGGTTGAAGAACCGGAATCGGGACGTGTAATGGAAGTTTATACGATTGAGCCGGGTATTCAGTTTTATGGAGGTAACTTCTTAGATGGAACTATCTCCGGCAAATACGGTATCAGTGTCGATTTCAGAGGAGCGCTTTGTTTGGAAACTCAACACTTTCCTGACAGCCCAAACAAACCTGAATTTCCAAGCGTAAAATTACTCCCTGGCGAAAAGTATCACTCACTGTGTATTTATAAGTTTAAGTAGAGTAAAAAGAACACCGGTTCTTTCGATATAAAAAATTTAAAGCCGTTTGAAGTTGATTCTTCAAACGGCTTTTTTTGTATAATCTTTTCCGTTGAAATTATTTTACTTAAAATGTCTATATTTACACAATGTGTCAATTAAACGCATTGGTGTTTGTGGAGTCAAATAACCAAATTTGGAATATAAAATTTATTCAGATCTGTATTTAAAAACTAAAATCAAACAAAGAAACAACATGAAAAAACAAATCATTCTGATCATTTTAACCATCTTTATTATGGATCTTTCAACATCTGCTCAACAAGCTTTATTTGGTGCGCAGCAAATTATTTCACCCGAAATCCATGACAATAACTCGGTGACATTTCGTTTGAATGCTCCCAACGCTAAATCGGTTATGGTTACGGGAGATTTTCTGCCAACAGAAAAAATACAGACTCCAATGGGAGAAATGGACGGACCTGGCAAGGCCGCTTTAACAAAAAACGAAAAAGGAATTTGGAGTTTTACTTCCGAATCATTAAGCCCTGAATTGTATAGCTATTCATTTATTGTTGATGGTTTTACTACTACCGATCCGAATAATCCGTTTTTGATTCGTGATGTGGCTTCGGTTACCAATATTTTAATTATAGGGGGGCAACAGGCTGATCTGTATAAAGTGAACGATGTTCCGCATGGTTCGGTAACACGCCGCTGGTACGATTCTCCAGGCCTGAAAATGGATCGCCGTATTACTATTTATACCCCTCCGGGCTACGAAACTTCAAAAGAAAACTATCCAGTTTTGTATTTGTTGCACGGTGCGGGTGGCGATGAGGAAGCCTGGATTGCGCTTGGACGTACCGCCCAAATTATGGATAACCTTATCGCACAAGGCAAGGTGACACCGATGATTGTAGTTATGCCAAATGGTAATGTAACGCAGGATGCTGCACCGGGAGAAGGAAGTGATGGTTTTTATAAACCACAGTTTATGGCTCCTCAAACAATGAATGGAACTTATGAAGCAAACTTTATGGATATTCTCAAATTTGTAGAGGGTAACTACCGGGTTCAGGCAGATAAAGCACATCGCGCCATTGCCGGTTTGTCGATGGGGGGTTTCCATTCCTTTCATATTTCGAGATTTTATCCGAATACTTTTGACTATGTCGGTTTATTTTCGGCTGCATTGATGCCTCGTGAAGATGCTTCAGGTAAAGTTTACAGCGATATTGATGGTACTTTAAAAACACAAATGGACAACGGATACAAACTTTATTGGATTGGAATCGGGAAAGATGATTTCTTGTATGAAGCCAATACTAAATTCAGGAAAAAACTCGACGATATGGGAATGAAATATACATATATGGAAACAGATGGTGGTCATATTTGGAGAAACTGGAGGATCTATCTTTCTGAAATTGCGCCATTGTTATTTAAATAAAACAAAAGAATAAGCCGAAATACGATATTTTGTTATCAACTAGGTCTAAACTATTGTTATGAATATAAAATGGGCTGTTTCTTCTGAAATAGCCCATTTTTTGTTCTTTATTTTAAATGTAAAAGTTTTGTGGGAGAAGAGTCAAGAAAAGCGCAATAATCGTAGTATGACAAAAGAGTGTTGCTTTGTATCTGAAAAAGAAAATTTGTAAGCGAACTTATTTTTTTCATATCATGCTAATAATGAATGTTTAATTTAAAACATATTCAAGCAAAACGGTCTCGTTGATTATTAACTGAAAGGCTTATTCATTTTATTCCTTTTATTCAATTTTATCAGATAATCTTCGTTGATGAATGTATTTGAATAATTTGTCGATGTATATTGTTACTATTGTGAATAGCGCAAAAACGGCTAAAAACCAGCCAACTGTAATTAATTGTACCGAATTTCCTCTTCTGCCATGTCCTCTGCCGTCATAACCATCTCTTCGAAATGAATCACGATTACCAGAATAAGATTTCGTTTTTTCTTCCTGTAAACTATCCGGTGCAGATCTGATTTCGCGTTCTGCCAGAATTCTTTGTCTTACACTATCTGGCAGATTTTCAAAAGAGGATCTTTCATTTCTTCTGAATTCGTCAGTCCTGCTATGAGAAGTTCTTTGTTCTAATTCACTGTGTTGGCGATCCGATCTTCCACGAAACGATTGTTCGTTGTTTACTTTAAAAACCCACGTACTTCGCTCAATATATCTTAACCGATTCATGGCCATAATTCCAACAACCACTATGCCCAGAGATAGTATTCCAACTATTATTTTTTTTGTCATTGTTCTACAATTTAATTTTTACACGTTTTAAAACCCACTTCCAATGCAATCCCAGGTGTATTCCAAACAAAGCCAGAGTAATAAGAGACGAACTGGTGTGCATAGCTCGCCAAAACATTCTCGAACCTCCCAATGAAAGCCAGGAAAAATCAATAGTGCGAGCGATGGCTATTCCGCTTAATATCATCAATACCATACCCGCAAGTAGTAAAATATCCAAAATATAGTTTAATCTTGCTCTGTGGTTTTTGCGACAAAAGAGACAAATGGTGACCTTTTTTATCCAGCTCCAGTTTAATAATGTATGAAGTATAAAAAATATCCCAATTAATAGTCCTGCCCATTCGTGAAAACCCAGACCATAAAACGACCGGGGATCCATAAGAAGCAGCATGACAACTGCCAATAAAATATTCTGAATAAATTTGAATTTGTTCATCATTTTAGTTTTTACAAATTATTGTTAGAATAATTCTTTTTGTACAAAAAGTCCGAAGTTTGTTTCAGCCGAAGGATTTGGTCCGTGTTCATCTATATTAAAAACAAATCCAAATGTTACTCCTTTTGTTTGAACACCTAAACGCATCCATTGGTAACTTTTTAGATTTCCATCGGACCTAATTATATTTAAAAATTTTAACCGAGCATAAAGTTTAAGTTTGTCATTTATTTTTGGGGTGAATTGAAGGATAGTCATGATATCATAAACAGGATCGCTTTCGACGTTTATGTTGGGGTTGAAAAGGAAAAAGAATTTCTCTTTAACCAAAGTATATAACACACCTGTTTGAGGTGAAAGTCCACCATTTGTATAAATTAGTCCACCAACAATATCCATATTCTTAACTGTTTCAACAAACAACATATTTTTTAAAATAAGGCTGTTTTTATTATCCTCGTAGTAATCGAATTCAACCGAATTAAGTAGGAATACTCCAAATCTTGATTCGGGTGAAAACTTCTTATTAAACGTAATAACCTTCTATGTTGTAATCCAAATTTATAATTATCTTTTTTCTCATATTCAACTACTTATTGCTTTCAGTATTTATACTTCGGGCAATACAGAGCCAGAAAGTTTTCTTTACTTGGCAAAGAATTACTG
>JBFFMM010000141.1:0-7662 GCA_041554075.1 Draconibacterium sp. | reverse complement strand
GAAATTTTTTCAATCGAATCCACCAAAGAAACCTTTTCCCCTTTAAAGTTTTATTTTATTCTTATCTATCTTTTGCATTAAAAAAGTTGTAATTTCCATATTTATTTAGAGCAGTAAAACAAGTTATAAAACGTTTAAAAAAGAGTATATTATTTGCAGATAATAAAAGGGTTCCGCTAAAAACTTTAAATTAATACAACGCAAGAATTCAAGTAAAAAGCAAAAAAAATGCCGTGCAATCTGCTCCTTACAAGGTCGATCAAATAACAATACATAAACAAAAATGATAAATATTCTTGATGGCGTTAAATCAGCCGAGATACGAATCACAAAAGAAGTAAAAAATTTAAGTGATATGGTGAAAGACACCAGCTTGTCGCTAGTTGATCGCATTGAATCGTTTGAAGATATTATGTCGCTTGAAATAGGCGATACTTCACTTAACCGGGCACGTAACCTTGAACGAGAACTCAATATTCGTCAGTTGTATATAAAATATGAAGGAGAAAATCCTTCGGGCACCCAAAAAGACAGAATTGCCTTTGCACAGGTTCATGATGCGTTTCGCAGGGATTACAACACAATTGCCCTGGCAACTTGTGGAAATTATGGGGTTGCGGTTGCTTATGCAGCTTTTCTTGCGGGAATAAAATGTAAAATATTTATTCCTGAAAGCTACCATACCGAGCGAACTAAAGAAATGGAAAATTTTGATGCTGAAATTATTCGTTTACCCGGTTCATATGAAGATACAGTGACCGAATCGAGTAAAATGGCTCTCGAAACGGACTGGTACGATGCAAATCCGGGTGGCGCCAATACCTCGTTACAAATTGCTGCTTATGCCGAAATTGCGAACGAAATTTACGACCAGTTGCGCGATGCACCAAAATTCGTTGCTGCCCCGGTTTCGAACGGTACTTTACTTGCCGGTGTATATCGTGGATTTGTGAGTCTGTACAAACGTGGAAAAACATCGAGGATACCTAAATTTATTGCAGGCTCGGCGGCATTTAAAAATCCAATTATCACTTCATTTAAAGCCGGACTTGATATTTGCAAAGACATTGATCCCAAACTAGTAAAAGAAACAGCGGTTAACGAACCGCTCATTAACTGGCACAGTTTCGATGGCAACGAGGCATTGTATGCCATTCAGCAGTCAGGTGGAGAAGCTCACCATATTAGTGACAAGAAGATGAAGGAAATGAGTACATTTTTGCACAAAAAAGAAGGCTACCGAATTCTACCGGCTTCTACTTCAGGACTTATTGCATTGCTTCAAATGCACGAAAAAAAGGAGATGATTAACGACAGGTATGTCGTAATTTTAACAGGAAAATATTAAATAATGAAACGAGCATGACAAAGTTTTTGCCAATTACGACAAATATTATAATCATGTGAGTTCCATCTTATTCCATAGAAAACAATCAATTTTAATAAGATGAAAGAAACAATTGACGGCAAAGCACTTGTATATTGTGAGGGTGCTTTTAATACACCCAATGGAAAAACGGCTCACGGGCTGGTGCGATTTACCGAAAGGTACGAAGTAGTTGGTGTACTAGATACTAACTATGCCGGACAAGATGCCGGACAAGTACTTGATGGTAAAAATTACGGTATTCCGATTTACAAAAATCTGGAACAAGCACTGGAATTATTGAGCTCTGAAAACCAAGCTAAGTCACTGGTTGTTGGATTGGCACCCGACGGCGGACGATTGCCCGACGAAGCCCGCTTATGCATAAAACAAGCCCTGGAATTGGGAATGAACGTTGACAGCGGCCTGCACGATTTTTTGTTCAAAGACGAAAACTTAATGGAAATTGCCCGCAAAAATAATTGCCGTGTTCGGGATGTTCGCCGAACTCCTGACCGCGATGAACTGCACTTTTTTACCGGAAAAATTGAAGAAGTGGACTGTTTGAAAATTGCATTATTGGGAACAGATTCAGCGATCGGTAAAAGAACAACAGCATGGATTATTGTGCATGCATTCCGTCAGGCTGGTTTAAAAGCAGAAATGGCAGGTACCGGACAAACCGCCTGGATGCAGGGAGCAAAATACTCGATGATAATGGACAGTTGTATCAATGATTTTGTCTCGGGAGAAATAGAACATGCCGTGCATGAAGCCTGGAAGAACGAAGCTCCTGATCTGATTGTTATCGAAGGACAGGGAAGTTTGATGAATCCTGCCTACCCGGGTGGATTTGAGATTTTGGCTGCCGGACGGCCTGATTACGTCATTCTTCAACATGCTCCGAAACGAGTGGAATACGATGGTTTTCCCGGTTATGTTTTACACTCTATCAAAGAACAAATCAATGCGATAGAAACAATTTCGGGGAAAAAAGTAATTGCAATTACTGTAAACCACGAAGAAATGAAAAAGGAGGAAATACTGCCGGCCTGTGCACAAATTATGGAAGAAACCGGCTTACCCGCTTTTGACGTATTGGAATATGGTGCCGAAAAATTGGTGGAACTTTTAAAATCATACCTAAAATGATTACTCTCGAATCCTTTAAGGCACTACAAAAACTATCCGTCAACACCATTCAGGTTGAAACGAAAAAAGTAAAGGCCAATTATACTGTTGAAAAATTTTCTGGCGAAACAAGCACTTTTGAATTAATCTACTCCTACGAACATCCCTATTTTAGCAAAAAAAGTGCACCCGATATTAATTTGGCATCAATGATGCTTGCACAGGTGGCTCTTAATTATGGGTTATTTTTCGAAACAATTGAATTGGACGGACTTTTTGATAAAACTGATCAGCAGTTTATCAAAGACATGATGGAAAATACATCACGTGAAATTCTGACCAACAAATTGTTGATCAAAAATGAATTTTTAAAACCACCTTTTGACAGTTTACAAGCCGAAAAAAGAGAAAAGTACACACAGGCAAAATTAATTTTCACCAACACTCAATTTCAGGAATCAACATTAGTAAAAGAAAAAACTACAACTGATTTCAATAAATATGCGATACTAAGCAGCGGCGGGAAAGACAGTTTGTTAAGCTACGGAATCATAAAAGAAATTGGTGAGCCCTACCCTGTTTTCATCAACGAAGCGGGTCGACACTGGTTTACTGCAGTTAATTCGCATCGTTATTACAAACAAACCGAGCCCAATACCGAAAAGCCTTGGTGTAACAGCGATCGTCTGTTTAACTGGATGCTAAAACAATTTCCATTTATCAAAGAAAACTATGCCAGTATTCGTGCTGATATTTATCCCATTCGACTTTGGACAGTAGCCGTATTTCTTTTTGGCGTTTTACCCGTCGCACGAAAAAAAGGCATTGGCAACATTCTTATTGGCGATGAGTACGACACAACTGTAAAAGGCAATAAGGAAGGCATTTCGCACTACAATGCACTTTACGATCAGAGCAAATATTTCGACAATGCCTTAACGCGTTATTATAAAGATAAAGGATGGAATATGTATCAGTTTTCAATACTTCGCAGTTTGTCTGAAATGCTGATAATGAAAATATTGATTAAACGCTATCCTGAATTGCAAAAACAACAGGTTTCGTGCCATGCCGCTCATGAATTGGATGGAAGAATGTACCCCTGTGGAAAATGCGAAAAGTGCCGCAGAATAATTGGCATGGTAAAAGCCCTTGACGAAAATCCCGAAGCCTGTGGCTACAACAAAGTCCAGATTGAAAATGGACTTCAAACCCTGGCATCAAAATCAGTTAAACAAATTGGTAGCGATGCTGCCCATTTGTATTTTATGTTGTTCGAGAAAAACCTAATTGAAAAGAATAATTTCACAATAAAAGCAGCAAAAAAACATGCCGAAATTATGAAACTCCGATTCGATCGGGAAAGAAGTACGTTGGAAGATTTACCCAAACATATAAGAAAACCTTTATTCTCTATCTTCAGTCAATATGCCGACGGAACAGTAAAAAGAGAAAACAACCAATGGACTGAAATTGAATTAAATGATGATTTTTTGAGTTCCATTAAATACAAATTTGATGAAGAATAAAACCAAATATCCTGATTATATGTGGGCTACCCTTTCGTGGCCAGAAATTGAAGAACGTCTGAAACTGGTAGATACGGCAATACTTCCGTGCGGAGCTATTGAACAACACGGACCGCACCTGCCCTTAGATGTAGATTATTTCGATGCAGATTATATGGCACGGAAAGTTGCAGAAGCGTGCCCCGACCCTAAACCCTTTGTTTTGCCTCCCTTAGCTTATGGAGTATCTTATCATCACAGCGATTTTAAAGGAACTTTGGCTGTTACCAATAATGCCTTATCGGCATTGGTTTACGACATTGGTATGAGCCTGGCTCACAATGGCATTAAAAAATTGGTGATGTTGAACGGCCATGGTGATAATGTTCCGACACTAACTTATGCTGCCCAAATGATTAACCGAGATGCAAAAATATTTGTTTGTGTAGAAACCGGCGAAACCAGTGATGTTGATTTATATAATTTAATTGACACCCACAACGACATTCATGCCGGTGAAATTGAAACCAGTACCACGCTCGCCATTCGTCCCGAAGTGGTTGAAATGGAAAAAGCGGTTGACGACACGCTCGATCTGGACAACGAATACCTGGATTATACTTCTGAAAGAGGAGTAAGTTGGTATGTTCATACTGAGCGACTTACAAAATCGGGAGTGATGGGTAATGCATCAAAAGCGACCGCCGAGAAAGGACAGCAAATGTGGGAGATTATGATTCGAAAAATGGCCGACTTTGTAGAAACCATCAAGAATACACCTTCATCTAAATTGTATCAAAACAGGTATTAACATAAGCTTGAAAATACATTAGAAAACAGAAATATTAATCGTATGAAAATTACAGGAATAGAATACTTCAAACTGGAAATGCCACTTGCCATTCCGTATACAATTGCGTATGAAACGGTGAGTAAAACAACAAACATTATACTGAAAATTAATACCAATAAAGGAATTACAGGATGGGGTTGTGCCGCACCGGATTTGGAAGTTACGGGCGAAACAGCTGAGGATGTAATTCATATCATTGAAAATACTGTTATCGGTTTACTCCAAGGAGAATCACCTTTTCAAATTGCCCGTTTAACTTATCTTTTAAAACAGCAAAATCCCAAAGCATCGTCAACATTAGCCATGGTTGATATGGCTTTACACGATTTAATGGCACGAAAAGCTAAACTTCCTCTTTATCAGCTGCTAGGAGGTTTCAGAAAAGAAATACCAACGAGTATCACCATAGGAATTTTACCTTTAAAAGACACAATCGAACAAGCCAGCTATTATTTTAAAAAGGGATTTAGTATCATAAAATTAAAAGGGGGGCTGAACCTGGATGAAGACATTGAAAAAATACTAAAACTACGTGAGAAACATGGTCATGAATTTTTGCTTCGTTTTGATGCCAACCAAGGGTATACACCTGCCGAAGCAATTGAATTTATAAGCCATACAAAAAATGCGGAAATAGAAATACTGGAACAACCCACGAAACAATCAAAAGAAAAACAATTGGGAGAGGTAAGCCAAAACATTGATGTTCCGGTAATGGCAGACGAAAGTATAAAAACCTTAAAAGATGCTTTCAGGCTGGCCAGCAACGACTTAATTGATATGGTGAATATTAAGATTATGAAAGTGGGTGGCATACTTGAATCGCAACACATTAACTCAGTGGCAAAAGCAGCAGGATTGGAAGTGATGGTTGGTTGTATTGATGAATGTGCGCTGGGAATTTCTGCAGGGCTTCATTTTGCACTTAGCCGACGAAATATAGAATACGCCGATTTGGATGGGCATTTGGATTTACTGGAGGATCCGTTTCCCAATTTATTTAAACTAAAGAACGGTATTCTATATCCTTCGAACCACTATGGATTGGGGAAGATAAAATTGTAAGCAAATTGGTTCGTTCATAATGGCGATAAATAATACCAATATAACCACAAAATGCCGCATATAAATTTGTTATTATCTGTTTCTGCTTCGTTAAAAAATACTAACGTAGCTTTGGCTATGCTACCATTTTTTGCCTTGCATAAACAAAAAATAACTTCATATCCAATACGGCATTTTATACTTAAATTGGTATAAATACTGAATAGTACAGACAAAACGATTTCACAAAAAAACACCCACTTAAAAAAGCAGGTGTTTCCACTATATTCTATATATCCGATTTCTATTTTTTCAGAAATTTGTTAACGGCAGCTTCAATTCTCGCCGGAATTTTTGAAGTATCCGATTTCACAAACTTATCGCCGGTAATGGTTTCGTACAATTCAATGTAACGTTCCGAAACCTGATCGACAAACGATTCAGGAATTTCAGGCAACACATCACCATCGCGTCCCTGGAAATTATTTTCCATTAACCACTCGCGCACAAATTCTTTCGAAAGTTGCTTTTGATTTTCGCCTTTATCAAAACGCTCCTGGTAGCCATCGGCATAAAAATAACGCGAAGAGTCGGGTGTATGAATTTCATCAATCAAATAAATCTGGCCATCTTTTTTACCAAACTCGTATTTGGTATCCACCAAAATCAAGCCTTTTTCTTTAGCAATTTCACTACCACGTTTAAATAACGCGAGCGAAATTCGTTCCAATTCCACATAATCTTCTTCCGAAACCAAACCTTGTTTTATAATTTCATCGCGCGAAATATTTTCGTCGTGTGCACCTTGTTCGGCTTTTGTAGAAGGAGTAAGTATTGGCTCCGGGAAAGCCTGGTGTTCTTTTAACCCCTCAGCAAGTGGAACACCACAAATATCGCGACCTCCATTTTTATACAAACGCCACGAACTTCCGGTTAAATAGCCACGCACAATCATTTCAACCGGGAATGTTTCGCAAAAATGACCTACTGTAACGTTTGGATCAGGAGTTGCAATTTTCCAGTTGGGAACAATGTCGGCTGTTGCATCCAAAAATTTCGCAGCAATTTGGTTAAGCACCTGTCCTTTAAACGGAATACCTTTTGGCAAAACCACATCGAAGGCCGAAATACGGTCGGAAACCACCATTACTAAAAAATCGTCGTTAATATTATAAACGTCGCGAACCTTCCCTTTGTATAAACTTTTTTGCCCCGGAAAATTAAATTCAGTTTTTGTTAATGCGTTACCCATTTTTATTGATTATTTATTTTTGACTACTTATTATTCTTTTAATTGACTAACTGATAAAGTGTAAAATTGTTTACGCTTACTAACCGCGTAATTCATCCTTTTTAGCCTTTACATCTTCCCTTGCCTTTTTAACTTCAAACTTTATCTGTTCCGTTTCATCGTCGTGTTTATCGTAAGCTTCTACAATATCGCGAACCAAACGATGTCGAACAATGTCTTTTTTATCGAAGAATATCGTTGAAATACTTTTTATTCCCTTTAATATTTTCAGTGCCTGCACCAAACCCGAATTACTTTTTCGCGGCAGGTCAATCTGTGTTACATCGCCGGTTATAATAAATTTGGCATTCAATCCCATCCGAGTCAGAAACATTTTTAGCTGATTAACCGTGGTATTTTGAGCCTCATCTAAAATAACATAGGCGTTGCTTAACGTTCGTCCACGCATAAATGCCAGCGGTGCAATTTGTATGGTACCGTCTTTCATAAATTCTTCCAGTTTTTTCGG
>JBFFMM010000140.1:0-7674 GCA_041554075.1 Draconibacterium sp. | reverse complement strand
TTCGCCGTGGAAGAATTACGTAAACATAAAAGGTTAGTTAAAATTCAAAAAACACCAACTTATACTTTCTCCTAAGTATAAGTTGGAAATCCACTAGACCGCCTTTTGAAAAGAAAATATTTTAAAAGGAATCGTTATTCTTTCATTCGTTAAGTATCGAAAGTTTCCTGTATCAGATTAAAGACAGGACGTGAGACAGGACGTGAGACAGGACGTGAGACAGGATATAGAACAAGAACTGATAAATGAAGTGGGACGTTATATATAAGGATATAAACAATACAAAAGGAATAAACAGAAATTATCCGATTTACAAATCAGTTTATAGAATAGAATTGTCTGGTCTGAATAAAATAATTGTTGAACTAAATTATTCGTTGTACCTTGGTCTTACAATAATGGCAAAACACTGCTGGTGAATTAAACAGTGAGTTGCCAGGAACTTGAAAAATATATTATACTGACAATCAATACGATTAAAAGGATAAAGTTGTACTCCTGGCGGGTCAACTTAAAAAGCCTGCAGAAAACTGCAGGCTTTTGTTTTTTATATTCAGTAAATCTCAATTCAAAGAAACTAGAAAATTTGGATATAAAACTTCCAATCCATTATTTATCAATCGAATAACGCTTTCGTCGATCAATATAAATTCGAATAAAAAAGTAGCCAATGGTTAAGGCTGCATATATTCCTGCCTGTCGATATAAAAAGAATAATTCAGATTTTACATCAACAAGGCCAACACCCATGGTTCGTAAACGTAAATAAGTCGGCACAACGGTTGTTCCCGGGAGTATTTTAGAAAGTCCCACAAGCCATTGGGGTACAGCAGAAACCGGCCACGAAATTCCACTAAAGAAAAGGGCAATAGGCGATAAAAACATCATAAAAACAATAGCCGATTCGCGGTGTTTAAATAAGGTTGACAACCCAATTCCAAGGAAAATTACGGCCAATAAAAATGGAAATAACAGCATCATTACATCCAGCATGTTGGCCTTATCGGGATAATTAAACCAGTGGTGTACCAGAATTACTGCCAAACAGATATTAAAAAGTGATATTAAAATATAGGCACCTACCCTGCCAAACAACAAAGGCACAATTTCTTTTGCACGCTTTTTCTTTGAGAGTACAAATGGTGAAGCTTTCGATTCTGAAAAACTTCCACCTAAAATTCCTATTCCAATTAATAACGTTTGCTGGAGAATGATAATAATTAAACCCGGCATAATAAAACTACCGTAAGCACCCGATGGATTGTATAAAGTATGCATTTGCATATCGAAAGGACTGCTGGCCACTTTGGCCTGTTGAAACGATTTTCCTTCGGCCATGTAACGTTTCACATTAATTCCACCTCCAAAATATGCATTTACAGTAGAAGCTGCCAGATAGAAAGTTTTGTATTTTAACAAGTAACTACCATCGGCATAAACGGCAGCATTTGCCTGCTTTCCGGAAAGTATATTTTTTTGAAATCCATGGGGAATCAACAATACTCCACTAATTTTATTGGACATAAACAACTCCTCTGCCTCATTTAAATCCAGAGGTTTACAAGTTACACTCACATCTCGCGATGCATCCAACATTCCTGTATATTTTCGGCTGGCTGGTGATTGATCTAAATCCACAACTCCAACCGGCAAATCGGTTAGGACTTCATTAAAGTACCCGGCAGAATACAGCAGCGGATAAATAATTAAGGCACCAACAAGAATCAGTACAGCACCACTATCAGTAAAAATTGCTTTCAATTCATTCTTAAAATGAATGGCCATCAATTCAAAACTATTTATTTTTCTGTCTTTCGTCATGATAGCTTAAGATTTTCCCCAATATTTTGAATCACTCAGCGTACGTTTATACATTTTAAACGAAGCTACACCTGTTAACATAAAGATTATAATATAGCAGATATATGGCAGTGCCTCACGCACAGGAGCGCCTCGTAAAGCCTGCGAAATCAGAAGTTTTTCCGACCAGGTAAAGGGGAATATTGCCGTAACTGCCCGCACAAACGGAGGCATTCCTTCCATCGGAAAAGTTAAACCCGAAAAGGTAATCCCCATCATAATGTATGCACTACCTACCGACAATGATAAACGCATGTTTTTGGTAACTGTAACAAACATTAATCCCAACATTTGATATGCCAATATGGTAATTAATTGCCCTGTAATCAGAAGTAAAAAACTACCTTTTAAAGGCATGCCTTCAACCTTAAAGAGCAAAAAACCAATAAACATGGCAAATGCTGAAAAAATAAGTGTGTAAGGAACCAATTTGCCTACTACAGCCAAACGTACACTGTTATTGCCAGCTTCGAGCAAACTTAAACCCGTACCTCGTTTTAATTCGTTACCGAAAGTGTAAACCGAGCTCATAAAAGCAAACAAGAATAGAGTAAAGTACAACATTGCCGAGTTCAGAAAATAACCATAATTCGAATACGGATTAAACAGAATATGCTTCTGAATAGTTACCGGTGCCACTCGGGCCATTGCCTGCTCTCGATTTTTTCCGGTCATCATTAGTTTTTTTAGCTGAACACCCCCCGACATAGTACCCAAAGTTGTGAGCACCGAACGCTGAATAACACCGGCAACCGTTACATTGGTTCCGTTAATATAAACCGGCACCGGAGCTTCAATACCCTGAAATACATTTTTCTCCAAATCTTTTGGAAGTAACACAATGGCATCAACAACGGCTTGCTTTAGCATTTCTTCTGCCTGAAACATATCCTCAACAATTTCAACAACAGCAACATCGGGTGATGCATTTAAGGCATTACATACTTTTATCGAAAGTGATGAGTTGTCCTGATTCACTACAACAATGGGTAATTTTTTAGCCACCCCTTGATGAAAAATAAAAAACAACAACAGAATGCCCACCAGTGGACCACCGAACAAAAGGAAACGATAAGCAGGATTCTGCTTTATCCGCTCCACTTCGCGTAAAATAACCGCAAATAGGGGATGATGTTTCAGTCCCTTCATAAGCTTATTGTTTTTCGGGCAAAGTTACCACTGCCGACATTCCGGGGCGTAAACCCTCTATTTTTTTTACCGGACGTGCTTCAATCTGAAATGATTTCAAATCGAATTCGCCCGACGTTTTTGTAGCATTCCAACGTGCAAAACTTCCAGTTGGGCTAATGTAACTTACTTTAAACTCAAAAGTTTTATTGTCTAATCCAGGCAAGTTGGCTTCAAAAGTACTTCCCAACTTAAAATAATTCAGATAATCTTCGCGCACATATAGTGTTACCCAAATGTCATCGAGATTTATAAGCGTAACCACAGGAAAACCGGTTGGAACCAATTCGCCGTGTTCAACATTAATTCCCGAAACTTCGCCATCGGCAATGGCATTTATTGTGGTTTCGGCAAGATAAGCTTCCACTTGCTGAATGGCAGCATCGGCACGTTTTACCATAGCTGCGGCAGTAGCTTTATCTTCTTCGCGCGCACCTTTTTCGGCCTTTTGCCATACTGCTTTTGCAGCATTTGCCGATTCGCGCGCAGCTTTCATTTTGGTTTCAGCTTCATCGCGTTGCTGTTCAGGCACCACTCCTTCGTTGTATAAATTCTGAATACGTGCAAAGGTTTTCTCGCCAAACTTAGCAGCAGCTTCGGCTTTCACATAAACACTGTATGCGGCAGTAATGTCTTCTTCCTGTGCACCATTTTGCGCCTTTCTGCTCTGTGCGCTGGCGGCAGAATGAGCAGCGTTTGCATCAGCCAGTTTTGCATCAATTTCCGGGCTATCAATCGAAAAGATAAAGTCGCCGGCATTCACTTTTTGACCTTTTTTTACCGCTATCTCCTGAATTCTTCCCGGAACTTTTGATGCGATATTATATTGTTTTGCTTCCACTTCTCCCTGTAAAATAACAGGTTGCGGTTTCATTACAACAATAAAGGTGTAAACAATAAATGCTACCATTGCAAGTAGTACAAGTATTGATGTTAATGTTTTCTTACTCATTTTATTTAGATATTGTTTGTTATTATAATGAATCAGTCAATGTATTTTCTCCGTTGCAAAAGGTGATGTATTCTTCTGGAATGCCAGCTGTTTGGAGGAAGCAGGCCAGCGCCACATCGTACTCGTACAAAACTTTTAAACGTAAAGTTTTTACCTGAGCAACTTTTGTATAGGCGTCAACCACCGAAGTGGATGTTGCAAAACCTTCACTAAATGCTTTTTCCGTACTTCGTAGATACTCCTCTGCCAACTCAAGCGTTGTTTCCAACTCGGTTTTTTGTTCCATTTGCATGTGTAACTCCTGATACAATTTGCTTAAATAAGCTTCCAAATCGTTGTGTGCTTTTTGTTCGGCGAAATCCACCTGACTGTTTAGGGTTTCACTTGCCTTTATATTATTTTTTCGGGCCATTCCATTAAAAACAGTCCACTTCATTCCAACTCCCACTAACCAGTCGGGCATGTAAGGCGACAAATCTTTATCCACAATGTTATAGTTTCCCATCATTGCAATGGTGGGCAAATATTCTTGTTTCTCTACTTTATGTTTAATCTCAACCAGTTCTCTTTTCCCTTCAATTTGTTTTAATTGCGGGTTTGCTGATTTTGCTTTCTCCACCCAATACGAAAGGTCAGATAATTCTTTATTAATAAATAAATGACTGGCCGGAAGCACTTGTTTTAATGAATCGCTTGCTAAAGTAGCTGCCAAACTCGAACGAATAATTTCAATGTTACGCTCGGCCATTTTAAGTTCTCTTTCTGCTTCGTTGCGCGAAACCGTAGCATGTAGTAACTCCACTTTAGCAATCATTCCGTTTTCAAATAATTTTTGCGCATCGGAATAATGGTTTTGCATGCCTTCCAACATTTGGCTTCGAAGTTCGCGAACTTGCACACCAAGTGCCAATCCATAATAGCGGGTAACCAATTCGGTTAATAATATTCCTTCTGCATTGCGCAAATCTTCGTGACTCATTTCAATTTGCACATTAGCAGCCTCGTTGGCTCCTTTAATTTTTCCACCCGTAAAAATGGGCCACATAAAGTTTGCTGACACCGTTGCAAAATTCTTTTCCTGAATCATTTTATCCCACTCTGCACCTTCAACTGCAGCTCCACCTTCGAGCAACTTTTGACGTACTGCCGCAGTACTCATTTCATCGGGCAAAACCGGCATAATCGAATTGGTTGCCGGGTCGGGATTTGAAACTCCACTAAACACACCATAGTTTCCCAAAGCATCGTAAAGTGGCGTAATTGCATCGCGCACAGGGGTTAAATCGAGGTGTAAAGGATCGGCCATTGACACCGCCTGTGCACTAATCGAAACCTGAGGCAAATGCAAACCTCTTTTTGCTTTTGCTTCATATTCCTTTTGTTGAATCTCTTGTTTTACACGCAGTAATGCCGGATTTTGTTCGGTCATTATCTGAAGTGCATCCTCGAAAGTTAACAATTGAGTTTGGTCTTGTGCAAACCCGAAAAACGGGAAGAGCATTGGAACCAATAGTATTTTAACTATTTTCTTTTTTATCATCGTTAATCTATTTTAAAAACTTGTTAAACAGATACAAAAGATGATCAACATCCTCATCTGTAATTTTCACCTTTTTCTTACTGCTTTTATAGCGTTGATTGATGAATTGAATGGTGTTTATAAATAAAATCAGAAATAAATCATCCTCGCTAATTGATTTATCCAGCGTGTTTGAATTATGGCCAAGCTCTTTTACTTTGTTGATAATTTCAAATGTACTCTCGCGAATTTTCTGGTCTATAACAAAACTATAATCGTTGGTTAGTACATATAAAAATTTGACTTTGATAGGTTCAGTATTGGCTATTCTTACAAAGTGGCGCACCATTGTTTCAATAGTGTCGGTGAAAGAAATACCTTGCTGAATCAATTCTTCAAACTCTCCAAAAACTTCCTGGTACACTTCCTGCAAAATAGAATTTACCATCTCGTACTTGCCTTTATAATGCAAGTAAAAATAGCCCGATGCCACTTCGGCTTCTTTTGCAATTAAAGCTGCCGATGCACCGCCAAAACCTCGCTCCACAACCAGTTTCATGGTTGCTCGTTTTAAGCGTTCAATTTTTTTCTGATCTGTAATTCGTGCCATAACTTTGTTTTATTAAATGAACGTTCATTCATTTATTGTGCAAATGTAATAACATTTTTATGTTTGGGAACAATTGTAATCTATATTTAATACTAATTTAAATTTGCCGTTATTGTATGCAAAAAGGCACAAAAAAACCGGATTCAGCGGAACCCGGTTTTTTGTTTTGATTGGATTATTATATTATAATCTTACTTTGAATATTTGTAATACTGGTTTTAATCCCTTCAAATGGTTTACCATTTCCCTGGTTATCATCCTCAACAAACATATATTTCATACCAGCAGTTTCACGTGCATCGTAAATACGTTTAAAGTCGATGGTACCGGCACCAACAGAAGTAATATCATCTTTAATTACATCGTAATAAGGATCCATTTTTTGTCCGGCATCTTTAAAATGAAGTAACTGGAAGCGTCCGGGATATTTCTTAAACATTTCAACAGGATCTTGCCCTGCTTTGGTAGCCCAATATAAATCCAATTCCATGGTAATTAAATCGGCATCCATTTCTTTTAAGAAAATATCGTAATATGGAACCATGCCATCAACCGGTTTAAATTCGAAGTTGTGATTGTGGTATCCAAACTGAAGACCAACATTTTTCATGATCTCACCCACTTTATTCCAGTCAGCAATCATTTTTTTGTAGGATTCTACGTTTCTGTCGGGTTCGTTCACCCAAGGTTGCACACAGTATTTTGCATCGAGTAAAGCATGGTCATCAGCCATTTTTTGCGCATTCTCCATGGTAATACCTTCGGCTTCAACCATTGTATGGCTACTAATTACCTCCATTCCCAGGTCATTCACTGCCTTTTTAAATTCTTTTGGTTCCATACCATAGAATTTACCATCGGCGTAACCTGCCAACTCAACATATTTGTAACCCATGTCGGCTACTTTTTTTAGCGAACCCAGCGTATCGGCTGCCATCGCATCACGAATACTGTATAACTGCACCCCAACTGCTTGTTGTGCTGATTTTACTACCTCTTCAACTACTGCTTTTTTTGCCCCTTGCTTACAGGCATAGGTACCTAAAGCAACAACACCTAATGTTCCGGCGGCCGAAATCTTAAGAAATTCTCTTCTATCCTTCATGATAATTCTTAGTTAGTTTATTTGAAATTTTTTAAAATGAGCACTAAATATAATGCAATACAATTATTTCTAATTACTTATCGCTCATTTTTTATAAAAAAGAAGTTAAAGGTATTAAAAATTGGGCAAGTTAAAACGGGAATCCAATACTAAAATGAAATCGGGTATCGCTATCCTTATTATTAACCTGAGTTCGATTTAAAATATGTCCACAGCTTTAGCTATTTTTAGTCAGAAATTTTCTTTATTTTTTGAAGGATTATCGGGATAATTCGAGAAAAATAAAGGAAGTTTATGGAAAAAAGAGCAAAGTCAATATGAAAAGTCATACTTGCGCCATCTTTGTCCCAAAAATCCTTTGAAATAACCCGCTATTCCTTCAGTATTTTCGAAACAAATCTAGTGCAATTCTGACTTTCTGTGAAAATATTTTAGAGTCG
>JBFFMM010000139.1:0-7730 GCA_041554075.1 Draconibacterium sp. | reverse complement strand
GCATCCGAGTCTTGAACTTGTGGATTATAAAACGGGCAAGGCAGAGTTTAATGCTTTTGAAGCAAAAAACGATGAAACCGTTCAACTTTAAACACGATAGTACAAATAAAATGAAACATTTAACGCTGATCCTTATCACACTTCTTCCCGTACTTGCCTTTTCGCAAGATCTAATAGTTACCCAAAAGGGCGATTCATTAAATTGTAAAATTACTAAAGAACGAGACGACTTTATCTACTTTACGTTTAAATACGATGATGAAATAAGAAACACCTTGCTGCCGGAGAGCGATGTAAAAACATTTTCGTATAATTTTTGGGAAGATCCTGAACTGATTAATACTGACATAAAAAAGCAACCTGATTATCAAGTAATTCGTTTTGCAATTAATATCGGATATGGACACAGAACAGCTCCGCTTGCTGATAACATTCCGAGCAATATGGAAAGCTATTATAAGAAAATGAAATCGGGCATTGCAATTGAGGGGCTCATTAGTGGTTTTACATCGGAGGTTATTGGCTTTGGGCTTAAGTATAACCTGTTTAGATCGTCAGGAACCAACGACCAATATGGTGAAGAAAAGATAAGTATAAATTTTATAGGACCTAGTTTTACTACTCGTTTGCTAAGCCCAGATAAGAACAATGCCTTTATTAGTTCACTAATTTTGGGTCGAATGGGATATACTGATAAGATGCAAAATGGTTACAGACAGCTCCAAGGAAGCACATTTGGAATGGGCTGGGATTTAGGTTACGATTTTAAATTATCTAAATATACTGCCTTAGGATTTCAGTTGTCGTTACTTTCCGGAACTTTAACCAAGTTATCGTTGAAGAACGGGATATCTGTTACTGAGATTGATTTGGATGAAAATGAACGAGAGGGACTCGGCAGAATTGACTTTTCTATAGGTTTAAGGTTTTAAATATATTGCTTTCTCAAGTTCCTATTTAGCCCCTCGCTGCCATAGGGTTTTATTGTATAGCATTATTAAACAACAATAACATCATCCCTTTTTCTTTTTGGCATAAAATGTAAACTATCTATCAATCTATTTTTGTATTCTATCCTTGTAAATACATCCAACCATTCTACAACAGCAAAACTTATAAAATAAACTCCATCAGGATTGTGGAATTTATAATCACGGCTCATGAATTAAGATCTTCTTTTTACTGAATTATAAAATTAAATAATAGCTGTAGACTACGCTATACAATTGTGCGGGAGCCTGCGAGGCATCAACTGCCTGTTTGTGGACATAAATAGTGAGCAGAAAACCGGCAGCCATGGCATACTCCGGCAAGGATTGAAGCGATACCCTGTTGCAGACTGCGCCACGGTTTTGTTTAGGAGCGGAGGCTGACGTAGAAAGCCCACGCACCTTATACAAAACCGCAAGCAGACAAAACCGGTAAAGCGCAAAGCCTGGCCGCCGGACAATAAAATAGGGGAAAATGAAGCGGACTTATTTTATTGTTTGCAGATCACCCCTCTGCCAGCCAGCCCACAAGCCTTACGCGGGCATCTCCCCTCTTCCATGGGAAATACAGCGGACTTCATTTTTTTTTGCATAAAAAAGGGAAGCTCCCTAAAAAGCTTCCCTTCATTCTAATATTCGAATAACTATATTCTAACTAAAAATATAATTTTAACTTAAAAACGAGATTAATACCCCGGCTGCAACGGCTGAGCCAATAACACCCGAAATATTACTTGCCATACAATATTGAAGAATATGGTTTTGTTTGTCGTATTTTAAAGCCAGCTCGTTGGCAACACGCGATGCCATTGGTACAGCACTTAAGCCGGTTGCTCCAATAAGTGGATTGATTTTCTTTTTCGCAAAAGCATTGTAAATTTTTACGGCAAAAATTCCACCTGCAATGGATATGGCAAAGGCTACAAAACCTCCTACAATAATTCCAAGTGTTTTTGTTGAAAGAAACACTTCCGAAGTCATAGTAGCTCCAACCGTTAAACCAAGAAAAATAGTTGCTGTATTCATAATCGGACCTTGAGCAGCATCGGCCAAACGACTGGTGGTTGAGCCAATTTCCTTGATTAGATTACCAAACAACAACATACCTAGCAGTGGCACCGACGATGGGACCAAAACTGCAGCCAATGTTCCCAATGCAATCGGGAAAATAATTTTAGCCGTTTTCATGTCCTTAATCTGGGTTTTAGCCGGGTATTTTTTCTCCATCTCTTTCATGTTAATTTTGAATTCTTTTTTCGTAATTAACAATTTAGCAACCAATGGAACAATTACCGGTACTAAAGCCATATATGAATAGGCTGCAATAGCAATTGGTCCCAATAAATGCGGCGCCAGTTTAATGGTTGTGTAAATGGCCGTAGGGCCATCGGCACCACCAATAATACCCAGCGAAGCAGCTTCCTGTGGAGTAAATCCTACCGCAATAGCAGCCAATAAAATAGAGAAAATTCCGATTTGAGCAGCAGCGCCAAATAGTGCCAGCTTCAGGTTACGAAGCATGGGCCCAAAATCGGTGAGAACACCTACACCCATAAAAATAATGGGAGGTAGCAAACCGGTTTTAATCAACGAATAATAGAGATAATTCATTATCCCGTATTCGTGTGCAATTTCAAACAGGTTCATGTAGCGATGGCCGTCAAGCTCGATTAATTCCGGAGCAACAATTCCCATTTGTCCTCCGGGGAAATTAGCGAGCAAAACGCCAAATGCAATGGGAACAAGCAAAAGTGGTTCATACTTTTTCTTTATCCCAAGATAAAGCAGCACAAACGAAATCGCCCACATGATTAATGTTTGCCAGGTGATTTCGCCGAGCGCGGTCATATTAAATAATTCTGATAGAATATCCATAAAACTTGCTTATGCTAATTGTACCAAAACGTCGTCTTCGTCAACGTTATCGCCGTTTGCTTTTAAAATTGCAGTAACCGTTCCTGCTTTTTCGGCAACAATGGCATTGTATGTTTTCATCGATTCGATGTAACAAACCAAATCACCCTCTTTTAGCGTATCGCCAACTTTAAGTGCCGTTTCGGTATTGTCTTTTGTAAGCATAAATTTACCTTCGAGTGGTGCAATTACTTCAGCAGCAGCTCCGCCGGCAACAGGTGCAGCCGCCGCAGGTGCAGCAACAGCGGCACTTGGAGTAGTTGGTGCAGTTTCAACAGCATCGCCATAAGAAACACCAACCGTAAATTTCTCGCCGTTTACATCAATAATCATCGACTTCGGCTCGTACGATCCCGGTGCTGCTGTAGCAGGTTTTCCGTTGCAATTGCAATCCTTTTGTTTTTTAACTTCTCTTTTGCGTGCCAACTCTTCCTCGAAATCTTGCTTTGCTTTGCCCGATTTGTAAGCGCGGTATTGCTCAGGATGCATGGCTAACTCAAACAGTTCTTCATCGTCCTGCCCAAAGTCCCAGTTGTTATCCTTCATCTCTTGTTTATACAACTCAAGGTTGTCAGGATATAAATCCTGAGGTACTCCGGTGTAGAATATTTTTCCGTTCTTTTCTGCCAAACGAATGATTTCCTCGTCTAACTCTCCGGGTAATTTACCCGATTTACCACGAATCATATCCCAAATGTTATCGGCAATCATACTCCAGCGTTCGCGACCTTTAATCAGCTGAACAACATTCATTAGAGCCAGGTTTTTAACATACTGACTAAATGGAGTTACCAATGGAGGATAACCCAACATTGGCCAAATGTACTCTACTTCCTCAAACAATTTAATCAGCAAATCGTCTTGCGACAAGGTTGGTTTATTACGTTTCACCAACCATTTGTTTAAGCTTTTCAGATTTGTGTCCAGATCGGCCATTAAACTTCCCATCATTCCTCCCGGAAGACCTGAGCCAATCAGCAAGGAATTCATCTGTCTGTTTTTCGAGCTAATCCAGTATCCAAGGAAATCGTTCATAAACTCCTGAGTTAAGGAACGAACTTCCATGTAAGCTTTCATATTAATGTCTTTCACCTTAAAGCCCGCATCTTTTAACATTCCGTGCACAGCTAAAACATCGGCGTGACCTGTTCCCCACGAAAGTGGTTCCATGGCAACGTCAACATAATCAACTCCGGCACGAGCCGCTTCTAAAATACTGGCCATTGAAAAACCGGGACCAGAGTGACCGTGGTACTGCACCACAGTTTTAGGATGTGTGGTTTTAATGTTTTTAATGATTTTACCAATAAAAGCAGGACGACCAATACCGGCCATATCTTTTACACAAATTTCATCGGCACCCATTTCAATTAATTGATTGGCCAGATTTGTATAATATTCAACAGTGTGCACTTTTGAGATGGTTAAACTCAAAGCGGCCTGAGAAATCATTCCCCCTTCTTTTGCGAATTTAATTGAGTTCTCAAGGTTGCGAGGATCGTTCAATCCACAGAAAGAACGTGCAATATCGGTGCCCTGAAGCTTTTTAACTTTGTACATTAACTTACGAACATCGGCAGGAACCGGGCTCATACGAATACCGTTCAAAGCACGCTCTAACATGTGTGTTTGAATTCCTGCATCGTTAAATGGCTGTGTCCAGCGGCGGTTGGCCACGTTTGGGTTTTCGCCAAAAAGTAAGTTAATCTGTTCAAATCCGCCACCATTGGTTTCGACCCTGTCGAAACAGCCCATATCGATAATTGCCGGCGCAACTTTTTCTAATTGTTCAACTTTGGGAACATATTTTCCCGACGACTGCCACATATCTCTATACAGCAAACTAAATTTAATCTCTCTACTCATTTCAGTCTTATTTTTAGTTCTAATTGATTTATTTACTTGTTCTTCAATTTTTCTATCGAAGTAACTTTTCCCTTTCCTTTAGTTGTGATCTCAACTGCCGAAACAATAGCAGCTAATTTTGAGGGGGTAATTTCCGCTGTTGAGCTGCTTGCAAGTGCGGTGGGCGCTAACGGAGCGGATGCAAATTTATTGGTTAACCGTATGATCAAATTGCCGAGTACAACCACCATTATTAAAATAAAAAATACGGTGCTCATCCCTGTCAACATTAATTTTAAAGCTTCATTCATAAGATTTTGATTATAAATTTTCTGTTAAAAGAAGGATGCAAATATAGAATTGTGTCTTAATCACAAACTTTTTTTGCTTACAAATTGAAATTAATTGGCAAGATTTAACAATGATTCGTAAGCACAAATAAAGAATTTTTTCTCTTTAGTCGCACAAGCAATTGTTAGATAATAGATTATAGCAAAATATCACCAATTCAGACAATTAAGTATTATTAATTACAAAACTCAAATATGTTAACATTGATAAAATATGGATGAAATTTATGACAAAACCCATTTTTCATTCGACAAATAACACCTAACGAACAAGAGTCAATAAAGAATTTTTTCCTTTAATCAATACATACCAACAATGATGACAAGCCCAAAATACTAAATTAAGTTGCTAATCCTTGTTTCAGTTTCTGCATCACATAACCATTACATTGTGTAGTTCATGTTAAAAGCACCAAAATATTTCCTTATCCTTTTGTTGGTTTAATCTTATCATGTACCTTTAATCAACTAAAAAAATTATGGAGAAAGATTTAAAATTAGCAGTGCTAATAGATGGCGACAATATTCCATCGGCGTATGTAAAAGAAATGATGGAAGAAATTGCAAAATACGGTAATCCAACCATAAAACGTATTTACGGCGATTGGACACGGCCAACTTTATCGAAATGGAAAAACCTCTTGCTCGAAAATGCAATAACACCCACGCAACAATATGGCTATACAAAGGGTAAAAATTCTACCGACTCGGCGATGATTATCGATGCTATGGATATTTTGTATAGCGAAAAAGTTAATGGTTTTTGTATCGTATCAAGCGACAGTGATTTTACAAGACTGGCAACACGTTTACGAGAAGCAGGAATGCACGTGATTGGTATTGGCGAAAAGAAAACACCGGAACCTTTTATAGTAGCGTGCGACCGATTTATTTACATTGAAATTCTTAAAAACCGGTCGAAAGAAAGTGAAAGTGAGAATGAAAACAACTCTTCCAATGAAAAAACGGAAAAGAAAAGTGGAGTTGATAAAATAACGCCTCAGGTAATTCGACTTATTTCAAAAACTATTTCGGATTTAGGTGACGACGACGGCTGGGCATTTTTAGGCGATGTAGGCAGTCTTTTACAAAAAAAACAACCCAATTTCGATTCAAGAAATTATGGTTTTGAAAAACTAACACCTCTTATTAATTCCATTGGAAAATACGAAATCGACCAACGCGAAAGCTACAAAGGAAAGTTTAAATTGATTTATGTGCGGATAAAAAAGAGGTAAAAAATACGATTTATTTCTTCGATTTTTCACAGAGTAACGCAAAGCTTAAAAACAACTATTTAAACAATTCCACAATTTCCTCTTGCGTAATTTCCTGAAAAGGATTGTTTGAATTGATAAATTTATCGGCCAGTGAACTTTTGCGGTCTTTCAGTTTCTGAATTTTTTCTTCGATTGAATTTTCGGTGATAAAACGATAAACAAAAACATGTTTATCCTGTCCGATTCGATGTGCCCGATTGATGGCCTGATTTTCTGCTGCGGGATTCCACCAGGGATCAATAATAAAAACATAATCGGCTTCGGTTAAGTTGAGTCCTACCCCACCTGCTTTTAGCGAAATCAGAAAAATACGGTTGTCCGGATCTTCCTGAAACGATTTTATTACTTTTTCACGCTTGGTGGTTTTTCCGGTTAGTTTGCTGTATTTCCACTTTTTCTCATCAATTTTGGTTTGCAATAATTCGAGATGACTAACAAACGAAGAAAAAATTAGCACCTTGTGTTTTTCGGCCACCAGGTTTTCCAACATCCTAAAAATCTCGTTAAACTTACCCGACGCTTCTTCCAAACCTTTTTCGGCAAGAGAAGGATGATTGGCCAGCTGTCGTAATTTGGTAAGTCCCTGCAAAACCACAAACGACGATTTTTTTATTCCCTCCTGTTCAATGGCCGTTAATATGGTATTCCGGATGATCGACTTCTCTTGTTCGTACATTTTGTGCTGCTCGTTTTCCATGGGGCAAATCCTAATTTCTTCCATTAATGGTGGCAAATCTTTGGCCACTTCATCTTTTTTACGGCGTAATACAAAAGGGCGAATCATCAATTGCAATCTTTCCATTTGTTCCGGATTAGCATGTTTTTCAATGGGCGTAATAAACGAGCGCCTGAAAAATGCCAGATTCCCCAAAATTCCGGGATTCAGAAAATTCATTTGCGACCATAAATCAGACAAGGAGTTTTCGATGGGAGTTCCGGTAATTACCAATTTATGTTTTGCCTGCAAGGTTAAAACAGCTTTGTAGGTTTTCGATGTTGAATTTTTTATGGACTGGCTTTCATCTAAAATCAAGTAAAAAAAGTCGGTTTTAGAAAGTAGATCAATATCATTTCGCACGGTGCCATAAGTAGTAATTATTGCATCGTAAAAGTGGGCGATTTTATCCATATCTTCTACCTTCTTACGTTGTGTTCCCACATATTGATACACTTTTAAAGCAGGCGTAAATTTCTGTATTTCGTTGGTCCAATTATGAACCAGCGACGTGGGCACAACAATTAAACTGGCAGGCTGTACACTTTCTTCCGGTTCCGAATTTTTGGCAAATAGATCCAACTGTCCTTTTGCTGCAATTGGATTTTGCACCTTAATTCCCTGCTTCATTCGTTTT
>JBFFMM010000138.1:0-7797 GCA_041554075.1 Draconibacterium sp. | reverse complement strand
GGTAGGTGCATTCGACATTTATCCAAAATCGAATGTATTAATAATTGACGCAGGAACTGCCATAACCTACGATCTACTATGTGAAGATGGCAAGTATTTGGGAGGGAATATTTCTCCGGGTTTAGAAATGCGATTTAAAGCATTAAACGAATTCACCGGGAAGCTTCCAAAAATTGAAAAAGCAGAATTTAATAAACTTTACGGAAAAACAACCGAGCAGGCTATAAGAGCAGGAGTACAAAATGGTTTCTTTTTTGAAATCGATTCCACAATTACCTCATTTAAGGAATTTTATAATAATTTAAAAGTTATTATAACTGGGGGGGATGCTGAATTTTTTGATAACAAGTTAAAAAATTCTTTCTTTGTACACTTTAATTTAACGAGCATCGGTTTAAACCGCATTTTACAACATAATGGGGAGATTTAGCAGAGTAGGTATCTTAATCGCCGGGTTATTAATTATCCCGGCTGTATTATTCGCACAATTTAATAATAGTACTTCATCACCATATTCGCGATATGGCTTGGGTGATTTACAATCAAACAGTTTTGGAAGAACAACTGCAATGGGTGGTGCAACACTGGCCAGCAGGTACAACCTTCAAATTAATTCAGCAAATCCGGCTTCATACACCGCTATTGACTCGCTGAACTTTCTTTTTGAATTTGGACTGCAAGGCAAATTTGCAAATTACTCGACCAACGTAAGTAGCATGTATACTAACGACGTTAATTTCAATTACTTTGCGATGAGCTTTCGCATAAATAGTTGGATGGCATCAAGCATTGGATTACAACCTTTTTCAGATGTGGGATACCAGGTTGTGGTAAATGGCTCACTTGATGATGTTGGCGAATTTCAAACCAATTATTATGGTACAGGGACTATTTCGAAAGCCTATGTAGGAATTGCAGCTACTCCCATTCCAAACGTCTCGGTTGGAATGAATGTAAATTACATTTTTGGATTGCTCAACAGAAGCACAGAACTGGTATTTGCAAATTCCGGTTATTACGATGTTCAACGTTATTCGAAATTACGAATGCGCGACTTTTCGTTCGATTTTGGAGTACAGGCAGTCGTTCCATTAAAAGACAAAAAGCAGCTGGTTTTAGCAGCCATTTTTGCCAACCAACCAGAATACACCGATTTTTCCTCCGATATTATTCAAAAGAACATTTCATACTCAACGGCCTACGATCTGGATACTTTGTATTCGAAAGAAGAAGTAAAGAGTAAAATTAAATTTCCATATACCTTGGGAGGAGGATTGTCGCTGAGCAAGAAAGATGTTTACGAAATTAATTTTGACTATTACCACCAGAACTGGTCGCAAGCAACATTTTTTGGCGAACCCAGTGATTTTTTAAGCAATTTGAATAAATTTGCGGTTGGAGCTGAATGGATTCCTGATCGATTTTCAATCAGAAGCTTTATCAATCGTGTATCATACCGTGCAGGATTGAAATATGAACAAAGCTACCATTCGTTTGGCGGAAATCAAATAAATGACTTTGGCATAAGTTTTGGAGTAGGGTTACCACTTTACCGCTCAGCATCAACATTGAATATTGGAGCCGAGCTGGGGCGAAGAGGAACAAAAGACCACAATTTGGTACTAGAAAATTATGCAAAAGTTAATTTAAGCGTGAACTTACACGACTTGTGGTTTATACAAAGGAAAATTGATTAGAATAGAACAGAAAAAAACAAATAAAACTATTATGAAAGCTATTTTACGCATAACTCTTTTATTCGCTTCAATTGTAATGATCGGTGTTACAGTTGCACAGGCGCAAAGAGTAATCAAAGGAACCGTTTATATGGACGGGGAACCAGCAGCCGGTATTACTGTTGAAGCTCACAAAGGCGGCAGCATGATGACAAGTTTCGACGGGAAATACGAAGTTGAAGCAGATGCAAAAACCAAGTACATCCGTTTTACTTTTATCGACGAAAGTAAAAAACTTGATATTGAAGAAAAATCAGGCGATGTTTTTGACTATGCTTTTACAGGGACTATTCCTACCGGCGAAGAAGAAGAAGATGCCGGAGCAGTCAACTTAGGAACTTTGGAAGAATTGATGAAAGCTCAGGATAAAGATTTTATGAACGAATTATCATTATACTCTGAGTTCTACAAACAAAAAGATTACAAATCGGCCCTTCCTCACTGGAGAAACCTATACAATAACTACCCTGCATCTACAGCAAACATTTACATCCACGGAGGTAAAATGTACGAAGCATTAATTGAAAAAGCCAGTACTGATGCCGAACGCGACGAACTAATTGACAAGTTCATGAAGATGTACGACAAAAGAATAAAATACTTTGATCAGAAAGGATATGTATTGGGACGTAAAGGAACATCGTGGCTAAAATACAAACTCGATCCAAGTAGAGAAAATTCTCCAGAAGGTGCTAATTTAATAGCAATTCATAAAAAAGGTTACGAATTGGTAAACGAATCGGTGACATTACAAGGCAGCGAAACAGAACCTCCTGTACTTATTTTATTAATGCAAACTACAGTTGCTTTATTCAAATTGGGAGAAATGCCAAAAGAGCAGGTAGTTAAAAATTACGAAACATGTAATAAAGTTGCAAAGTCTATTATTGACGCAAATGCTGATGCTGTGAAGGTTGAGCAAACACAAGAAACAGTAATTCCTTATATTGAAACTCTTTTTGGAAAATCGGGAGCGGCAGATTGCGAAGCCCTGGTTAACATTTATGCCAGCGAATTCCAAGAGAAAAAAGACGATGCTGATTTTATTAAATCAATGTTGCGTCGTTTAGGCCGTGCAAAATGTACCGAGAGTGATCTTTTTGCCAACGCAACTGAAAGATTGTACGAACTTGATCCATCAGCCGAAGCTGCCTTTAACATGGCACGTCGTTACCTCAGAAAAGACGATATGGAGAAAGCCAGAGAGTATTATCAAATGGCGATTGATCAGGAAACTGATGATGAATTGTTGGCTTCCTATTATTACGAAAGAGGTTATTTACGCTATGCAAAAATGAATAACCTGGTAGGCGCTCGCGACGATGCACGAAAAGCGCTTTCGTTAAAATCGGACTATTGTGATGCAAACATGCTTATTGGTAATATTTACGTTGCTGCATCGAAGAATTTTAAAGGAAGTGATCTTGAAAAATCAGCAGTTTTTTGGGTAGCTTGCGATTACTTCGACAAAGCACGCCGAAGTGAAGATTGTGCAATTGATGCTGCTTCAAGTATGGCCCAATTCAAAAAATACTTCCCAAACAAAGAGGAAGCATTTATGGAAGGACTTCAAGCTGGCACAACTTATAAAGTTGGAGGTTGGATAAATGAAACAACAAAAGTTAGATTCTAAAATCTTTCACTTAATCAAAAATATTCGTATTGCAGTTCTCATTCTGGGAACTGCAATACTTTTCTATGCATGCAAGGAAAATAACATAGAAAAAATTCAGGCATTTACTTCGCCCGAGGATCTCCCCATTCAGGAAGCAATAAATTTCGAAAACCTTTCCACCGATTCCGGACAGGTGCGTTTTTCGCTTAAAGCACCCAAATTACTTCAATTTGAAAATGAAGGGAAAAATTATTTCGAATTCCCTGAAGGATTACAAATCATTAAATACGATGCCCAACAGCAAATTATCTCCACTATTTCTGCAGATTATGCGAAACAGTTTGTGAAAGATGAGAAATGGGAAGCTAAAAATAATGTAGTTGTCACCAATGCACAAGGCGATACGTTAAAAACAGAACATCTGATTTGGGAAGAAAAAGCAGAAAAAATTTATACTGAAGAGTTTGTAAAAATTATTAGTGAAAACAAAATTATTACTGGAATTGGTCTTACCTCGGATCAAAACATGTCTGATTGGATAATAAAAAAAGTACAAGGTACACTTTACATCGATATTGAAGCAGGAAATGAACCTGTACAAACTACCGAAAAAGTAACCGCACCTCCCGAGAAACACAAGACCAAACAACCTGAAACACAAACATTACAATTTAAATAGAACTTTATGAATGCCTATTTGCTGATTCTGGTTACAATACTACTTTCCGCCTTCTTTTCGGGGATGGAAATTGCTTTTGTATCGGCAAATAAACTGAGGTTGGAACTCGATAAACAATCGGATCCGTTTAATTCGCGTATTTTAAAATTTGTTACAACAAACGGTGGACATTATATTGCGACAATGTTGGTTGGGAACAACATCGCACTGGTTGTTTACGGTATTGCTTTTGCCACAATTCTTGAACCTGCCTTTGGAAATTACATTCAATCCGAATCCATTATTCTTTTGTTGCAAACTATCGTTTCAACATTAATTATATTGGTATTTGCCGAGTTTTTACCAAAAACCTTATTTCGTATTTTTCCCAACAACCTTTTAAATATATTCTCTCTGCCACTGGCATTTTTTTATATTCTGTTTTATCCTGTCACACGTTTTTCTATCGGAATTACCAACTCTTTGTTAAAGCACTTTTTTAAAACCGATGTGCATTCGCACAACAAAAACCTGGTTTTTGGCCGCATTGATTTGGATGAATTTATAAACGAACCCGAAAACTCGGGGATGGAAAAAAAAGAGAATGTTGAAACCGAAATTAAACTGTTTAAAAATGCACTTGATTTCTCGAAAGTAAAATTGCGCGAAATAATGGTGCCTCGTACAGAAATTGAGATGCTTGAAATTGGTGCGCCCATTGCCGATTTACGTCAAAAATTTGTTGAAACAGGTTATTCACGTATTCTTTTTTACAACGAAAACATCGACAATATTATCGGGTATGTTCATTCGTCGGTTCTTTTCCAGAACCCCGATTCAATTGAATCATTCATAAAAAAAGTGCTGATTGTTCCGGAAACTATGCCTGCCAATAAATTGCTGAGTACTTTTATTCAGGAACACCGGAGCATTGCCATTGTTGTTGACGAATTTGGCGGTACATCGGGAATGGTTACCAGCGAGGATATTTTAGAAGAAATATTTGGCGAAATTGAAGACGAACACGATGTTCGGGATATTATTGAGAAAAGAATCAACGATAACGAATATATTTTTTCGGGTAGAGCAGAAATTGATCTACTGAACGAAAAATACTTTTTAGACCTACCTGAAACAGAAGAGTTTGAAACCCTCGCCGGACTTATTCTTTTTTACCATGAAAGTATTCCAAAAATAAATTCGCAAATAAAAATCAGAAATTTCCATTTCAAAATACTAAAAGCCACCAATACAAAAATTGAATTGGTAAAACTCACTCTTTCAAACGAATAAACCGCCTCGAGCACGCTACTCAAAACATTATTTATCAATACTTTACCCAAGCAAAATCAGTGATGTCAAAAAATAAATAAATATCGAGGTAGAATTGTTAAAATTGTTATCTTCGTAGCCTGAAAAAATCAAATAAAATTTGCATTAAAATAATTGTAAATCAATGGCAACGTTACAAAAAATTAGAACAAAAGCAGGATTATTAGTAGCAATTGTAATCGGTGTTTCATTGGCCGCCTTTATTCTTGGTGATCTTATCAAAGGGGGTTCGTCAGTGTTTCAAAAAAACCGTTTAGAAGTGGGGGTAATTGATGGAGAATCAATTCAATATCCTGAATTTCAGAAACAAGTAGAGGACTTGGCTGAAATATTCAAACAAAACTACCAAACCACCCAGTTAGACGACAACGCATGGGCACAAGTGAGAGATCAGGCATGGCAATCGACAATAAGTAAAATTGTTATGGGCGAAGTGTATGACGACCTTGGAATTGAAGTAAGTTCCGACGAACTTTTCGATATGCTTCAGGGAGCCAATCCTCACCAAATCGTTCAGCAAATTTTCCGCAACCCGGAAACCGGACAGTTTGACAGAGCTTCGGTAGTTCGTTTTTTAAAGAACCTCGAAACAGGTGCTGTTGCGCAAGATCAGCGTGTTTATTGGTTGAATTTAGAAAAACAAATTGTTGACGAACGTACACAATCGAAATATGCCAACATGGTTGGTAAAGGACTTTATGTGACCAGCGAACAAGCACAGGCAAGTGCAACAGCAGGAAGCAAAACAGTAAATTTCGACTATGTTACACTGGCTCACAGTTCTGTAAAAAATGATGAAGTCACTGTTACAGAAAAGGATCTTAAAGCCTATTACAATGCAAATCAAAACGATTACAAAGAAGAGCAGAGCAGAAGAATTGAATACATAACGTATGCTGTAACACCTTCCGAATCAGACTATAAAGACGCAGAAGAATGGATTGAAGATATAAAAAGCGACTTTGCCAAAGCAGAAGACAATGTTCAATTTGTCAACTCTAATTCAGATGTAGAATTCGAAAACGTTTGGAATAAAAAAGAAGATCTTCCTGAAAACATTGCTGCATGGATTTTTGATGAAAAAGCTGAAGTAAACGACGTTTTTGGCCCTTACGCCAGCGACGATGCTTTTACACTGGCCAAACTTCACAAATCGGAAATGATGCCTGATTCAGTTGAAGCCCGTCATATTTTATTAAAAGTAACAACGCAGGCAGAATTAGTAGCAGCCCAAACTTTAGCCGACAGCCTAAAAACAGCTATTGAAAATGGTGTTGATTTTGCAAAACTGGCTCGCGAAAATTCAACCGACCAGGGTTCGGCAATTAATGGTGGCGATTTAGGTTGGTTTAAACGCAACCAAATGGTAAAACCATTTGAAGATGCAGCGTTCAACAATACTACTGATAGTGTAACTATTGTTGGAACACAATTTGGTCTTCATTTGATTCAAACTACCAAACGTGGAAAATTAACACCACAAGTGCAGGTAGCATACTTAACACGAAATGTAGTACCAAGTACAAAAACATACCAGAATACTTACGCTCAAGCAAGTAAATTTGCCGGAGAAAACACAACCAAAAAAGCATTTGACACTGCAGTTGAAGCCGAAAAATTAACAAAACGTGTTGCTAATGTTGGCGAAAACGATCGTCAGATTGTGGGACTGGAAAATGCAAGGCAACTAATCAGAGCTGCTTACGATGCAGAAGTAAACGATATTCTGCAGACAACACAGGAATCACCAATTTTTGAATTAGGCGATAACTTTGTAATTGCGGTTCTTTCGGAAGCTACCGAAGAAGGTATTGCTCCGTTTGATGATGTAAAAGCCCTTGTTGAGCTGGCTGTTGTAAAAGAAAAGAAAACCGAATTATTAGTTAAAAAAGCCAAAGAAGCTTTAGCTGGAAAATCAGATCTTACTGCTGTTGCAACAGCCCTTGATACTGAAGTTCAAACAGCCACTAATATTAATTTTAACTCATTTTCAATTCCTGGAATTGGGTTGGAACCTGCCGTAATAGGAACCGTTTCAAGTTTGGAAGTTGATAAGATATCAGCTCCAATAGCCGGAAACAACGGTGTATTTGTTGTAATGGTTACTTCTGAAACTGAAGCTCCCGGAGTTAATGTGGCCGCTGAAAAAATGCGTTTAGCACAAACAAACAACTACCGTGTTTCATCTCAGGTTTTCCAGGCTCATCGCAACGCAGTTGAAATTGATGATAAAAGATCTAAATTCTATTAGCAGATAGATTCTGACAATATTTGAAAGGCTGTTCCACTTGGAGCGGCCTTTTTAGTTAAAAAATATGTTCTAAATAGAAATCACATATGTTAGAATCCCTACTTCATGTTTTCTTACATCAAAACAATACATCAGGAAACATGAGCGAGCAGGTACTTTACATTTTTATGGGAAGAATTGGAGGTCTTTATTTTTAGGAACCTTT
>JBFFMM010000137.1:0-7896 GCA_041554075.1 Draconibacterium sp. | reverse complement strand
ATGGCGCAAGTATGACTTTTCATATTGACTTTGCTCTTTTTTCCATAAACTTCCTTTATTTTTCTCGAATTATCCCGATAATCCTTCAAAAAATAAAGAAAATTTCTGACTAAAAATAGCGAAAGCTGTGGACATATTTTAAATCGAACTCAGGCTGTATGTTTGTAAAAGCATAAGTCTTCAATATTTAGTAATTTGAATAATGACAAAATTATTAAAAACTAAAAATGAAGACTTATGAAAACTAAAATTACAACAATAAGCTTTAAGGGGCAAAACATTTACATCGGAATTGATGTGCATTTAAAAAGTTGGACAGTTACAATAATGGTAGATGAAGTAGTTTATAAAACATTTTCTCAAAATCCTGATGCCGGCTTATTATTCAATTATTTGCAAAAGCATTTTCCCGGAGGGAACTATTATTCGGTTTACGAAGCTGGTTTTTGTGGTTTTAGTGCTCATCGGCAGTTGATAAAATATGGTATTTGCAATATCGTGGTTAACCCTGCCGATATTCCAACTTCAGATAAAGACCGTAAACAGAAAGAAGACCGCCGTGACAGCCGCCGCTTATGTCGTTCGTTAAAGAATGGGGAACAGGAAGGAATACACATTCTGAGCAAGGAAATTGAAGAGCTACGAAGTTTGGTTCGTTACCGAAAAACGATAATGAAAGAATTGTGCCGCCATAAAAACAGGGTCAAGTCATTTTTATACCTACAAGGAGTTTCCATCCCCGAGGAATTGAATATTGCATCAAAATATTGGTCAGCCCGTTTTATTATATGGTTAAAAACAGTTGAAACCACAACTGCTAACGGCACACTGGTTTTACAGGAAACCATTGATACTGCCGAACATTTACGAAAGAAATTACTAAAAGTAAATCGTCATTTACGATCATTAAATAGCGACAGTCACCTGTCAAAATACATACTTCTTCTGAGGAGTATTCCCGGCATAGGCCTGATAGTTGCGCTAACTTTTCTCTCAGAAATAGAAACTATCGACAGGTTTAAAACCCTGGATAAACTTTGTTCTTATATTGGATTAATACCCACAACCTTTTCTTCGGGGGAAAAAGAAAAGGTTGGAAATATAACCCGACGAGCCAATAAACCATTAAGGGCAAGCATTGTAGAAGCTGCGTGGGTAGCAATCAGACATGACCCTGCACTGACATTAAAATATAACCAATTGCGAAGCCGGATGGAGGCAAACGAAGCCATAATAAGAATAGCAAAAAAGATATTAAACAGGATAAGATATGTACTTAAAAACAAACAAGAATATGTGTGTTCTGTTGTACAGTAATATAATCAAAACTGAGCGTAAAAATTTTCAAGGTAATCAAGAGACTGTTATATTAACCTTGCAGCCCATTAAGGTGTCTGTTTAACTCAGGCTACAGCTCTTACCTATAAAAATTAAACACAGCAATGCGGCTTCTTTGAAATGTCCGTTGATAGAAGGGTGTTTTTATAGCTCACATTTGAAAAGCCAAGTGAAGTAACTAACGGCGAAGTTTTATACCGAAGGTTTCTATATTTTAAAGAATTACTGGGTGTTGAACCCAGTAATTCTTTGCCAAGTAAAGAAAACTTTCTGGCTCTGTATTGCCCGAAGTATAAATACTGAAAGCAATAAGTAGTTGAATATGAGAAAAAAGATAATTATAAATTTGGATTACAACATAGAAGGTTAATATGCGGCATTTTGTTGTTAACTTGGTATCAGCAATAACTTTTCATTAAAAACTGTTAAATAGCTCCGTTTTCAAAACTTTTCTGATGTTCAATAGTTATACAAACAAAATTCATAGAGTTCTATTCTGTTTAACCAAAAATCAATTCTCAATTTGATCGTTCATTTTCACAGAAGAATAGAATAAGAAAATAAGCTAAGGCAGACGTATTAAAATAAATTGCAAAAACATGAAAAATTTATCTTTTATAACAAACAAGGTAGTGGCAGGCCTTATTCTGCTGTTTGTTTCGAGTTCATTATTTGCGCAAGACTGGCAGACTGATTTCGAAAAATCAAAAGAGTTGGCGGCAACTGAAAACAAAACGATTATACTGGTTTTTCAAGGTTCCGACTGGTGTGCACCCTGTATGAAACTGGAAAAAGAAATCTGGCAATCGAACGAATTTAAAACTTTCGCCAAAGAACATTACGTGCTTTACAAAGCTGATTTCCCGCGAAAGAAAGCAAATCAACTTGATTCGGAACAAGTAAAACGCAACAAAGCACTGGCCGAAAAATACAACAGCAAGGGTTATTTTCCTTTTGTTGCTGTTATCGATAAAAACGGTAAAGTGCTGGGCGAAACCGGCTATAAAAAAATGACGCCAAAAGAATACATCAATCACCTGGAATCGTTTATACACTAATGACAAGAAGTATCATCGTCATACTGCTTTTTATGGCAACCGGGCTTCAAATTTTTGCCCAACAACCGTATAAACGCACCCTAAAATTAATGGGGAGCCGTTTCGAAATTACGGTTGTAGCCAACAATCAAACCGAGGCAGATGCTTACATAGATTTAGCTGTTGCCGAAATTTCACGTATCGAAAAACTCATTTCGTCGTGGGATGCGGATTCGGAAACCTCAAAAATTAATGCCAATGCAGGTATAAAACCGGTTCAGGTTTCACCCGAGCTTTTTTCGTTGATTGAGCGGGCCATTCGTATTTCGCAATTAACCGACGGCGCTTTTGACATTAGCTATGCCTCCATGGATCGTATCTGGAAATTTGATGGAAGTATGACTGAAATGCCTTCGGAAGAAACAATAAAAGCATCGGTAGCGCGCGTTGGTTTTCAGAACATTGAACTGGACAAAAGTGCCACAAGTGTATTTCTGAAAAAGGAAGGAATGAAAATTGGTTTTGGCGCCATAGGAAAAGGGTATGCTGCCGATAAAGCCAAAACACTGCTGATGAACAAAGGTGTTGCAGCCGGAATTATTAATGCATCGGGCGATATGAATACCTGGGGCAAACAACCCAATGGCGACTATTGGAAAGTGGCCATTACCAACCCCATGAACAAAAACAAAGCTTTTGCACTTTTACCTTTAAAAGAAGGTGCAGTGGTTACATCGGGGGATTACGAAAAGTATGTCAGTTTTAACGGGAAACGCTATGCGCATATTATCGATCCGCGAACCGGCTATCCCGCCACAGGAATTATTAGTGCAACGGTTTTTGCGCCTCAGGCCGAATTGGCCGATGCACTGGCTACTTCCATTTTTGTAATGGGAATTGACGTGGGTCTGGATCGCATCAACCAGCTGCCCCAAATCGAATGTATTATTATCGACGATAAAGGAACTATTCATAAATCGGAAAACATTAAAATTGAAACAGAATGAAGAAAAAATTACTGTTACTCGCGGGAGTTGGGCTGTTGGTATTCAGTTCGTGTACCGTTGTAAAAGAGTACGAAAAAGTGAACCTTAACGACAAGGATATGGCGTTGAGCGATCGGAGTGTCGACAAGTTTCAAACAACTTTTCAATCGTACCGCGAAGCAGCCTCGGGAGCTAACGGAGGAAAAACCGGCGGTGGTTGCGGCTGCAATTAATACAGGGTTTTAAGAATTTAAGTGAAGATCAAAAAATGAGATTATTATTAGCAATAGTACTTGTATTTTCAGCAGGCCTGTTAAGTGCCCAGGAAAATACCGAAAATAATTCCGACAGCTATAAAAAACGCGTATTGGAAAGTGTTGAGGTTGACATGCTGCTGAATTATTACCAGCAAGATGGCGAGAATGCCGCGGTTACCGGCGGAAAAGGAACAGAAGAATTACAAGATTTATCCTCATCGTTGGTGATTTCAATCCCCTTAAACGACGATGATGTGTTAACCATTAACGGCTCTGTTTCGGCTTATACTTCGGCATCGTCGAGTAACATCGATCCCTTTGACGGTAAAAATCCGGCCAATCCTTTTGTGGCCAGTAGCGGTGCGTCAAAAACCGATGTCTGGACAAATGGAGTTGCCACCTTTAGTCACAGTTCCGACAGCCGCAACCGGGTTTGGTCGGCCGATGTTTCATTTTCTCAGGAATACGACTATGTTTCGCTTGGTTTTGGAGGAGGCTACACCATGTTGTTCAACGAAACAAATACTGAGTTAAGTCTTCACGGAAATATTTACATCGACAGCTGGAGTCTTATTTATCCGCGCGAATTAAGGCCTTTTCAGCAAGGTGGCAGCGGATTGAACGACTTTTTATTTGTACGAAATCAAATTACCGGAAACCCGGATTACAATCCTCGGGTTACCGAAATTAAAGACAAGGGCCGGAATTCGTATTCGGGCGGATTTAACTTCTCGCAAGTATTGTCGGCGCGTATGCAGGGAATGATTTCTACGGATGTGATTTTACAAAAAGGCCAGCTATCAACACCTTTTCAACGCGTGTACTTTAGCGACGTGGAAGACTCCTTTATCGAAAGTTTTCATTTGGCCGACGCCATTGAACGACTGCCCAATTCGCGTTTGAAAATTGCCATTGGAGGCCGTTTGAATTATTTTGTAAACGAGCGTATTTCCATTCGTACTTACTACCGCTATTATTTCGACGACTGGGGAATTACTTCGAATACAGCCAGCATTGAGCTGCCCATAAAAATCACCGATAAATTTACCATTTATCCCTCGTACCGTTATTACAATCAAACGGCGGCCGACTATTTTGCACCTTACAACCGGCATCTTTCTACCGAAAAATATTACACCTCCGATTACGACTTATCAAAATTTAATGCCAATAATTACGGCTTTGGAATTAGCTACACCGACATTTTTACCAGCGGACACATCTGGAAATTCGGCTTAAAGAGTATCGATTTCAAATACAACAACTACTCGCGTAACTCGGCTTTTAAAGCCTCTATGTTTTCGTTTGGGGTAAAATTTGTAATGGATTAGATTATAGCTCCGGCAATTCGGTCGCCTATTAAAAAGGGGACTTATTCAACGAAAATAATACCAAACACTGCTGTCCTCTAAAGTTTGAATTGTACAAAAGCTTCTTTCGCTTCATTGTTTTGCGCTCAGAACGACAATGTGTTCGAGATAAGTAGATGCTGGTGATCAGGGAGAGGTAAAAAGCGGTATTAAAAAAAGCATCTACCCCGCAGGGTGGATGCTTTTTATACACATACCAATTTTGTTGTTATTCTTCGGGGGGAGTGTCAGACGGTTCTTCTTCTCCGCCAGCAGCGTGCGCCTGTCGGGCCGCAAGCTGAGTTTCAAGGTTTTTAATCTTCTGGTTCACCTCGAGAATAAAGTTTTCGGTCACGGCAGTTGCCATACGCATAGTAACTATGGCATTAATCCGGTTTACCAGTTTATTGTAAACCTCGTCGAAAGCCAAACGAACTTCTTTCACCTTTGCGGCATTGCGGTTTGCTTTTTCGCTGTCGCGCTGGTTTTGCAAGTCGTTTACGGCGTTGTTTTCGGCTTCGTGTGCTGTAACCCATGGTGTAATGCCTATGGTGTTGCAATGCGCAGCCATTTTCGGCTTTTTAAGGTCGTTATTCAGGTTGGTTGCAGCTGCTGTTTGTTCCTTCAACGACAGGTATCTGATACCTCCGTACAAATTAAAAACCCGTTCAAGGTGTTTTGCAGCTTCAACTTCATCAGGTATCGGGCTGTAAAGCGTTGCTTTTACCCGTCCGTTTAGTGCAGTCCAGGTATAGTCGCGTCGGTGGTCGGCATCCTGGATCTTTTCGGTGAATACACTTCCCTGGTCAACATTAATTGCTTCGTCCAATTCGGTAAAACTATTGTCGAATTCTACCGCCTCTTCCTCCACATTAAGTGCTACAGGGGTGGCTTGCGTTACCAGACCTTTTACATCAGCCATAAACTGAAAATAGTCGTTGTTGCGCAAGCGCGCTAAAGGGAAATTTACTATAAAGTTCATAAAAATTAGTTGTAATTATTTGTGGGTGTATGTGTATTGTGTTGTTTATTTGCTGTGTGCATGGCTGTGTTATTTGGATGTGTTGATGCAATATAGAACATACGCTTGCAAAAGTCAAGAGCCGTATTTGTGTTACTTAGCATAAAAAACAGATACGTAAATAATCGCCTGGTGTTATTTACCGATTGTTGTGTTGTAGAGAATTTGCTCTTGTTGTATACGTGCGAAAGGCCCACGGAGATGCTTAAAGTCGTTATGCAAAGCTACAAAAGCACTAAATTATCAACAAAAGTACTGTTGTAACCCTACGAAAGCAGTTTTGAGAACACGGTGAAGCTTTCGTTGCCGCACGAAAGCAGTAAATAGAACTATTTGATGGCAGCGTATGCCTGCGAAAGCACTAATGAGGAGTCGGTGAAGCTTTCGTTGCCCTGCGAAAGTTACAAATAGAGCTCCGGGGAGGTCTTGTAATCAGCGAGTTACGTAGGTTAGTCGATTAATTTTCAAACCAACGTTGTTATGTTTAACAAGATTGCTAACTTTATACGACAAATAAAACCATAACCGTTGAATACGCGCCCGCAAATAAAACTCGAATTTGGAGAACACCGCCAACAGCAGGTAGTTTTAGTGCGTTTTGATTACAATCAGGAAATTAAAAACAGGTTAAAAGAATTATTCCCGGCATACTGGAGCAAATCTCACGGGTGCTGGCTGATATGGAGTAAAGATTTTGATTTAGGACATTTTTATAAAGCACTACGCGATATTGCTTACATTGATTACTCGGCGCTGAAAATAACTACCGAACCGGAACAAAAAGTAAAGCTTAAGCGAAATTATTCTTACCGCAGGAACATTGAATTGCCAAAAGGATATTTTGAAATGCTGACACAAAAACGGTATAGCCGGAGTACGATTAAAACCTATGTGGCGTATTTCAAAGATTTCCTGCATTATTTCAGCGAAAGAGACCTGGAAGAAATAAGTGGAGAAGAAATTAATGCTTATATCCTGGAGCTTATTAATATATGGGATATTACCACCAGCGAGCAAAATCAACGAATAAATGCCATTAAGTTTTATTTTGAAAAAGTACTTCGAAAAGCAAGGCAGGTTTATGAAATTGAGCGTCCGCGAAAAGAAAAGATTTTACCTGATATATTAAGCAAGGAAGAAGTTGGTGCCATTTTAAAAACCACCGAAAACCTGAAACACAAAACCCTGCTCTCTACCATTTATTCTTGTGGACTCCGGAGAAGTGAGCTTGTTCATCTAAAAGTTGATGATGTAGACTCGAAGCGGATGATGATTAAGATTTCGGGTGCAAAAGGAAAAAAAGACAGGTACGTTCAACTTTCGAAAGTCTTATTAAAATTACTCAGGCAATATTATCGTGAATATAAGCCTGGAATTTGGTTGTTTGAAGGGCAAAAAGGAGGGCAATACTCGCCGGAGAATATTGCAATTTTACTTAAAAATGCTGCCCAAAGGGCGAAAATTACAAAGCGGGTTTATCCGCATATGTTGCGCCACAGTTTTGCAACACACCAATTGGAGCAAGGAGTGGATATCCGGTTTATTCAAGCCTGGTTAGGTCACGAGAGTGTAAAAACCACACAACGATACACACATGTTTCGGAACATAATTTTAAGAACTTTAAAAATCCATTGGATGAACTACTTTAGACAAAAACTTGGGTTACACACCCACTTTGGGGGTATAACCCAAAGTGACAATAGAGATATAACCCAAAGTTTTGGGTTCCACGTACGTTACCCACAATTTAAATAAAAAGCTATGAAGAAACTTTTTTACATCCTTTTATTTTTCTTGCCAACAGTAGTTCAAAGTCAGACTATCCCTGACGATATCAAAAAAACAGTCGTATTTATTTATGCACAAAACGCAAATGGAAAGCTTATACCCAATGGAACAGGTTTCTT
>JBFFMM010000136.1:0-8039 GCA_041554075.1 Draconibacterium sp. | reverse complement strand
GCAGTTCTTACAATTTGTCTGGGAATAACCGCAATCTTTGTTTCGGTGTTTTTATTGGGCCGAAATTCGACCATTGATATACTTTCTGAAAGAGCTAATTACTCGGGTAATTATGTCTTGAAATCCTTATTGGTAGGGCAGGTGGCCATCGTTATAATTTTAATGTCGGGTACTTTTTTGGTTAATAAACAAATCAATTTTGTGTTAAACCAACCTTTGGGTTTCGATAAAGAGAATGTGGTGGTTTTGCATTTGAAAGGTTTTTCGAAAGACCCCGCAGTTTTTGCCAGCGAATTGAAAAAACAAAGTCAAGTTGCCTCGGTTGGAATGACTGCCCAACATTTTGGATATCCGTCACAGGGGTTTCCTTTAGATGGTTTGGGAATTGATGGCACAGCTGAATTTGTTTTTGCTAATTACGACTATTTAAAAACAATGAATATTAAACTAATCGAAAACTGGATTAGTCCATCGGCTGATACGGTTAGAGGGATGGTAATCAATAATCATTTGTACAAACGTTTGATTGAACGCCACGGAAGTATGGATGCGTTAGAAGCTTATGGTAATTCCACACCTTTGCGACCGGGAGAAATGCGAATTAATTTTATTGGTGTAGCTGAAGATTTTAATTATAGTTCGGCACATGAAAGCATTGGCGACTTTGCTTTTTGGTTAGACGAATCAACAAATCGCGCAAGGTTTATTCATGTTCGTTTGGGGGGTGGAAGTTTGCAAGTTGGAATGGATGCAATAAAAACCATCTGGAATGAATATTATCCAAATCAGGAAATGAGTTACTTTTTTATTGACGAAAAGATTGCAGAACAATACAAAGCTGAAACCATATTAAGTCTTATTCTTTTTACTTTTTCTGCCATCGGAATATTAATAAGTATTATTGGAATAAGTGCCCTGTCGCTGTTTATATCGCAGCAACGCACCAAAGAAATTGGCATCAGGAAAGTAAATGGAGCAAAAGTATCGGAGATTTTGACATTGCTGAATATAAGTTTTATTAAGTGGGTGACTATTTCCTTTGTAATAGCCACGCCCATTGCATGGTATGCCATGGATAAATGGCTTGAAGGTTTCGCCTACAAAACCACTTTAAGTTGGTGGGTTTTTGCATTGGCAGGTATGCTTGCATTGGGATTTGCATTGCTGACAGTAAGCTGGCAAAGCTGGAGAGCAGCTACGCGAAACCCGGTCGAAGCTCTCCGATACGAGTAGTGAGAAGTGTGAAGATCCCGATGTGTCGGGATGGAGGCGTTGAGGTATGAATAAATAATCCGTTTTTATTTTTACCTTCTAACTCCCAAAGGAAGAACCAAAACAAAAACTACATCGGTTGGAAAATGATAAATGGGAATAAACAATACGAAAATAATACGGACTTAAAGTCCCCTACAGGGGATTTAGGGGTAACCAAACAATGATTCAGACAATTAATAAACAACAAAATAAAATTTAAACATGATACAACTAAAAAACATCGACAAGTATTACGACGCTAAATTCCAACGAACCTTTGTATTAAAAGGAGTTAATCTTGATATTGACCAAGGCGAATTTGTTTCGATAATGGGACCCAGTGGTGCAGGTAAATCAACCTTGTTAAATATTATTGGCTTTTTGGATGAAGCCAGTCAGGGCGAATATTTGTTTTTAGGCGATCATGCAAATAAACTGAAAGAAAAACAAAAGGTGCAGTATCATCGAAGTCACATTGGATTTATTTTTCAGGCTTTTCATTTAATCGATGAAATGAATGTGTACGAAAACATTGAAACACCTTTGGTTTACAGGGGAGTAAAAAGCAAAGAACGTAAGGCAATGGTAGCTGACATGTTGGATAGGTTTAACATGGTGGCTAAAAAGGACTTGTTTCCGAGCCAGCTTTCCGGGGGACAGCAGCAATTGGTTGCCATTGCACGTGCCATTGTTGGTAGCCCAAAACTTTTGCTTGCCGATGAGCCAACCGGTAATTTGCACAGCGAACAAGGCGAAATGATTATGAAACTCCTGAAAAAACTAAACGACGAGGGAATGACAATAATTCAGGTAACACATTCGAAAGAAAATGCGCAGTACGGAAATCGAATTATTACCTTAAAAGATGGATATGTAAAAGAAGAAAACTAATTTTCGGGAACAATAAATCACTGCTTATGAACTACTTGCTTAGAATTGGATTTGGGTTTGTTCTTTTTCTGATTGTTACGACAAATCCTGTTGCAGCTCAAAAATCAAAAGAATATCCGCTCTGGGGAAAAGGGATTCCAAATAATCCGGTTGACTATCAACAAGAAAAGGTGCGTGAAGAACCAGTAAATGAAAGTTCACCTTCGCAAAAGAACAGGGTTTTTAGTCAGGTGTCGGAACCCACTTATACTTTGTATAAAGCAAAAAAGGATGTGGCAAACAGAGTGGCAGTTGTAATTTGTCCGGGTGGAGGTTTTCGTGATGTTTGGTTCGACCGCGAAGGAGCTGATTTTGCTCTTTGGCTGGCAGATCGCGGAATTACATCGCTGGTATTAAAATACCGGACTTTTAACGCCGATGCCGAAGGTTTTAAACTGGAACGCGATGCATATAATCCCGAAGTTTATGCCGATGCAAAGCAAGCCATTCATATTTTACGTAGTGAGTCTGAAAAATTAAACATCGACAAAAATAAAATTGGTATTGCCGGATTTTCTGCCGGTGGAGCACTGGCGTTGTATGCGGCTCTTTCCATTTTCGAAAGTCAGCTGCCCGGTTATGCCAAATTTGAAGAAAATACCAATCCCAATTTTGTTTGCCCTATTTATCCGGGTATAAATAACGCCATTTATCATACTGTAAAACACAAACAAAAAATACCGCCCATGTTTTTGGTAAATGGCGCCCAGGATGATGTTACTCCGGCCGATAAATGTATTCAACTTTACACTGCCCTATTAGAGCGAAAGGTAACTGCCGAATTACATATTTATGCCAAAGGAACACATGGTTTCGATTCGGGAATAGGACGTGGAAACAGTGTGGCTACCTGGCAAAATAGCTTTATAAACTGGCTAAAAGACCTGAATTTTATTGAGAATTAAAATGGATTAAATGATGATTTTAAAAGTTGTAGTTCGTAATTTGATCAAGCGGCCTTTTCTTTATTTTGTAAAAGTAATTGGTTTGAGTCTGGCGTTGGTCGGAATTTTATTTATTACACTATTTCTGAAAAATGAACTGACCTACGACAGTTACCATAAAAACGCCGCTAACATTTATCGGTATACCTTAACCGACCCCGATTTTTTAGATGGGAAACATTTTGCGCGAATCGTAAATCCGGGATATTTGCCCGAATTAAAAGAACAAGTTCCTGAAATAGAAAACTTTGTCCGACTCCGACCGATTCGCGGTGGAGTAATGAAATACAACGACCGATTTTACAACACAACTCAAGCTTTTGAATGCGATAGTACTTTTTTTCAGTTTTTTGATGCCGAACTTGCTATAGGGAATAAAGAAACGGTATTGGGTAATCCCGCTTCGATGGTTGTTTCAGCAAGTTTTGCGAAAAAGGTATTTGGAAATGAAAATCCGATAGGTAAAATTTTAAGCATACCTCCAGGTCAGTTTTATGGCGAAGAGCAGAAGTTTACGATAAATGGAGTCATGGAAGATTTTCCTTCGAACAGCCATTTTCATCCCGATTTGATCACCACTCCTGTGCAAGACCGTTTTACATATGGTTGGGCCTGGACCTATTTGGCGCTTGCCGAAAATGCAAATCCTGAAAATGTTGTATCGGGTATTCAAAATTATCTGCTTGAAAATAGGGCAGAATCTCCCGAAGAAATGGATACCAAAGTGCATCTTCAAAAACTGACGGATATACATTTGCATTCAAACAAATTGCGCGAGATTGAGGCAAACGGAAACATCCGAAACATTTATGTGCTTGCCATTGCAGCTCTTATTCTCTTGTTAATTTCAATAAGTAATTATGCAAATCTGAATATTGGAATGGCCGGATTCAGCGCCAAATATTTGTTTGTGAATAAATTACTGGGCTCTTCAAAACGACAGATAATTCGCTACTTTTTTACCGAAGGAATATTTATTGCAGCGGCAACTTTGATATTTAATTTTGTAATTATAACACCTGTTAATTCAGCTATTTATCGTGGATATCAACTCAATTTGTTAGCCAATAATTTCCCATTGGCTTTAGCCGTTATTCTGGCATTTACGGTTTTGAGTGTAAGTTTTGGAATGTTGCCCATGCTTAAGCCCGTATTTTCGTCGATGAATGCCGTGCGCAAAAGTTCAAACACAAGCAAAAAACAAGGGGGCATAAACCGAGGAATTCTTGTATTTCAATATGCCTTTTCTATTGCTCTTATCATTTCGGTAATTGTAATTAGCCGGCAAACCAATTTTGCCTTTAAAAACGGAATGGGTGTTCAGCAAGACAATATCGTTGTTTTTGAATCGGTGCATGCCAGTATTCAGCAAAAGTTTGAGATACTAAAAGCCGAATTAATGAAATACAACAGTATTCAATCGGTTTCGGCAATGATGGAACCTCCCGGTGGCGAAGCAAACGATATGTTTCCTTTCGAACTGGAAGGCTATCAATCCAATGAACAAAATGAACAATACGAACGGATTGGCGTGTTTCCTTGTGATTATTCTTTTGCGTCGCTATTTCATATGTCGTTTTTAAGCGGAACAAATTTCACCAAAAATAATTTAGATACCGAGGGATCGGGAGAATACATCATTAACGAGGCAGCAATGAAACGGCTTCACTATTCGAATCCCGATAAAATTGTTGGTAAAGAATTTAAACTGATTTTTCAACAAGGAGAACAGACAGGAATAACAATACCAAAAGGTAAAATTATTGGTGTAGTAGAAGATTTTCATCTTTCGAGCCTTAAAAAGGAGGTTGAGCCTCTGGTAATGTTTAAGCGCGAAAATTTGTGGTTATTAAATTTTGTGGTTGCCTTTCAACCCGGAAAACAAAAAGAGGCACTTGCAGATATGCAAACCGTTTGGAGCTCGCTATTTCCGGAATATCCTTTTCAATACGAACCGGTTGGTGCCATGTACGAGAAAGTGTATAAAGCCGAATTGTTGCAGGCAAAGCTTCTGTCTATTTTTACAATTATTGCATTATTTATTTGCTCGATGGGATTATTTGGACTGGCACTTATTGTAACCCAACAACGTACAAAAGAAATTGGTGTACGAAAAGTTAACGGTGCCCGTGTGATTGAAGTTGTGCGGCTATTAAACCGTGATTTTATAAAGTGGGTTGTTTTGGCCTTTGTTTTTGCATGTCCGGTAGCCTGGTTTGCCATGGATAAATGGCTCGAAAATTTTGCCTATAAAATTTCGTTAAGCTGGTGGATATTTGTTTTGGCCGGTATTTTGGCAGTAGGAATCGCATTGCTTACCGTGTCGTTTCAAAGTTGGAAAGCTGCCACTATCAATCCGGTTGAAGCTCTGCGCGACGAGTAGTAAATTTGAAAATTGAAAGCTCAGCAATTGGCTGGTCAATCTTAAGTCTTTCTGTATATTTGTTCAGAACAGGAATAAGCAATTATGCGGTATTTTGTTATCAACTTGGTATTACACCCTTCAATTGTATTTCCTTCGAACAGCTCATGAACAATCGGGTATCCATCACTTTAAACCAAAAAGCCAAACATTATTTTTTGGGTTTTGATGTTTTCCTTTCTTTGAAAAGCGGGCAATGCTGAAATCGTCTGGTTCGCTTGACTCATAATATATTGTGTTATATTTTAAAAGCAACACCTCTCATCACGCATAAAACAGAACTGTTATTGTCAACTCTTCCTGTTTTCTTCCCAAAAACGCTTCTCAATTAATTCGCTTCGTTTAAGTGTCTTTCTAATCCATTCTAGTTTTAATGCATCTTTTTCATTCTGACTAAGTTGCCATTCCAGATTTTCAGTCTGACGCATTTTTAAGGTTAAATGATGAAGAATAATGGCTGCTGAAACAGATATGTTAAAACTTTCGGTAAAACCATACATTGGGATTTTAAGAAACTCGTCGGCTTCGTTTAAAATTGTTTCTGTTATTCCGGGAAGTTCCGAGCCAAATACCAAAGCCGTTTTTCCTTTTGAAATATCAAAATCGGGCAGTTCCTGATCGTTGGTGTGTGGAGTTGTGGCAACAATTCGGTAACCTTGCTTTTTTAATTGCTTCACCGCTTCAAGACTATTGTTTCCAGCCTCGTTGTATTTTTTTAGATTCAGCCATTTCGACGATCCTAAGGATACTTCCGAATTGTCCTGAAATTCATTTCTGTTTTCAATAATGTGGACATCCTGAATTCCAAAACAATCACAAGTACGTAAAACAGCACTTGCATTCTGCGATTGAAATATATCCTCAAGTACAATTGTGATATACCTGGTTCGCATTTCTATAGTTTTATTAAACAGATCGTTTCTTTTTGGAGTTATATACTCCGATAAATGGTCCAGAAAGTTCTTATTCATACCATATTATTTGTTTGCTGTACTCCCAAAAAAGAAAAAAGGGAAGCAATTTGCTCCCCTAAAATCAATTTTTTTATTCGTTTTTTTACGAAACTGCGTCAGCTAATTCAGCACCAGCTTTAAATTTAACAACTTTTTTCGCTGGAATCATGATTTCTTTACCAGTTTGTGGGTTTCTACCTGTTCTTGCACCACGTTCAGATACAGAGAATGAGCCAAATCCAATAAGAGCTACTCTGTCACCACCTTTCAGTGAGTCAGTTGTTGCAGCTACAAATGCATCTAGAGCTTTTTTCGCGTCAGCTTTACTTAGGCCTGATTTTTCAGCCATAGCATCAATTAATTGTGCTTTGTTCATAAGGCAAATTTTTTAAATAATTAATTAAGTGATTGAAATTAAGTAACTTACTTCTTAATATTTTCTTATGTATATTATGAATTAATTTAAATCCTTACTTGTAAAAGTTCTTAAAACATCAGTAAAATCAACAGTTTTGGTGAACTTTTTAAGTTTTAGCTAAATTCAGAAATATGTTTTAAAAAACCAAATGCATCAAGTTCTTTTTTTTCAGTATTTTTCTAAAAATATATAAAAAAGTGTTTTGAGGTAAAAAAAAAAGTTCTACTTTTGTCGCGCTCAGGAGAGATGGCAGAGTGGTCGAATGCGGCGGTCTTGAAAACCGTTGTACCGCGAGGTACCGGGGGTTCGAATCCCTCTCTCTCCGCAGAAGATCCATCAGAGAAATTTGATGGATTTTTTTTATGAAAAAGGTGTTGATAACTTTTTGAAAACAGACTTGTGTAACTCCTTATTTATTAGGTAATAAGCCTCGTTTCATTGTTTTTTTTGACTAATCGGGCTTTTTATTCAACTATCAATCTGAGAATTTATGGTAAAGTCGATCTTGTTTTATAAGCGTTCGTTTTACCGTCGATCCTCTTGATTAAATTCCCCCTTAATCGATCGTTTTATCTCGAAAATGTAATTTTTACTTAAAACTTATTTCACATTACTTTTAATGTAACTCCCCGATATGGGACACTTGTCCCTTAAGGAGATTGCTAAGATTGTTGTGTTTTTGTTAAGGTTCTGTATATCAGGTTGTGTTGTTTTTTGGCTCGGTTGTTGTAACCGAATAACGAAACAAAAAGATAAATAAATAAGGATTTGTATATTAGGGTAGAGCGACTTCACTATTGATTGGTTTTGTGTAAAGGGGTTTGTAGATTATCAATCATCATCAAAAAGCGTCCATGAAGTTCTACCCTTTTTCTTTTTATAAAAAATGGAAATCTGCTCCTCTAGCGAGTGGATTTTTGTTTTTAGTAGTAGTGGGTTTATTTTCTAATTAATCGTTAAAACGGATCACCCGTAAAATCCGGTGGATTTGTATTTTTCAAGCAAATATTTTCGCTACTCTAAAAAGGAAGTATTTGATATCGCTTACTCCTCTCAAAGCTGCTCTAAATGCTTTTAGTTTTGCATTGAAGGATTCAGCAGAAGCATTTGTGCTTCTG
>JBFFMM010000135.1:0-8130 GCA_041554075.1 Draconibacterium sp. | reverse complement strand
TAAGTTTAGTTTTCATTATAGATGGTTTTTTTCAAGATAGAGTAAATGTAGAAAAGGTTGCGTGTAAGAATAACTATTTTTAAACATTTGTTTTTTTAGGCATAAAAAAAGCTGTCGAAATAATTACGCGAGCTTTACTTTTAATAAGTAGATTGTATTTATTTATTCATAAAATCAGGCTCTGCTTTTACTCCTGTAAAAAATTCTTCCAGCTCTGCCAACGTGGAATCAGTTTTCTCCACATCGCGCACAATTTCACCTTTTTCGAGAATTACAATTCGCGAACAAACATCGGCAACGTGGTCCAGATCGTGGCTCGAAATCAACAAGGTTTTTTCTTTTTGCTGGGCGTATTCTTTAATAATATTTCGCAGCTGGTATTGCGACGAAGGATCAAGGTTGGCAAAAGGTTCGTCCAGCACAATTACTTCCGGATTGCCCATTAAAGCGCCAACCACACCTACTTTTTTCTGATTTCCTTTTGAAAGGTCGCGGATAAATTTCTTTTTCTCCAGAATTTCGTCTTTGAAAAAGTCTTTGTAGTCATCCAAAAAGTTGCTTACGTCTTTGGCATTCATCCCGCGTAATTCGCCAATAAATTCGAAATATTCGTCGGGAGTTAAGTAGCCAATTGTAAAGCTTTCGTCAATATAGGCCGCAACCAGCTCTTTCCAGTCTTCCGATTTTGCCACTGCAATTTCGTTGATTATTACTTTGCCACGACTGGCCCTAATCAGGTCAAGAACCAAAGAAAATAATGTGGTTTTTCCTGCACCGTTGTTTCCTACCAGACCAAATATCTCTCCTTTTTCAATGTTTAATTCCGGTAAATTAAGTACGGTAGTTCCGTTGTATGTCTTTTCTAAATTTGTAATTTGTATCATTATGTGAGTTGTTATTTATTATTAAATTTTTTCTTCCGACTTCTGACTTCGGTCTTCCGGCATTTTTAGCTTGCTTTATAATTGTAAATCATTTTATGTTTACGTTTTAAGTATTGTTTGGTAAAATAATCGATTAAACGAGGATGTAAAATAATGCCGATTAAACCGATGCCACCAAATATTATGCAGGCGGTAATGCTGCCAAAAGGCCACGATAGAAGTCCGAAAATAGCCATTGGTCCAAAAATAACCGGGAACGACATTAACCACTGTGTGGCACCAACTCCCTGGTAGTTAAACATGGCACGTTGGTTGAGTTCGATGGCACGTTTACTGTTAAGGCCGAGCGCAAAAATTACCCACGAGTTAACGCCAACATTGTATAGCATTACCGCAAAATGAATGTATAGAACTTTAGGAGTGATGTACATGTAACCCAGCGAAAGCAGGTAAAAAACGACGTTGGTAACAGCCATCAGAAAAAAGGCCGATTGCAGCACTTGTTTCATTTTTAGGTTTTGCGACATCAGCAGGGAGTAATACTTTCCGTGCCAGGCCGGGAAAAACTGGCCATACATCATGCCAAATACCCCGGTCATAAACATACCGCCCAATACCAGAATAATGTCGGGAGTATCGGCATTGTAGTCGCGGTAAATGAGCAAGCCGTAAAACAGGAAAAGTACCGACATAACTGCTGTATTTTTTGGGCGTTTGTTTCGCATAATCATTTTAACTTCCAGCGAAAGCATTTTTCCGTAATCGCCCACATTGTTGAGCCACGAAAAATTGTGAGTAGTTCCCTGCTTTTTCTGTTTCGTAAGTTCATCGAGATAAAAGCGGCTGTTGATATAGCTTTGATTTAGAAAGTAAAGAGCAACCACAAGAATTGGGAACAGAACCGCAGCTGCAGGATTGGCAATTACAAAGTCGAGAATCTCACCTAAAATTCCGGTAATATCGAATACTCCAAAGTAGTCGATTCCAGTTATTCCGGCTGCTACTGCCAAAAATGCGTAAAACAGTTTGTCGGATTCGTTGGTGCGCCATTTTATGTAAATAGCCAGAAAATGATTCACAAAAATCATAAAAAATAAAGCTGCCAACCATGCCCAGAATGCAGGAGTATCGAGTGTTGGTGCCGCAACTTTTAAAATAAATGGCAAACCCAAAAACCACGGCATGATGTTGAAAAAGTGCAACAACGATTTGTTAAGCATGTAGCGCGCAATACGTTTGCGTTTTACCGGCAGTAATAAAAAGGGTTGAAACCCAAAGGTTGGCAGATTTTGAATCATTACCCGAAGGATCAACTCGAAGCCGAAATAGACAAATACCACTGCGTTAAAAGCTTGCATTGGATATTCAACATCGGCGAGTTTTTCGCTTAACTGATAACCCATAAAAAAGGCGACCAATGAAAAATAGATGGCAAAGAAAATAAGGATTCCTTTGGTAGCCATGTTTTTGTTTTTCGAAGCCGATCGCAAAAATTCACGCCAGGCAAAGTAGAAAAAGTTACGTTTCATAGAAGTGTATTGAGTAATGTGATTTTAGTATTGAGTATTTTATGTTTTTAGAATTTCGTTTAGTTGGTAGCAGAATTAGTCGGAAAGTTACACTTTTTTACTCCAAAATATCAGTTAAAACTACCCCGTCTTTAAATTGTTTTACATAACCTTCAGTATTAAATAGCTCTACCAGTACAATGTAAGCACCCAGCTTTTGACGTTGTCCGGTTTCATCTTCACCATTCCATTTTATTTTATCGGAAGTTCCCAGAATATTATTTTTGCAAATTTGTGTGATCAATCTTCCTGATGAATCAAAAATCCAGATGTTGGCGAGGTAGCCGGGTTTGTCAAGAGCAAAACTTATGGTGTAAATATCGTTGTAGCCATCGTTGTTGGGCGAAAAAGATTCAGGTTCGAAAGTAACCGAAACTTTCTCCAGATCCTTGTTCCCGAATTGTGAATTTTTATAACCCGGGGTTCCGTATCCGGCTTCGGTAGCAGCTGAATGCCAGTTGTTTTTATCGTTGGTTTCTTCTGAAAAAGAAACGCGTTCAAGCGAAATTCCTTCCCGGTCGTATAACAGTGGCACGTGCATTTTTTCGTTGTAATAAAACTCGTCAATTACCTCCATTCCTGAATTCAAAAGCACCACATAATCTTTATCATTATTAAACGATGGGAATTTATCCATTTGCAAAAAACACTCCGGGCATTCGATGGTAAACCATGGAAAAACATCGTTGGTGTCTTTGGTAAGTGCCAGGTAACTTTTCGGTTCAAAAATACTTTTGCTGTTCGAAAGAGGATAGATTTGGGTAAGTTCTAAATTGTTGTCACGCGAAGCGAGGTAGAGTTTTTTTAATGGGATCCGTTTATCGGAGTTATTGTAAAGCTCTACAAAATCGTCACCACCGGGAACCGGGTTAAACAGTACTTCATTAATAAGTACGTTCCCTGAATTTATGGTGACGGGATCTTTTTCTTCGCCACTAACCACAACTTTATCTAAAATCACCTTGTCGGCAGAGTAGTGGTTGTTCAAATAAACTACTATCTGAAGTTTATTTCCATTTAACTTTGTTTGTTCAATCAAGGCTGATCCCCAATTGCCATAGTGTTCTCCGTTTGTTTCGAAATGAGTTTCCTCACTTCCATCCAAAATAAAATAGGCTTTTAGATATTTCGTTTCTTCGTTTGCTCCACTTCCTGTTTCATTGGCTTCCAGTTGGATGGAAACATTTTTATGCCTTGATATATCAATAATTTCTGAACGCCAAACCGCTTCTCCATTGCAATCGCGGCATTCAAAACGCCCTCCAGAAGTGCTCACGGTTTTTGCATAATCATCAGAATTGGTCAACAAAACATTGGAATAATCCAGAGTCCATTCAGTAATTTGTTCAAAATCGTATTCGATAGCTGATTCACCTTCAACACCCCAAACACCTTTGTCGGGAATGGAAAAACTTTCGCGCCATATTTCTTGTGCTGAGAGATGAAAAGAAAAAAGGAGTAACAAGAATGTTAATATTTTGGGTAGATTGGGTTTCATTACATTTCAATTAGAAGCAAAATACTATTTTTGACGGACATTTAGACAGTAATAGACTATAAATTATTTAAAATTTTACGTGATGAGAGTTGCAATTGTTGGTGTAAGCGGTGCAGTAGGACAGGAGTTCCTGAAAGTGCTTGCAGAGAGAGATTTCCCCATGGATGAGTTGATAATTTTTGGTTCGGCAAGAAGTGCGGGCAAAACTTACGAATTTAAGGGTAAAATGCTAACAGTTAAGGAACTCAAACATGGCGATGATTTTAAAGACATTGATATTGCTCTGACTTCAGCCGGTGCCGGTATTTCGAAAGAATATGCTGAAACCATTACCAAACACGGAGCAATTATGATTGACAATTCGAGCGCATTCCGTTATGTTGACGATGTGCCGCTGGTTGTTCCTGAAGTAAATCCTGAAGATGCGAGAATCAGACCGCGTAATATTATTGCCAATCCAAACTGTTCAACTATTCAGATGGTTGTGGCACTAAAACCTATTGAAAATTTATCAAAAATAAAAAGGGTACGTGTAGCTACTTATCAGGCAGCGAGTGGTGCGGGAGCACAAGGAATTGCTGAATTGGAGCAGCAAGTGCTTGATGTAGCACAGGGGAAAGAGGCCAAAGTGGAGAAATTTTCACATCAGTTGGCCATGAATATTATCCCACACATTGATGTTTTCCTGGATAATGATTATACCAAGGAAGAAATGAAAATGAACTGGGAAACCAAAAAAATTATGCATACCGATGCCGAGGTTAGTGCTACTTGTGTTCGTATTCCGGTGGCACGTGCTCACTCTGAAGCCATTTGGGTGGAAACTGAAAGCCCGTTAACTGCGGCACAAGTTACCGAGGCTTTTGAAAACTTCGAAGGATTGACAGTGGTCGATAATCCGGCAAAAAATGAATACCCAATGCCATTGTTTGTTTCGGGAAAAGACGATGTTTACGTGGGACGTATTCGTCAGGATGTTACCGATCCGAATAGTATTACTTTTTGGTGTGTCGGCGACCAGATTAAAAAAGGTGCTGCATTAAATGCAGTGCAAATTGCTGAGTGGTTGATTGCAAATGGTGAAGTATAGGTTTATTATTAGATATTAGTACTGAGTAGTTGGTACTGTTTAAAAGCCTGTGGAATTTTGATTTCATGGGCTTTTCTTTTTTATGCTTATTCGGGTTAAAATATTACATTTATCGAGGAGACAAACATAGTAAGTAAATACGCTTTCACAAAAAACACTAAACATATGGAAGAACAATACCTTTGCATCGACCTCGAAATGTCTGGATCGCTTCCCGGAACGCATGATATTATTCAAATAGGTGCTGTATTATTAAATCAGGACTTTGAAGTGATTAGCGAATTTGAGTCTTTGATTTACCCGGAGAATGAGGCCGATTTTGATCCTGGATCCAAAAGAATACACGGTATTTCTCGTTTCGAATTAGAAGAAGCACCGTCGTTGGAAGAAATGCTTGACGAGTTAGAGGGGTGGCTGCAAATTGAAGGAGAATATACTTCGCGAAAGGCAATGAGAGACCTTAAGATTTGTGGGCAAGGCATTAATAATGATATTAGCTTTTTAAAGGCGTCGTATGAAGTGATTAATCTGACCTGGCCATTTGCCTATCAGTTTATCGACCTTCAGGATATTATGCTGTTTTACAGGTATATATTGCAGGCAAACCAGATGGATTTTCCACAGCGATTAAGTTTGGATGCGATTGCTGAATTTCTGAATATGGAACGTACGCGAGATAAACATAACGCACTTGAAGATGCTGATTTAACGGCACGTTGTCTGGCTGAATTATTCCGTAGAGCAAAAGAGATTAAGTTGGTACCTGAAACCTAAAATTGAGTTATTGAAAGTATATTGCTTGATAAAAAAAGCCCGGAAGGATTAATCCTTCCGGGCTTTTTGTTTTTTGTCCTGCTGAATTTATTTCAGCATCTAATGAGATTCCGTATCAAGTTCGGAATGATGTTCTAAGAATATTTTTTAGTTAATCATATCAAAACCAGTAAACGGAACCAATACTTCTGGGATTTTAATACCATCCGGAGTTTGGTTGTTTTCCAATAAGGCGGCAACAATTCGTGGCAATGCCAGTGCACTACCATTTAAAGTGTGTGCCAATTGTGGCTTTTTAATACCTTCTTCGCGGAAACGTAATTTCAAACGGTTGGCCTGGAACGATTCAAAATTGGAAACTGAACTTACTTCCAGCCACTTTTCCTGTGCAGTTGAATATACTTCAAAATCGTAGGTTAAAGCTGAAGTGAAACTAATGTCACCGCCACACAACCGAAGTATACGATAAGGCAATCCAAGTTTTGCAACCAAACCTTCAACGTGTGCAACCATTTCATCTAAAATAGTATACGATTTTTCTGGATGTGCAACTTGTACAATTTCTACTTTATCGAATTGATGCAAGCGGTTTAATCCGCGAACATCTTTCCCGTACGAACCTGCCTCGCGACGGAAACAAGCACTGTAAGCCGTATTTTTGCAGGGAAGATCTTTGGAATCTAAAATTACATCGCGGTAGATATTGGTTACCGGAACTTCTGCCGTAGGAATCAAATATAAATTCTCAGCTGTAATGTGGTACATCATACCCTCTTTGTCGGGCAGCTGTCCGGTTCCAAAACCTGAGGCTTCGTTTACAGCAAGTGGCGGTTGAATTTCTTCGTAACCAGCTTTCGATGCTTCTGCTAAAAAGAAGTTGATAAGCGCGCGTTGCAATTGAGCACCTTTTCCACGGTAAACCGGAAAACCTGCACCGGTAATTTTAACGCCCAACTCAAAATCAATCAAATTGTATTTTTCTGCTAATTCCCAGTGAGGAACAGCTTTTTCGTGCAGCGCTGGAATTTCTCCAGCCGATTTTACAACTTCATTATCCTCTTCGCCTTTTCCCGGAGGAACCGATTCGTGAGGTAGGTTTGGCAACAAAACCAAAAGACTGTTTACTTTTTCTTCAATGCTTGCAAAATCAGTATCAAACTGTTTAATATTTTCTTTTATCTCAGAAGTGCGCGCTTTGGCTGAATTTGCTTCTTCTGTTTTGCCTTCACGGAACAGTAAGCCAATTTCTTTCGAAATTTTATTCATTTCGGCTTTTGCCTGATCTGCTTCGTTTTGCAGTTTGTTTTTCTGAGTGTAAAGATCTATTATGGTTGAAACAATCTCTGAAGCGTCAAAATTTTTACGTTTCAATTTCTCGACTACTAATTCGGGATTGTCTTGAATAAATTTTAAGTTGAGCATATTTCTCTGTTTTAAAATGCAGCGCAAATGTACAAGGAAAAGTTTAATTCAGAAAGTTATTAGTTGCAGGTTTCGGGTTGTAGGTCAAAGTTTAAAGAAAAGTTGAAAGTTCTGTCATTTAGAAGGAAAAAGGATTGGGGAATCTTTGAATCTGAACAACAGATTTCTCAATTGCTTATCAATGATAGCTTGTTTTTAAAGATACTGAAACAAGTTCAGGCGAATTTCTCTCTGCATTCGAAATGACAGGTATTTGTACAACAAAAAAAACTCCTGCCGCAAGCGACAAGAGTTTTATATTTTTCAGGGGATAATCCCTGGTTTATCAATCTTTTAAGCTAATGTTTTAGCTTCTGCAATCCACGGAGCAGGGTCTTTAGAAGCGTAACGGCTTCCTGCTGCTTCAAGAATTTCTTGTACTTTTTCAACTGATGATTCAGCTAATTCAGCGTAAGTTGTAATACCAGCTTCATTTAAAATTTCAGCTAATTTTGGGCCTACACCTTCTAATTTTTTCAAATCGTCACCTTTCGCTTTAGGAGCAGCCTTTGGAGCTTCTTCCTTTACTTCTTTAACAATCGGAGCTGCTTTTGCGGCAGGAGCTTCAGCAACTGCAACATCAACGTCAACAATTGGAGCAACCGATACGAATGAACGATTATTTTGTTTTTTTCTGAAAACAACAGTTCCGTCAATCAATGCAAAAAGGGTATGATCTTTTCCCATTCCTACATTTTCTCCCGGATGATGTTTTGTTCCTCGCTGGCGAATTAAAATGTTACCAGCTTTTGCAAACTGACCTCCGTAAATTTTTACTCCAAGTCGTTTACTTTCCGATTCGCGTCCGTTTTTCGAACTACCTACACCTTTCTTATGAGCCATGGTAAATTTACT